>JANMNE010000412.1:0-4267 GCA_031373785.1 Ilumatobacteraceae bacterium
TGTCGCGGAACGCCGCTCGCGCCCGGCTGAGGACCTGCTCGGTGGCCTCCACCGAGCGTTGTAGGTGACCGGCCACTGCACTCACACTGAGCCCGTCGACATGGCGCAACACCAACGCCGCCCGATAGGTCGGGTTGAGACCCGCCAGCACCAACGACGCTCTGTCTGGATCGATCGACGCCGATTCCTCGACCGGGCGGGTCTGCTCCGACGAATGAGCGAGAGCCAGATTGCGGTCGTGCCGTGCTTGTGCCCGCCAATGATCGACGAGCTTGTGGCGGGCCACGCCGATCAGCCATGCCAGATCCACGACTTCGCCGACCGCGTCACGACGGGCACCAGCTACGAACACGTCCTGAGTCAGATCTTCCGCGGCCGCCCAGTCACCTACGCGGCTGGCGAAATACGAGAAGACGTCGGTCACTGTGCGTTCGTAGAGATCCACGAAACCGCTCGGACTCTCCACAGGGATCGTCGTAGCGTCTTCTTTGCGCATCAGCCCCTACATCGTTGCGCACTTCGCGTTTCCGCCGGTCCGAGCGGAAAATCCCGAAGAAATCCTCATGACCTCGTCGAGCCGGCAGCCTGAACGAGCGGCGCGACTCAACCCACACGACACCGGCCCCAGGCGGAACGTCCTGATCGGCACATCAACTCCAAAGGCACGACGGCCTCGTATTCGAGTGTAGGACGGTGCCGAGTAGCACAGATTGCTCGGGGTGTACTCGCTGGCTACGGGCGGCGACGGTCACCCGGTCCGCGCCGCGGCAGTTTGGCTCGTCGCGATCGGACTGTGGTTTGTCTGTGCTTGGCGGCTGTTCCGACGCCGATCAGATGGCTGACAGCCTGGCTCTCACCCGCTCGTGGGCGGGGCGCGG
This sequence comes from Ilumatobacteraceae bacterium, assembly GCA_031373785.1. Classification (GTDB taxonomy): domain Bacteria; phylum Actinomycetota; class Acidimicrobiia; order Acidimicrobiales; family Ilumatobacteraceae; genus JAENVT01. Next base: position 879 of record JANMNE010000412.1, read on the forward strand.
TCAGTTGACGTAGACGTTGTGGATGACCTCTTCGATGGTCGTCACGTCGGCGGCGACCAAGGCCATGGCCTCGGTGCTCATCGTGCGCATGCCTTGTGACACGGCAAGCAGGCGCATGTCTTGCGGCGCTGCGCCGGTCACGATCAGTTGGCGCATCTCGTCGGTGACGGCCAACACTTCGTACACGCCGACCCGGTCGCGGTAACCCGTGCTGGAGCAGAAGTTGCAGCCGCCGCCATGAACAAACCGATCTTTCGGTGCGCCACCGAAGAACTCGTAGAGCTTGCGTTCGTCGGGCGTCGGGTCGTATTCCGTCGCGCACGACGGGCAGATCCGGCGCACGAGCCGCTGGCCGACGACACCGACCAGTGACGAGGCCATCAGGAACGGTTCGATGCCCATGTCGATCAATCGATAGAGCGCCGAGGTCGCGTCGGTGGCGTGTAGCGACGACATCACGAGGTGACCCGTGAGGGCTGACTGCACGGCAATGCGGGCTGTCTCTTCATCGCGGATCTCGCCGACGAGGATCACGTCGGGGTCCTGCCGAAGGATCGACTTCAATCCACTGGCGAAGGTGACATCGGCCTGCAGGTTGATCTGCATCTGGTTGACCTCGGGGAACACGTACTCGACGGGGTCCTCGATCGTCATCACGTTGAGCTCGCTGCGGGTGATCTCTGCCAGCGTCGCGTACAACGTGGTCGTCTTGCCCGAACCGGTGGGGCCGCTGCACAGGATCATGCCGTACGGCTTGCGGACGATCGCCTGGTAGCGAGCGTGCGTGTCGGTCGGCATGCCGAGCTCCGACAGGTGCTTCATCGACCTGCTCTTGTCGAGCAGTCGCAGCACCGCGGTCTCGCCCCAGATGGTCGCGCCGGTCGCCACGCGCACGTCGACGCCGGCGCCATCGATCTTGGTCTCGAACTGACCGTCCTGCGGACGCCGCCGTTCGACGATGTCCATGTCGGCCATGATCTTGATGCGACTGACCAGTTCGGGGCCTGTCGCCGCGGGAAGGCTCAACACCTCGCGCAGCGCACCATCGACGCGGTAGCGGATGCGGATCTCGCCGTCTGTTGGCTCGATGTGGATGTCGGACGCGCGGTCCCTCAGTGCCTGGGTCACGATCTTGTTGACGAGTTGGATGATCGGTGCATCGTCGGTCGCGCCGATCACGGCTTCGATCTCTTGTTGCGCGGCAGCGGTGTCCCAGAACTGCTTGACGCTGTCGTCGGTCTCGGTCAGCACTCGGTAGTAGGTGTTGAGACAGGTCACGACGTCGTCGGGCGGGGCGAGGTACAAGTTGACGTGGTCGACGTCGAGGCGAGCAAGGGTGTCGCGCACGATCTCGTTGGAGCCGTCGGCGATAGCGACGTCGAGCGCATTGTCGGCCAACCGCAGCGGCACGATGTGCAGCCGACGTGCCACCTCTTCATTGATGAACGCAAGCGCCTCCGGTGTCGGACGCACGTTTCGCAGGTCGATCGTCGGCAGACCGAGTTGCGTCGCCAATGCCCTTGTCAGCGAGCGTGAGTCGAGCAGGCCCTGCTCGACCAGGATCGTGCCCAACTGGCGGCCAGACTCCATCTGCAGATTCAATGCGCCTGCAAGTTGTTCCGGCAGGATGTTGTGCTCGGACAGCAACACGTCCCCAAGACGGGTCCGCGCCCCTGGCGAAATCATCGGTGTGACTTGAGCCGTCGGGGCCGTCGCGACCGGTGCTGCTTCTGGCTTCTTGTTCCGTCTAATCACTCGGCGTCACCTCGTTCGTCATTGTCTCACGCTGAGCGCTCGGGCGTACAGGGCCATCGGTCCTATGTCGCTACCCACAATTTAGAATGCTTGAGCCCTCTGTCAAGAATTTCTCAAGTTGACCACCCATCGTGCCGATACACAGGTGTGAGCTCCCGCACGAGATCGACCTGAACTTCAGGGGCCTCCATGCTGGCATCACACCCGTTTTGACGCAGAGGTGAGCCGCCCCCGACCCTTCGACTTCGAAGGCCTCGAGCCGAGCTCCTGGCTCCGGAAATTGAGAATAACGCGCCCGGGACTTCTTTCCGTTCAAAGAAATAAGGTCTTCGATCCATATCACGTGGGTACTAAGGCCCTGTTGGCGAGCATGTTCCGATGCCGAAAATTGGTCATCGGAAATGAGAAATGGTGGAAGCGTGAACATGCACTATCAATCACTTGATGCTGCTGATGATCAGTCGGGCGGCGATGCGGGTATCCGCACCCTCGACACCGATGTCGCGCCGCTGACCGCTGCGCCGGCCGACGCCGAAGTGGCCAAGCGAGCCGCAGCCGCCGAGCAGAAGCCGAGGCAGCTGTTCAGCATCGGCAAGTCGATCAAGCCCAACGACGTGATGTCGTTCTCACGTCAACTGTCGTCGTTCCTCGAAGCCGGCATTCCGGTGCTCGACGCGCTGGAGATCGTTGCCCAGCAAACCGACATCGCGCTGATGCGAACGGTCATCACCGACATCCGCGACTCGATCCATCGTGGCACCAGCTTCTCCGCCGCCGTCGACGCCCACCCCGAGGTCTTCCCGGCGTTCTACCGGGCGATGCTGACTTCGGCGGAGTACACGGGTGACCTCGACGCCGTGCTGTCGCAACTGGCGGAGTACCTCGAGCGCGACATCGCTGCTCGCCGTCAGGTCAAGAGCGCGCTGACCTACCCGATCATTGTGCTGGTCGTTGCGTTCGCCGCAGTGATCGTGATGTCGGTGTTCGTGCTGCCGAAGTTCACCGGGCTCTACCGCAGCCTCGGTGCTGAGCTTCCATTGCCGACACGGATGTTGATCGGGTTCACCGACTTCATGACCAGCTACTGGCTTGTGGTGCTCGGAGTGACCGCGCTGATTCTCGTTGTGTTCTTTGCCCTGATTGGCGGCAAGCGTGGCAAGCCTCGTCGAGATGCCCTGGCGATGAAGCTGCCCCTCATCGGGAATCTCTTCCTGCTCATCTCGCTCGAACGCTTCTGCCGGGTGCTGGCCTCGCTGTCGTCCGCAGGTGTGCCACTGCCAGTGGCGATCGGCTTGTCGGCCGACAGCACCAACAACACCATTTTCAAGACGAGCATGGTCGCGGTTCGCGAGACCCTCGTGCGCGGCGGAGGCCTGTACGAGCCGATGGCCGAGACGGGTCTGTTCCCCCTCGCCGCCCGCCAGATGATCCAGGTCGGCGAGCGCACCGGCATGCTCGGCAACCAACTCGGCAAGGCCGCCTCCTACTACGAACGTGAAGTCAAGTTCACGATGAAGAAGGCGACCGAGCTCTTCCAGCCGGCGGTCATTCTCATGGTCGCCCTGGTCGTCGGATTCATCGCCGTGGCGCAGGTCGCCGCGATGTACAGCATCTTTGGACAAGTCAAGTGAGGA
>JANMNE010000003.1:0-9568 GCA_031373785.1 Ilumatobacteraceae bacterium
GACGAGATCATCCCGCTGGAGACCTTGGCCGATCGCTGGAGGACCAACGAGGGTCGCGCCGTTTTTCGCCAGATCACGGACCCGTTGAAAGAGGAAGTGCGCCGACAGGGGCTCTGGGCCGCGCACCTACCGCCCGACATGGGCGGCCAGGGCTTCGGCCAGGTCAAGTTGGGGCTGATGCACGAGATCCTGGGGCAGTGCGTATGCCCCGAGCGTGTTCGGCAACAACGCACCCGACAGCGGCAATGCCGAGCTGATCGCGGTCGGCGGCACCGATGCGCAGCGCGAGCAGTGGATGCAGCCGCTGCTCGACGGCAAGGTCCGCAGCGCGTTCTCGATGACCGAACCGGGTGCCGGTGCTGATCCGACGCTGTTGAAGACGTCGGCTGTCCGCGACGGCGGCGAGTGGGTGATCAATGGGCACAAGTGGTTCTCGTCGAACGCATCGATCAGCGACTTCCTGGTCGTCATGGTCAAGACCGGCGACTACGACAAGCCCTACAAGAACTACTCGATGATCATCGTGCCGACGAACACCCCGGGCGTCAACATTCTGCGCGACGTGCCGACGATGGGCGAGCCCGATCACCGCACCGGCGAACCAGGCGGGCACGCCGAGATCCTCTACCAAGATGTGCACGTTCCGTTCGAGAACGTCGTCGGTGGCGAGGCCGGGATCGGGCAAGGCTTCGCCCTGGCGCAGAAGCGCCTCGGCCCCGGCCGCATCCACCACGCGATGCGCTGGCTCGGTCAGAGCCGCCGTGCGTTCGACATGCTGTGCGAGCGAGCGCTGACTCGCTACACCCACGGTTCGATCCTCGCCGACAAGCAGATGGTGCAGGACTGGATCGCCGAGAGCTACGCCGAGATGCAGGCGGCCCGATTGCTGACGCTGCACGCCGCATGGAAGATGGATCAGCTGCACGCGGCCGGCCAGCACTACAGCGATGCTCGCGTGGAGATCGGCGTGATCAAGTTCTGGGGTGCGAAGGTGATGCACAACGTGATCGACCGGGCGATCCAGATCCACGGCTCGCTGGGTTACACCACCGATCTCCCGCTGGAGTCGATGTATCGCGCGGCGCGTGCAGCTCGGATCTACGACGGGCCCGACGAGGTGCACAAGGTCACCGTGGCTCGTCAGGTCTTGAAGGGTTACCGCGCGTCAGACCCGCCGCAGGAGCACATCCCGACGCGACGTGCCGCAGCGATCGACAAGTTCGCTGCCTACCTCGACGAACTGGCGATCAGTTCGTAGCGGTCTCGTCGCCGCCGTGTCACTGGCCTTCGCTGGTGTAGCCGGGTAGCGCCTTGGTCCAGGCATCTTCGTCGACGAGTTCGAGATGCTGGGCGAGATCGACGAGCTGCTCGTCGGTCCCGACGCCCGACACACCAACGATGCGGTTGAGCGTCGCTTGCCACACCACTGCATGCGTTGGCCCGCCATCAGACTTCGTCGAAACGACCCAGCCGTCGTGCCCGTTGATCGTGACGGGGTCGAGGTGCTCGGACAGCAAGGCGGCTGCCAATGGCGACGAGGCCGCCGCTGTCGACACGGTGTACGTCGCACTGCCGTCGGCGAGCGTCGCCGTGAACATCGTGCTCTGCCCGGGTGTCGATGCGACCGTGAACGTGCCGACTTGGACGAACCCGTCGACCGGTTCGAAGCTGATCCCACTGGAGTCGAGAGTGATCGCTTGAAGGAGTTCGGCGATCGTCGGCGCGTCGACAGCGTTGGCGAGGCCGACCCATCTGTCGCCCCGCTGCTGGATCGCCATCCGGAGCCCTCCGGTACTGACCAACGCCGTGCCGACAGGGGTGTCGATCTCGGTCCAGGCGTCCGTGGAGGGAGGTCCGGGACGATCGAATGGATCCGTGATGCCGATGATGTCGGCGAACCCATCGCCATCGGGTCGGCCGACAACCACCCCATGTACTGCACCCGCCTGTGATTGGGCCGGTGGTCCTGCGAAGATCGAGGCGTCGGACAGCACCAGCCCGTCCCCCGATGGCGGCAGCACGAACAATGCGCCCGGCGGATCCGCAGGCAGATCGGCAGGCCCTGTCTCCGTCGAACGACGCGACCACAACGCCACAGCGGCGATCGAGACCAGAACGAGAACTGCTGCAGCCAGCAACAGCCGACGGCCGGTCGAGGCCGTTGATCGAGGCGCGACCTCCACCTCCGTCAGGCCGCGGGTCCCGGCATCGAGATCGGGCTCGCCGGTGGCAGGGTGTGGCCGAAGCACCGTCGCGCAGTGCTCTTCGAGCCAGATGCCGTAGGCATCGAGTTGATTGATCAAATCAGTAGACATCGGTTCCTACCTGAAGGGTCGACTGCAACTTGGCGAGGCCGCGAGCAAGGTGGGTGCGGACGGTAGAGACACTGATGCCGAGCAGTTCTGCAACGTCGGTCTGCGGCCAGTCGAACGCGTGCACCAGCAGCACGCACGATCGTTGAACCTGGCTCAACTGTGCCAGGGCCTCGGGTAGGCGCGGCTCGAAGTGGCGGTCCTCATCGATCGCCGGTGCCGGCATCAACGGACCGCGCCGACGCGATCGTCGAGCCGCGGTCTGTCCGACTCGATAGAGATAGCCGGCGGGATTGCCCATCGATGACAACTGGTCCCAATGCTCCCACCCGTACGCCATCGCATCGCTCGCCGCGTCGAGGCCCACCTCAGGTCCGTAGGCGGCCACGAGCCCAGCGCGCACGCGTGCCCCGTGGTCTTCCACGAACTGTTCGAACATCACAACTCACGAAAGCATCTCACGTCTCAAAACCGTGACAACGTCCCTGAACGATCCGCCCAAGCCCTGTGGAGTCTTTCACGCCTGCACGGGTGCGCTGAACAACTCCACAGCGACCTGCCGGCTCAGCTGCCGGTGAAGGTGCCGGTGACTTGGGCCGTTTCCAGGGTGGCGGCGTCGATGGCGGCACGCATGTCGACTGCCTTGCCACCGGCCGTCAGCTGCAAGGCTCGTTCGAGGTAGTGCACCGTGATTCGGTACGTGTGGGTGACCCCGGCGGGCGGGCACGGGCCGGTGTAGCCGGCTGTGCCCGAGCCGTTCAACGCAGCGACGGCGCCGGTCGGCGTGGTGTTCTCGGCGAGCGAGGTGATGTCGGGGCCGATCCCGGACAACGTCCAGTGATCGAAGTCGAAGTCCTGATCGATCAGCGTGACGGCGATCTCTTGGGTGCCTTCCGGCGCAGCGGTCCAACTCAGTGCCGGTGACACGTTGTCGCCCTTGCAGGTGTACCTGGGGTCGATCGGACTGCCGTTGCGCCACGGGGCCGTGACGGTGAGTGCAGCGACCAGTGGTGCCAGCGTCGACGGCCCGGTGCCCGCCACCAGGGTCGTCGCGATGGCGCCGTTGCCGCCCGGTGACGCGGGATTGGTTGGGGCAACCGAGTCGAAGAAATCGTCCTCGGTGTCGGGGGCCGTCGGCGGCGCGGTCGTGCTGACACTGCCGTTCTGGCTGGGGAGCGCTGGCCGCATCTCGCGGCCATCGTGCCGGCATCCCGCCGCGATCAGGGCGAGGACAGCCAGCGAGAGTGGAAGGGCTACAAGGCGTCGCACGACGGTGGAGCCTACGCGGCGGCCACTCTGGATAGCGTTCACGTCCGTGAAGGAACGGCTCTGTCTGCTCACCGTGCATGCTCATCCCGACGACGAAGCGTCGAAGGGCGCACCGACGATGGCGATGTACAAGGCCGAGGGGGTGCACACCGTCTTGGTGTGCGCTACCGGCGGCGAAGAGGGCGATCTGCAGAACCCGGCGCTGCGCGAACCCGGCCAGCCATTTCACGGCCTGACACCGGAGGAAGAGAAGCAGCGGTTGGTCGAACTGCGCCCCGACGAGCTCGCCCGCGCCGCCGAGATCATCGGGTTCGACGAGGTCGTGATGCTCGGCTACCGCGACTCGGGGATGGTCGACACCGATCCGAACGAGCACCCCGACTCGTTCCACCAGGCGCCCATCGACGAGGCCGTGGGCAAGTTGGTTGCCATCATTCGTGCCCAGCGCGCCGACGTGATCATCACCTACGGGGATGACCAGAGTGGCTATCCGCATCCCGACCACGTCAAGGTGCACGACATCTCCGTGCTGGCCTGGGAGCGCGCCGGCGACCCGACTTGGTATCCCGAGCTCGGCGAGCCGTACCAGCCGCAGAAGCTCTACTACTCGGTGTGGGCCAAGGCGCGGTTGACCGCCGTTCACGAGGCCATGGTCGAGCTCCGCGGTGAATCTCCCTTCGATCGGGAGTGGCTCGATCGGCCGGGACACGACCATCGCATCACCACCCGACTCGACGTCGGCAACTTCTTGTGGGCGCGCAGCGGCGCGTTGCGCGCCCACGCCACGCAGGTCGACCCCAACGAGCCGTGGTGGTTCGGGCTGACCGACGAAGAACTGGCCAACGTCTACCCGTGGGAGGACTGGATCCTCGCCCGTTCGTTGGTCGGCACACCGCCGGAGGGGACGTTGGAGACCGATCTCTTCGCCGGGATCCGATCGTCGGTGTCGAAATGACGATCCAATACCGAGTGGCGTTCGCCAAGAACGACGAGGCAACCGACGGTCCCGACGACGCGGATGTGGTCGTGACGATCGCTGCCGCCGACGCAGGGCTCGATCCCACCGTGGCGTTCATGCAGGGCAAGCTGAAGTCGACCGGTTCGACTGCTGCGCTGTTCGAGGTGTTGCGCAGTGGCGACGCCTCGACGGTGATCAGCCGGCTCGCATCGCGTCCCTGAGCTGGCGGTACCCGATCAGGGTTGCTCCGCTGGCGGTGAGCAGCTTCGGGAGCTGCGGGTCGCTGGTGACGAGTTCGTAGTCGTCGATCCAGCCGACAGCAGCGTCGGTGAGCGCCCGGACCTCGAGGGTGTCGATCGCCGGCTGCACGTGGATCTCGGTGACTCCCGGCTGCAGCGTACGCACTTCCTCGTACACCCGCTCGCGGCTTCCGGCGCGCCAGTCGTGGTTGAAGTGATCGGGGAAGACCACGCCTTCCTCGGCGGCGAGCGACCGGAATGGGAACCCGGCTTGATCGGCGCTGATCGTCGACGGCAAGCGGATCGGAAGGCGGAACTCGACGGCCAACTCGAGGTACACGTCGAAGAACTCGGGACGCAAGGTGATGGCGGTGAGGTGTGGCGTGAGGTGGGTCACGTCGATGCCCCACGCGAGCGCCCGTTCGATCTGGGCACGGCACTCGCGCAGCACTTCTTCGGTGTCGGCGTGCTCCCACAGGTCGCCGATGTGGCGGGGGAACCCGGCTTCGCCGCTGAGCAGCGACGGTGCGTGGGTGATGGGCCCGAACCGGTACGCCTCGTACTCGCAGTTCAGCGTGAGGTGCACCCCGATGTCGTCGGTGGGGAGGTAGCGGAGCGCTGCATCCCTGGCCCACGGGGCCGGGACCATGATCGAGGCACAGGTGGCCAGGCCAACGCGCAGGGAGTCGTAGACGCCGACGTTGGCCGAGTGACAGGCGCCGAGATCGTCACAGGAGATGATGATCAGCTTGGCGTCGTTGCCGTAACCGAGGCGTTCGGCGAGAGTGGTCATCAGCAGCGGAGGCTATCCCGAACACTTGGCCCACAGGCCGATGTTGTCGGCGTCAGCCTCACGTGCCGCCTCGACGAACTCGTCGGCGTGGGCCGAGTTGGGCGCGATCGTCAGCGGACGTGCGTAGCCCTGGCGAATGATTGCCATGTTGGCGAAGCTGCCGTCGCCGGCGATGTACACGTACGCCAACATGCGTCCGAAGTCGTCGCGGGCCACGACGTCGCGTTCGAGGTGCAGCCCGGTGCCGACCGGCAGCAGCGACTTTGTGAATGCGGTCGCCTCCGGTCCGTAGCACTGCACCGGTGTGTTCGGCTTCTTGGTCTCCGGCGTGTCGATGCCGATCAGGCGCACTCGCTCACGATGACCGCCGATGGTGACGTCGATCGTGTCGCCGTCGATGACCCTGACCATGGTCGCGTTGTTGCCGAGCACCGTCGGCGATGCGGGCGTCGGAGGTGAACCGGCGCGACAGGCGGTGACGACCACCGCGATGCAGAGCAGCATTCTGTGCATTCCTCGTGTTCTATCGCCAGTGTGCGGCGGCATTCGAAGATCGTTCGGGCGCGCACCTACGGTAAGGGTCATGCCGGCTTTCACCCCAGCGCATTCCGCCCCGCCGACAGCGTCGGTGCATCGCTACTTCCACGTGGTCGGTGCGTCGGTGTGGGTCACCGACATCCGCCACCGCGACGACTGGCCTGCCCACTTCCTCGGAATGCTCGACGACGAGGCCTGCTGGGGCGTCGATGTTCCGCACGGCCACGATCCCGCCGATGGCGCAGCCGTTGACCTCCGGTCGTTCTTCGGCCGGACAAGCGAAGTCGAATGGCTCGTGGCCGGTCGGGCGGTGCAGCTCGTCGAGTGGGCGCGCACCCACCGGTTCTGCGGGCGGTGTGGTACACCGACCGAGCAGCAGGCCGGCGAACGGGCGATGCGGTGCCCGGCCTGTGGCCTCTCGGCATTTCCACGAATTGCGCCGGCAATGATCACGCTGGTGACACGGGGCGATGAAGCGCTCCTCGCCCGCGGCGTGCAGTTCCAGGGGCCGATGTACAGCTGCCTGGCCGGCTTTGTCGAGCCGGGCGAGTCGTTGGAGGGAGCGGTCGTTCGCGAGGTCCGCGAGGAGGTCGGCGTCGAAGTCGGCAACGTGCGGTATTGGGGAAGCCAGCCGTGGCCGTTCCCGCACAGTCTGATGGTCGGCTTCACCGCCGAGTGGCAGTCGGGTGAGATCGACATCGATCCCACTGAGATCGTCGACGCGCAGTGGTTCCGTCGAGAGGCGTTGCCGACGATCCCGCCATCGATCTCCATCGCCCGCAAGTTGATCGACGCCTGGATCGACGCCGAGTAGGGCAGCCGGCTACGAGGCGAGGTGCTTGGAAAAGAAGTCGAGGATGATCTCGGCTCGCTGTCGACGGTGGACGGGCGACCCGCTGCGCGACAGCTCGTGGCCTTCGCCGGGGAAGCGGTAGAACGTGACGTCCTTGTGCAACAGGCGCATGGCGACGAACAACTCCTCGGCCTGGCTGATCGGGCAGCGATAGTCCTGCTCGCTGTGGATGATCAACATCGGCACGGTGATGTCGCGCACGAACCGGATCGGTGACATGCGGATGTACTCCTCGGGTGCCTCGAGCAGGGTGGGCCCGATCTCGACCTGGAAGATCGTGGCGATGTCACTGGTGAACTCCTCGGTCAACATGTTGTTGACCGCCCGTTCGCTGCAGATCGCCTTGAACCGGTCCCCGTGACAGCCCGCCAACCAGGTGGCCATGTAGCCGCCGTAGCTCCCGCCGATCATGCCGACCCGCGACTCATCGCAGAACGGATACCGCTGCAGCGTGGTGTCGAGCACGGCCAACACATCGTCGACATCGACGGTGCCCCAACCGGTTCCCGGCGCGGCGTGATGCTTGGGCCCGAGAATCGCCTGGCCCCACAACTGCTCGCGCCCCGAACCGCCGCGCGGGTTGCTCATGATCACGACGAACCCGGCGGCGGCCTGCACCTGCGACTCGTCGAAGAACGTCTCGCCGTACTGAGCGTGCGGGCCGCCGTGCACGTTGAGCAGCACCGGGTAGCGAGCCGCGGCATCGAAGCCTGCCGGCCGCATGATCCAGGCGTCGATCTCCTCACTGCCATCGGTGCACGGAACCGTGAATCGCTCCCACGAGCTCGGCTGTGCCACGGAGCGGTAGGTGTCGGCGAACGAGGTCAGCCGCACGGCCCCGCCATCGCGATGCACGAAGATGTCGCTGACCGCATCGACTGCCCCGGCGGAGTATGCGATGGTGCCACCCGCCGCGTCGAATGAGTCGACGGTGATCGCCCCCGATGTGAGCCGCTTCGGCGCGGAGGCATCGAGCGACACCTCGTACAGGTGGGTCTCGCCACGATCCTCGGCGGCCGACAACAGCGTCGAATCGTCGAGCCATTGCACTCTCGTGCTGACAGACGGCTCGAAGGTGCGATCCAGTTGACGGGACAGCCAGCGATGCTGACCACCGTCGACGGGCATCACCGCAACATGCACGTTCTGGGGATAGGTCCGTGAGTCGTCGAACCCGACGAACGCCACGTGTGACCCGTCCGGCGACGCCGTGGGTGCGTCGTAGTTGCCCGTCAGGCCGGTGAGCACGTCGATCTGCCCGTCGAGCGACACGGCGTAGATGGCGTTGGCGAAGTCGAGGTCCCACGTGTCGTGACGTTGGGCAGCAACGACCAAACCCCTGGAGTCGGACCTCCACGCAATCGAGCTGTGCTGGAACTCGCCCGGCGTCAGGTCGCGTGGCGCGCCGGTGCCGTCAGCGGAAACGACGTACGCGTGCTTCGGACGGTCGAAGATCCAGCCCTCGTTGTCGAGCTTGGTGAAGAACCGTTCGATCTTCCGAGGCGCCTGCCAGCTCTCGTCCTCTGCCTCGTAGCGCTCGTCGGGCGTGCGGCTGGTGAACGCGATCCAGCGCCCGTCGGGGCTCCAGCACACATCGCCGACGCCGTCTTTCATCGTGGCGATCGTTCGCGTCTCGCCGGGCGTGGCGATGGGCAGCACGTGCAGGGTGGTCTCCGCGATCTTGGCACCACGCTTGGAGGCGAACGCCAGGAACCGTCCATCTGGGCTCCAGGCCGGCCCACTGTCGTGGTCGCCGCCCGTGACTGCTCTGGGGGCCGTCGAGGCGTCGGCCGCAGCCAGCCAGACCTGCGAGAAGTTCTTGTTCTTGGCCATGTCGATCCGGCTGACGACGAAGGCCACGGTGGAACCATCGGGCGACACCGCAGACCCGCTCGCTTGAACGAGGTTGCCGATGATCCGCTCGGCGATCCGGGCGTGTGTGCTCAAGTCCTTGTGAACGCTGCTCATGGTGTCGACCGTAGCCCCGATGTGGCACCATCCGGTGATGGAAGTCAACGAGTTCATCGTCGCCCTCGAGCGCGACGCATCCGCGTTCGTCGACGCCTGCGAGGTTGCCGGACTGTCGACCCAAGTGCCGTCGTGCCCCGGGTGGACTGTGGCCGATCTGCTGTGGCACCTCACCGAAGTGCACGATTTCTGGCGCACGATCGTTGCCGGCGAACGCAGCACGTGGGAGGGCTACGAGCAGCCACCGAGGCCGGTCGACGAAGGCCTCGCCGATCTCTATCGTCGTGGGCAGACTGGCCTCATCACGGTCCTCAGCGAAACTGATCCGTCGACCGCCGTGTGGACCTGGGCGGACGACAAGACGGCGGGTTTCGTCATCCGTCGCATGGCGCAAGAGACGTCGGTGCACCTCTGGGATGCAACCACGTCGGCGGACATGGTGAATCCGATCGAGGCCCGCTTGGCCAGCGACGGCATCGACGAGTTCCTGGCCCACTTCATCGGTGATGTCTCCGATGGTGCCGAGCCAGTCGGCGGTTCCGTCCACTTCCACTGCGCCGACGTCGCGGGGGAGTGGACCGTGCGCGAAGGAGACGATGGCTTCGACGTCACCCCGGAGCATGCCAAGGGTGATTGCGC
>JANMNE010000225.1:0-1789 GCA_031373785.1 Ilumatobacteraceae bacterium
ACCGCCAGTTCTGCGATCCCGTAGCGCTGGCAGATCCCCGCGAGACGCGCCGGATCAACGGCGTGCCCGTCAACTCTGATCGCTGAAGCGTTACTCACGCGACCAGTCTCGCATTCCCGACGCGCGGTTCGCACCAAACACGGACGACTCGAGTGCGCCGCGACCCAACACACAGCGTTTCCAGCTGGGCGGTGCCGTCAAGGGGTGCCACCTATCGCCGTGTTGACGTGTGTTGTTCGCTGGTTGCTTCCACGTCTATTGGGAGGTTGTCATGCATACCGTCAACACCGATGTCTTGATCGAACACGCCGGCAAGGACCGTGTCTTTGACGAGGCCCAACTTGCCGCCGCCGCGTTCTTGGCCCGCTACAACGCTCAAACCCTCGACGCCTACCGCCATGACCTGCGCAGCTTCTTCAACTGGGCGAGCACGTGTGGGCTCGAGGTCCTCACCGCGACCCGGGCGCACATCGAGCTGTACCGCCATCACATGGAACAACGCGGTCTCGCCGCGTCGACGATCGATCGGCGCCTGTCGACGGTGTGCGGGTTCTACCGATTCGCTCACATCGACGGGCGAATCTCCTCCAACCCAGCCCAATATGTGCGTCGCCCGAAAGTCCACCCGAGCGAGGGCCGCGGTCTCGACCGCAACGAACTCGGCAGGTTCTTGTTCACCTCCGAGCGTGTCGACCAGGCCCATGCCGCCTTGGCGGCGCTGCTCGGGCTCAACGGGTTGCGGGTCAGTGAAGCCTGCGACACCAATATCGAAGACCTCGCTTTCGAGCGCGGTCACCGAACGCTGCGGATCGTCGGCAAAGGCAACAAACCAGCGACGATTCCGCTCGTGCCGCGCACCGCTCGCACCATCGACCTCGCCATCGGTGAACGCCATGACGGCCCGATCCTGACCCGCCTTGACGGCCGGCGTCTCGACCGGCGCACCGCCTACCGTTGGGTCCGATCGATCGGCAAGAAGGCAGGCATCGGATCGGTACACCCGCACATGCTCCGCGCCGCGTTCATCATGGCCGCTCTCGACGCCGGTGTCCCGCTACGTGACGTGCAACTCGCCGCACGACATGCAGACCCGCGGACCACCACGATTTACGACCGGCGACGCGAGAACTTCGACCGCCACGCCGCCTACGTAGTCGTCGCCTTGTCGCAGGCGCATGACCGAGCAAACACCCGCGTTGCCTGCACCCGGTCGAAGATCACGACGACTGGACCGCCACCACGCTGAGTGAGTGGCGATCCTGCACCGCGCAGCGCCCCAAGCCGGCACATTTGTGACGTGGCCTCGTGCTCTGACCTCCGGCATGATGGGGCGGCCAGAAGGCGCTCCTTGGCGGCACAGTTCGCCGGTTCCCGGGCGGGTTGCGGTGGTGCGTTGGCGGAGTGAAGTGTGCGCTGCCTTCGACTTGGCGCACTTGTGCTTGGGTTTCAGGGCCGTTCGCGTACGCCATGGATGATGAGGTAGCCGAGGATCCAGAACTCGCCGATGGTGGCGGGCAGGGTCATGAGTCCGGCGACGGTGTCGCCGTTGGCGAACAGGTAGGTGACGAAGGCGCTGAGGACGTAGAGCACGCCACCCCCGATCAGGATCCGTCCCATCAGCGCCGGGAGCCAACCGGAGCGGAGTACAAGCCAGCCCATCGGGATCAGCCAGAGACCGAAGAAGATCGCTCCGACTCCCCAGAAATGTCCGCTCAGTACGTAGAGCAGTTGGGCAGTGCCGGCCGAGTCTCCCGCGGCAGTGAGGTGCGTGTCGCCGGCGGCATCGACC
>JANMNE010000028.1:0-1745 GCA_031373785.1 Ilumatobacteraceae bacterium
GGCCACATCGTCACCGTGCTCGAACTGTTGCGATCGATGGTCAGCGACGGCACCTGCATCGTCGTTGCCAGCCACGACGCGGCCGTCGCCGACATCGCCGATCGAATCCTCGACCTCGACCGCTGACGCCGGTCAGACGCCGGCGTGAGCCCGCCCGCGCCTGCGGCAACACCCGGCTCACACCTCGCTCGCGCCCAGGCTGGTGTGTGTCCGGTGTTACCTCTCGGGCAACATCTGACTCACAGCAGACCGTGATCAGACACCGGCGTGAGCGATCACGACCATCCCGCCGACCACCAGCGCCAGCCCGATGAGGATCTGGATCAGCCGGTACTTCCACGACGGCACCCCCTGATATCCCCTGGTCGTGAAGATCCGCTGCATGCCCAATGACACGTTGCGATGCGCTGTGGAACCAGGCATGCCGCCGCGTGACACCATGAGGGCGAAACCGACGAGCACCATCAGCAGGCCGAGGGCAATCACTTAGAGCAGATCCTGCAGTCTGGCTGTGGCGTCTGCTGCCTGGCCTCGCGGCACAAGGATGCGGTAGTCGCTGAGCACGTTGGTGACGATGTTGAACGTCTCCGCGCCGGTGGCATCGAACCCGGACTCACGAAGCGACGCGACCGTCATCGGACCGGTACCAATGGGGACGAGTGCAATCTCGACCGGCTCGTCTTGATCATCCGGCGCTGCACCTCGGGTGAGCAACTTCTCGATGGCCTGTCGAATCGTCATGGTGGAACCCTTCCGTTTCGTCGTCAGTGACGCTATCGCGCACCGGCGGCGAACGATTTCTGTGGCCGACGACGGAAACTGCGCGCCGGTGGTGTTGAACTGTCGTGATGGGGGTCCGATCGACGCCGAACCAGACGGCCGAGTCGCCGGCGACGTGGCGAGCGTTCTACACGACGTCGTTCGACGACGTCAGCCGCTACGCGCTGCGCCTGACCGGCGGCAACCGGGCCGCCGCCGAGGACCTTGTGCACGACGCATACCTCGCCATGGTCAGGGCGTGGAACGACGGCATGATCAATCGACTGGAGACGGGTTGGCTGATCGTCACGGTGCGGCATCGGTTCCTCAACAAGATCCGTGGCGAACGGCGTCGGGACCGGCGGTTGCGGCTGGTGCACAGCTCCGATGTCGTCGAGGACCCGGGATTCGATGCCATCAACGAATTGCTGGGCGAACTGTCGGATCGCTCGCGCGCTGCACTGGTGTTGCGATACGTCGACAACCTGCCGGTGCCCGAGGTCGCCGATGCACTGGGCCTCAGCGTGCACGCGACGGAGTCCGTACTGGCGCGTGCACGAGATCAGGTCCGACGACGCAAGGAGCCGCGGCATGGATGACGACGAAATCGTCGAGATGATGAACGCCTCGACCGACACGCTCGGCGACGACTTCCGCGTGCAATTGTGGTCGGAGATCAAAGCCGGCCTGCTCGTACCCGAAGCAACTGATCGAGCCCAGCCAACCGAACTGTTGCCGGCCATTCCCACTGGCAGAGGCAGGCGGCAGTTCTGGGTTGCCGCGGCTTCGATCGTGCTCGTGTGCGCGGCTGCGACCGCGCTGATCGTCCGCAACGACGGCCTCGAGGACTCGACCGGGTTCGCTCCGGCGACGACCACGCCGTCGGATGCGTCGCCGTCGTCGACAGCGGCGCCCATTCCGAGCACCACTGCGGTCGCGCCAACGACATCGACGTCGATCGTCGTCGAGCCGACGTCGGTCCCGGC
>JANMNE010000061.1:0-3357 GCA_031373785.1 Ilumatobacteraceae bacterium
CCGCTACACCGTCAACATCGACGAACCGATCGGCAACCGACAACTCATCGACGGAGCGTGCGTGTCCGAAGGCAAGGCAAAGACAACATCGTTCTGCAGCGACGCCGGTGTGCGCTGGAACCCATAGCACGCTCCAACCGCCTGCCTCATATCGCCGGCCACGGCCGCGCCAGATGCGCCAGACGCGTTCGTTCTGTGTCCGATCGATTCGCCAGATGGCGACACCGAGGTCTCTGTAAGCCCGCTAACCGACCTGTCGTTCAAGGAGCTGACGCTGAGCGTTGTGGCTCGGGGACCAGCACATCGATCCGGCGATCTGCATCCGTCTCGCGTCTGCTCGCCACCCGTCGCAAATGGGGCAAAGGTTGGCTGGGGCGGCCCTAGTTCATCAGGCGAATCGTGGCGAGCTCGAAGGGGTGCAGCGTGAGCGAGACGATGCCATCGCTGCACTCGATCCCTTCGTTCGGTTCCTCCAGCAGGTTGCAGCGCAGTGCCCCGCGAATGGGCCGAGCGGTGCGCACGGTCACCGTCGCCCGATCCCCGCACGCCTCGTGCAGCCGCACGATGAGGTGACCCGACCCGTCGTCGGCGTGCTTCACGCTGCTGATCTGCACGCCGCGATGATCGAGGGTGACCACCGGCGCCGGCATGCTGGTTGCAGAGCCCGACACCAGCCGCAACGGCATGTTGAGCGCTTCGGCCTCGTGCAACACCTCGTGAAGCCCGGGCCCGTGGGGCATCACGCTGATCGTCACCGTGTGGCGACCATGGTCGGCATCCGGGTCGGGATACTTGGCGGCGCGGAGCAACGAGACGCGCACCCCGCCGTCTTGCACCCCGTGCCCGTACCGACCGTCGTTGAGCACGGCGACACCGAACGACGGCTCGCTGAGATCGACGTAGCGGTGGGCGCACACCTCGAACTTGGCTGCATCCCACGAGCTGCTGGCGTGGGTCGGGCGCTTCACGTGCCCGAACTGGATGTCGCACGCTGCCTCGTGGGCGCGCACGTCGATCGGCACCATCAACGACAGCAGCTTCTCGTCCTCGCGCCAGTCGATGTCGAAGCCGATGTCGATCCGGGCAGATCCGGCGCGCATCGTGTAGGTCTGGGTCAGCGACGACGTGCCGAATTCGCGGCGCACCGCGAGCTCGGCCAGCAGAGAGTGCTTCGTCGTCAACTCGATCGACTGTGCCCGGGTGATCGCGGTACCCAGCGAACGGGTCCACGACTCGACATCCCACGCGTCGTACTCGACCGGGTGATCCGGTGCCAGTTCGAGTGTGATCCGGTTGCCTGCCGGCAGCAGTTGCCGGGCGTGCGCCACATCGATGATCGAGGTGATCTCACCATCGAGGTTCCAGCACACCGAGATCAGCCCGTTGTTCATCGCGTGTTCGGTCACCACCACGCGATGGTCGTCCGCGGGGCCTGTGGCCAGGGCCGCGAGTCCGGAGCCTGGCACCTCGACCATGGTCGGCTCGTCGTCGACCACGATCACCTCGCGTCGTCCGTGTGTGGCTGCGTTGGCAACACAGGGCGCGGCCGGTGCAACGATCGCGAACGCGTCGGCGATGATTCCCTCCAAGCGATCGGCGACTCGTGCGTGCGTGGCCTCCGCATCGTCGGCCACCCAGGCGATCGAGGAGCCGGGGATGATGTCGTGGAACTGTTGTAGCAGCACGTCTTTCCACATCCGTTCGATCTCTGACCTGATTTCGGCGGGCGCACCGCCGGCCGCCACCCACCACAGCTCGGCCTCGCGCAGCAACCGTTCGCACCGCCGGTTCCCCACCTTCGTCGCCGACTGTGATGTGAGGGTGCCGCGGTGCATCTCGAAGTACAGCTCGCCGGCCCACACCGGCACCGGGGCGCCCGAGGCGACCTCGGCCTCGACGTGTTCGAAGAACTGCCCGGGCGTGCCCACCTTGATCGGCGAGACACCGTCGAGGTCCGCCATGCGCCGCGCTCGCTCCATCATCTCTCGCGTCGGACCACCCCCGCCGTTGCCGTGACCGAACGGCATCAGCGACCAGTTGCTCCACCCGTGCTCTTTGAAATTGCCTTCGGCGTAGCGGACCTCGCCGGCGGTGATCTCGGCGTTGTACGTGTCGACCGGCGGGAAGTGCGTCAACACCTGCGACCCGTCGAGGCCCTCCCACCAGAACGTCGAGTGCGGAAACACGTTCTGCTTGTTCCAGCTCAGCTTCTGGGTCACGAAACGCGTGCACCCGCCTTGCCGAAAGATCTGTGGAAGCGTCGCCGGGTAGCCGAAGACGTCGGGGATCCAGATGACCGAGCTGCGCGTCCCGAACTTCGACTCGAAGTACCGCTGACCGAAGATCAGTTGGCGGGCAATGCTCTCGCCGCTCGGCAGGTTCATGTCAGGCTCGACCCACATGCCGCCGACCGGGTGCCACTGCCCACCAGCGACCTTGTCAAGGATTCCCTGGAACAGCACCGGATGTTGCTGTTCGATCCATTCGTACTGCGCGGCCTGCGAGCAGGTGAAGTGGTAGTCGGGGTAGTCGTCCATCAGCCGCAATGCCGAGGCGAAGGTGCGCGCGCACTTGCGCTGCGTCTCGCGGATCGGCCACAGCCAGGCGGAATCGATGTGGGCATGACCGACCGCGACGACGTGATGCGCGCCGGCGCGAGCACCGAGATCGAGCGCCGGGCGTAGCAACCGGCGAGCCGATGCAGCGGTCGCGCCGACGTGATCGAGGTCGAGCACGTTGAACGCTGCTTCCAGTTGGCGCATCACGCGGATGCGCCGAGCGTCGTCGGGTGGGAGCGCTGTCGCCAGCCCCAGCAGCACGTCGACGTCGAGCAGCAAATGGAACACGTCGTCGTTGCGCCGACCCAACGAGGCGTGGCGCAAGCGGTACAGCGGCCGTTCCCCTGCTGTCGCCAGCGAGCCGAGTGGCGATGGTCGGTAGCCGGGAAACGCCGGGTTCGATGCTGCCTCGACGAAGAACGTGAGTGGGCCCGGGCCGACGTCGGGGAGCGGCAGGCCGGTTCGACGAGGGTGGATGCCCTGCACCGGCTGCCCGTCGATCCACACCAGGCCCTCCGACTGGAAGCCGGCAGCATCGGGATGGAACCCGAGGTCGATCACTGCCTCGAGCTGCGGGCCGGCCAGTGCCGCGGGCACGTCGACCGAGAAGCGGAACCACGTCGTCCCCCACGGACGGCTCCAGTGGTCGCCGATCGTCAACTGCCGATAGTCGCCGGCCATCGCCTCGTCGAACGACACCGGCTCGCCGGGGACGTCCCACGCCGCAACCTCCAAGGCGATCGCATCGCGATACACCGCAGGCAGCACCCGCTCGTGCAACTCGCGCCGCAGCCGACCC
>JANMNE010000083.1:0-3374 GCA_031373785.1 Ilumatobacteraceae bacterium
TGCTGATCGACCTGGGCGCTGGTCACGCCGCTACGCTCGGAGACCTCGTTCATGGTGCTGACGAACTCGGAAACGCGGGTCACGAGCGTGTTCTCGATCGAGCTCATGTTCTCGTGGGCGCCGCTCAGAACCTCCTGCAGCAGGATGTTGGCTTCGCGGAGCCGCTCGAACAGCGTCGTGGTGTCGGAGCGCAGCATGTTGTGCGTCTCCATCATCTCGGCGACGCTGGCGGACGTGGTCTGCCGCGACTGCTCGATCGCGATCTTGGTCGAGTCCTGCAGCTCCTTGAGCGTGCGGTTGACGGTGGTAGTCGCAGTCTGGCTCGCCTCGTTGACGAGCCGCGCGATCTGCTCGCTGTTGTCCATCATCGTCCGCGTGAAGGTGAAGCCCTGACCCTCGATCGACTTCACGGCGTGATCGGTGGCCTTGATCACCTCGTTGTTGAACTCCTTGCTCTTGGCGCTCAAGGCGGTGAGCAGCGTGCTGGAGTTGGCGTCGAGGACTTTCGTCATCTCGGCGCCGCGCGCGGTGAGCTGCTGGCTGATCTCATCGGCCCGGCCGACGAAGTTGCGCGCTACCTCGGCGCTGACGCCGAGCAGGGTGCGTTCCACGTCACTGGCGTTCTGCTTGAGCACGTTGCTGACGCCGGTCGACACCGCGGTCAGCGTCCGCTCCACATCGCCCGCGCTCTGCTTGATCGTGCCGCTGGCGCCGGTCGATGCCGCGATCAGTGAGCGTTCGAGTTCGGCGGCGCCCTGTTTGAGCGTCGTGGTGATGCCAGTGCTGACCGTCGCGACCGAGCGTTCGGTGGCGTTCAGGATCGTGGTGACGACGCGTTCGGCTTCATGCTCTGGCAGAATACGCTGAAGCTATGACTGTGACGCTTGAGCTCCCAGCCGAGGCACAGGCCCGCTTGGAGGCCGAGGCGACGCGTCGCGGAATCACTGTCGACCAGCTTGTCACCGAACTTGCTGCCGGCCTTCCGTCCAAGCAAGACCCGGCGGCGGGAACACTGGACCAGTTCTTCGGTTGCGGAGACTCCGGTGATCCTTCCTGGGCCAGCCGTGACATTCACGAGCTACGCGAGGATGCAGCGCGACGTCGCCTCGATGAACCGGCCTGAACCGCGCACGTTGGCGCATTGGAGTTGGCTCCCTAGGCCGAACCCACGTGGCGGCCGTACTTGCGTTGTGCCGCTTGCTTGGAGACGCCGAGCATGGCTCCGATTTTTGACCACGATCGGTTGGCTTGGCGGGAAGCGTGAACCGCTTCGGTGATAGCTCTGTCAAGCGCTTCACGCTGATCGGTGAGTTTGGCGAGCTGTCGCAGTGCTGACGCGTCGACAGCGATCAGGTCACCTGGCTCAACATTGTCGGCCCATCGTTCGAGCGCTGCGGCCTTCTCGTCGCGTGTGGTTTTCGACATGACTTTCACACGATAGGGCGAGACGGCAAGCGTCAACATGTGTTGACGATGTGGTGGCCGCACAGAGCAACACCAGCCAGCACCAGTTGACAGCAACCGACAGCTCGTCGGCTGCCACGAACATCGTCCTGGACGAATGTTGCTGCGCCTGGGGCTTCTTGGGCTCTGTATTCGGGTGATGACTCGCTCGACACCGCTACCCCGCTCCAGAAATCTCGTAGTGCTTGACCAGGGAAGTGTCACGAAATCGCGTTTCGAGAGGCATGTGGGCAGTGTGAGGGCTAATCGCGAATTCCGAGATGACAGGGCACCCGACTTTCTCATCGTGGAGGAGGCGGCTGCCGTTCTTCGGATTGGCAGGAGCAAGGCATACGAGCTCGCACGCGAGTACCTCGCGACCGATGGAGCGAGCGGAATGCCCGTCATCCGTCTCGGCAAGCAGTTGCGTGTCCCGCGTGCCCTACTCGAGCGCTGGATGGGCGGCCCGATCGCGTGGCCGATTCTCAAGGGTCAGACAGCAGCCGCGTCACCAGTCGTATCGATCGCGTCCACGACGCGCCGATCGCGTCCCGATCGACGCAACGCGTCGACGTCCCAACAGACCTCGATCCCGTTCTCCGTGTAGGCGCCATGACCGAGTTCCACCGACCTCCACCTCACGGTCCTTTACGAATAGACGAGTGCACAGACACGCGACTGAACGGAGTCGGGTAGTGACCGTACGCGTGACCACGTTGAAGGGAGCGGATGCCGGCGACTACTACGTGAAGCAGCTGCCGAACTACTACCTCCAGTCGGGCGAGCCCCGCGGCATCTGGTTCGGCGATGGCGCGACCACACTCGCGCTGACCGGCGATGTCGACGACGAAGCGTTCGTCGCGCTGATGGCCGGCATGGATCCAACTCGACCCGATCGCCATCTCGGTCGTCGATACGACGACAAGTCGGTCCGCGGGTTCGACGTGACGGCGTCGGCGCCGAAATCCGTGTCCGTGTTGTTCGCGCTTGGCGATTTCGAAACCCGACGCCAGGTTCTTGCCGCGCACGACCATGCCGTCGGGGCGTTGGCTGCATGGATCGAGCGTCACGCGCACACCCGGTACCGGATCGGCGGTGAGGTCGCCGTGGTCGACGCCGAAGGGATTGTGGCCGCCGCCTTTCGGCAACACACCAGTCGAGCACTCGACCCGCAACTGCACACACACCTTGTGATCGCTAACCGTGTGAAGTCCCCGGATGAGCGTTGGCTCGCTCTGGACGCTCGGTTGATCAAGCACGATCAGCAGTCGCTATCGGCGATCTATCACGCCTGCCTGCGGTCGGAGCTGACGCGCCGGCTCGGCGTCCAGTGGCATGACCCGGAGCACGGGATCGCTGAGATTCGTGATGTGCCCGAGGACGTCATCGTCGAGTTCTCCGCGCGCACCGCAGATGTTCGCCGGCGGATCGACGACAAGCTCGACCGGTTCGTCGACACGATGGGACGGGAGCCGACACCTCGAGAGCGCTGGAAGCTTGAACGAGAAGCAGCTATCGACAGCCGCCCGGCGAAGGCGCACTCCGTTGAGGCGGCCGCGCTGCACGCGGCATGGGCGGAACAGATACGCCAGCTCGGACATGACCCGGTCGCGGTCGTGTCGAACGCGGTCGAGCAAGTCGCAGAACGCCGAGGCATCGACCCGGCAACGCGTTCGGTGATGATCGATCAGACGATCGAGGCGATGGGGGAGAAGCAGTCGACGTGGAGGCCCACAGAGCTGCACCGAGAGCTCGCGGCTGTCGTACCGACAGCAACGGCGGCGACAGCTGCGCAGCTTGCGAGTTGGCTCGATGGTGTCGTTGACGAGATCGTCACTACTCGGTGCGTCGATGTCTCTCGACCGATTCCGTCCGATGCGTTGCTGCGTCGTGACGGTCGACCGGTGACCGAGTCGGTAGTCGATCGTGCG
>JANMNE010000106.1:0-18687 GCA_031373785.1 Ilumatobacteraceae bacterium
CCGGATGCTCCGGCGGTTCCGGCTGATCCGGCGGTTCCTGTTGATCCTGCGCTTCCGGTTGATCCGGCGCTTCCGGTTGATCCGGCGCTTCCGGTTGATCCGGCGCTTCCGGTTGATCCGGCGCTTCCGGTTGATCCGGCACTTCCGGTTGATCCAGCCCCGGTTGAGCCGGTGCCTGTGGTTGAGCCGGTGCCTGTGGTTGAGCCGGTGCCTGTGGTTGATCCGGTGGTCACCCCCGAACCCGTGGTGCTACAACTGGTCGCGCCAAGCGACCTGAGTGTGACGACGGTGGGCGGACGGACTCGGCTGACGTGGACCAACCCGGACAGTACGGCGACGTCGGTGGTGCTCGAGCGCTGCAAGGGCACCGGATGCACGTCGTTCCGCCCGCTGGCCACGCTGTCGACGGGCACGACGAGCTTCATCGAGTCCCGCATCAAGCGCAGTTCGACGAGCTACTCCTACCGGCTCGCGGTCTCCGACGGGACGGACACCGTGTACTCGAACATCGAAGTCGCCTCGGCGCGTCGCTGACGCATCGGTGCCTCCCGACGTCGCGCTGTCGGCGTCGGGAGTACGCCGGTAACTTGACTGCCTGATGCGCAAGTCATGGCCGTTCGCTCTCGTCGTGATCGTGGTTGGCGGCCTGGCCGGCTTGGCGATCGCGGGACGCCCGGTGCCGAGCGATCCCTTCGTGCTCGACCCCAGCCTCACCGTTGCCGAACCGACCCCGTCGACATCGGTGGGTACCTCCACGACCTCGACCTCCGAGCCCGCCGTCACGACCACGATCGCCGCGACCACATCGGTGTCGGTGTCGACCTCGGTCGCTCCGACCACGGTGGTCCCGACCACGACTGAGCCACCGACGACGACCACGACTCTGTCTGGCGGACCCCTGCCGCGCAACCAGGTTCGATTGGTGATCGCCAACGGTGACGGGCGATTCCGGCTGGCCAGCGCCACGGCTGATCGGATCCGGTCGCTCGGTTACATCATCGACCTCGGCGATACGCCGACCCTGGTCGACGCAACCATCATCTACTACCGACCGGGCTTCGACGACGAGGCGGTGTACGCGGCGACCGACATCGGCGTGCCCGATGCGATCATCTTGGCGTTTCCGGCCAAGGCATCGCAGCCGATCACGGACTCCGACGCCCGCGGCGATCTCATCATCGTGCTCGGCCCCGACGCTCCGCGCTGACCAACTGGGCGGGTTCGGCGCTCGGCCGCACCCCGGACACCAAGAGGGAGCAGGGCTGCGAGCAGCCCTGCTCCCTCGATTGACGGCAACCGGTCAGGCCGCCCTGACCCCGATCCGCCGTGCCGGGGAGGCCTTCGGGACCACCCGCTTGGCCGCGGGTGCCTTCGGCTCGTGCTTCGCAGTCGCCGGGTTCATCGCCTTCATGAACTTGCGGACGAATGCGGCCTGCTCGTCGACTACGCGCCGTCGGAACTTCAACTGGCTGTCGACCAGTTCGGTCATCGTCGGCACCTGCTCGAGGAACGCCCACTGCGGTCGCTCCGGGATGTAGTCGGCGACGGCCTCGGCGGCCTTGCCGGCATATCTCACGATGGGCTCTTCTACGCGGGCCATCATCGTCAGGTATTGGTCCTGCCACTGCTTCGTGGTGGTCATTACGGTGGTCATGTGAGCCACCTCCTTTGAGCCTCTTCCGGCTCGCTGTGAACCCGTTTGGGGCTCCCTTTCATCATACCGAGGTGCTGTATTTTGCAAGCACTTTCGGTGTGACAGTTAGCACCCTGCGAGCCGAGCCGTCACGGTCCGGGGAACGTGACTCGGAGCCGGTCGAGGAGCGCCTCGTCGCCGGCGAACGCTGGTGTGTGCGCTGGGTCGAGACGGCCGTAGGTCAGACGGGCGAATGCTTCCGCGGGCAGCGCCAGGTCTGCTGAACCAGTGGCGTCTGCCGAAGCAGTGAGAGCCACGCGATCCGGGTCGAACTCGATCGTGAAGGTTCGCTCGGGGTCGGTCGTGCGAACGGTCACGGTCGCCGGTTCGCCATTCGGCTTCGCCGTGAAGCGGGCGATCAGGTCGAGGTTGTCGACGACGAGCGCGGCGATCGGGCCAGGGATCGTTGCGGAGGGGTCAAGCGTCACGTCGATGTCCCACGTGTGAAAGGCATGCTCGTTCAGTCGAAGGCCGACGAACCCATCGAAGTCGAAGGTCATCGGGCCGAGCGGGAACGAGAACTCACGACGTTCGTCGTCGCTTGCCGCGTCCAGCGCAGCGAGGAACGCCGCGTCCGCGGCCAGCCCGTCGTCGACCTGGGCCCGGGGTGCCTTTGCGTTCCACTCGTCCCGCACGCTCGGCGCGAAGTCGTCGGGAGTGGCGACACCGGAGAGTTGGTCGCCGAGTCGGCGTACGAAGATGACAGCACCGGACCCGAGGTGCGACATGACCTGGGCGATGGTCCACTCGCTGGGGTAGGCGGGCCGGGTGATCGACGCATCGTCGAGCGGTTCGACGATGCTGCGCAGCCGATGGACAGAGGTGCTGAGGGCGTTGAGGCGGGGTGTTGTCATCAACCACAACCTACGAACACGAGCCTGAATCGACCGCGAGACCACCGACGTGATCATGCTGACACCCTCGTAGGGTGTCCGCATGTCGGAACCGACGCAACGGGTGGGACGATTCGAAGGACGCATCGGCCGGGTGTTCGGTGACGACTTGCATCGCGTCGACATCGAAGCCACGAACTCACCATCAGGAGACTGATCCCATGCACGTTGTCCGCACTCCCGATGATCGCTTCGACGGTCTGCCCGGCTACCCCTTCACGCCGCACTACGCCGACATCGCCGATGGCGATGGCGGCACCTTGCGCATGCACTACCTCGACGAGGGCCCCAGCGACACCGACCCGGTGCTGCTCCTGCACGGCGAGCCGTCGTGGAGCTACCTGTACCGCCACATGATCCCGCCGCTCGTGGCGGCCGGGCATCGCGTGGTCGTTCCCGATCTCGTCGGGTTCGGTCGCAGCGACAAGCCGACCGAGCAGTCGGACTACAGCTACGCCCGCCACATCATGTGGACGTCATCACTGGTGTTCGATCAGCTCGACCTCCGTGGCGAGCTGCGTTGATCCCGTCGCCGGCGGCAGCATCAATCGGCGAGCCCGGCACCGAATATCCGGTGCAACCGGACATTTCGTGCCTGGCCTCCTCGGAAGTGTGCAATGGTCGGGCGATGGCATTCGGTCAAGCATCGGGTCCGCCGGCATCGGGGAAGCAGGTGCGCGAGCTGACCGAGTTGCTCGCAGCTGCCGGACACGACGGCTTTCGGGATGCTCGCGGACCATTGGGGCTCAGCCAGCGACAGGCGGCAGGGAAGTTCACCCGCGACGAGGCGCAGGCCTTCATCGACCAGCTCGAGGAGGCGGCGCACGCAGACGAGGCGCCGCCAGCGCGGGCGACACCAGTGGTGCGACTCACGCAAGGGGAGCGGGCCGCGCGGGCGTTGTCGGACGCCGAGTTGCTCGCCGAGGTCCACCGCAGGGGCCTGACGGGTTCGTCGTCTACGGCGTGACGGGGTCGATCAATCCGCTGTACAGCAGGCAGGTGCCACAGGACTGACAGACGCCGCCGCTCTCGATCGTGCCGTCGAGGCGGATCGTGCGCGGGCATGGCTCTCCGTTGGCTGTCGGATAGCGGTATCCCGGGATCCGTGGTGCACTCGGAGTCGGCCGGAGATCCGCGTGCGTGGGGTCGAGTTCGTCGTCCATGTCGCTGGGTTCCGCGGCTCAGAGTACGCCCGCACAAAGCCCGCATCACAGGGCCGTTGGCCCCTTTCGCGTCGCCGACACCATGCGTACCGTTCATCTCACCAGGACCATCAGACCCTTCAACCTCGGACGGGAAACGAAGCAAACAGGTGGTCCCGGCCTCCCGTTGGGACGCCGGTCGGGTGGGGAGAATTCACCCTCCGATCGGCCCCAATGTTCGGCGCTCGTTCGATCCGTCGGCGTTTGGCGCCGCAGGCCCGGCGACCTGCATCACACTCGATCTGCGATCTGGGTGACCTCGCGGCGGAATGGGGTCGCGTCGCGATCATGCGGGCGACCGAGGTCCTCGGCGAAGCGTCGGCCGTCCCAGACGGCAGCGGCGATGGTGCTGGGTGCGAGGGCATCGGCGACCGCAGTGACCGAGACCAGTCCGTGCTCCACCCAACGATCCTCGGCCGCACGCAGCTCGAGAGCGAGACCGTCGTTCGGTAGCCGCGCGGTGACCATCACGAGGGACTCGGCCGTGAGATTTCGCCGGCGTCCCGTGTGCACGCACTCCAGGGTCACCCCCGACGGCGTGGTTCCGCTGATGGTGGTCGAGAGGTGCAACTCGACGTCGAGCTCCAGCATTCGCCGTTGGATGCGATCCAGCTCCAGCGTGGTTGCCGTCCACGACGACACCGTCGCCGCGGTCGTCACCAGCGCCACCGAATACCCCTCGCGGACCAGGAGCTCGGCGAGCACGCCGCCCAAGTAGTAGTGGTCGTCGTCGAAGATGACGACCCGGGTGCCGTCCGGTCGATCGCCACCCATCAACTGGTCGGGTGTCAGCACGGGCACCGACGGGTCCAACTCGATGGGCATGGTGTGCCAGCGTCCGACCCCGTCGGCGCGCCAGGTGGCGCCGGTCGCCACGGCGACGTGCTGGAAGCCGTAGGTCAACACCTCGTCGGCGGTCATCGGGCTCTCGCGATAGACCTCGACGTTGTCGAGCTGCTTGAGCTGTTCGAGCCGGTAGTCGACGACACGGATCCATGCGGCGAGGCCGGGCAGTCGGCTCTCGCGGGCGACTCGCCCTCCAAGCGACCGCGTCGCCTCGGTCAACACGACGTCGTACCCGCGCTTGCCCAGCGCCTGCGCTGCCTCCAATCCAGCGGGCCCCGCGCCGACGACGAGCACCTTGTCGTCGGCGTGGCGGGCACGGAACCGCTCCGGGTGCCACCCGCGACGCCATTCCTCGCCCATCGACGGGTTCTGGGTGCAGCGGATGGGGCTCATCGTGAAGTCGCCGGCGACACAGATGTTGCAGCCGATGCACTCGCGGATGTCGTGCATCCGTCCCTCGGCGATCTTGTTCGGCAGGAAGGGGTCGGCGATCGAGGGCCGCGCCGCGCCGATGAAGTCGAGGATGCCTTCGCGCACCATCCGCAGCATCGTCTCGGGTGAGGTGAATCGGCCGACTCCAACGACCGGTTTGGTGGTCAACTGCTTCAGTCCACGCACGTGGTCTTCCTGGCCGGCCTCGGGGCCGAATCGCGACGTGACGCTGTCGTCCTCCCACGACCCGAGCACGAAGTCCCACAAGTCGGGTAGTTCGGCAAGCATGCCGATGATCTGCACGATGTCGTCTCGCTGGATGCCACTCGGGCCACGCAGCTCGTCGACGGTGATCCGGCACCCCACTGCCGCCTTGCCCTCGCACTCCTCGCGGGTGTCTTCCAGCATCTCGCGCAGCAGCCGTGCCCGGTTTTCGATCGGGCCGCCGTAGATGTCGGTGCGCTGGTTGTATCGCGGCGACAAGAAGTGGTGGATGCCACCGAACGCGTGCCCGGCATAGACGTACACCAGGTCGTAGCCGGCATCGAGCGCACGCCGCACCGCGAGGCGGTGCCACCGCCGGAGATCGGCGATGTCGGCCAGCGTCATCGCTCGCGCCTGCACCGGGTCGTTGGTGAACGTGGCGATCGGCAGGTGCATCGGGCCCATCGGTGCAACCCGGCTGTAGAAGTTCGGGCCGTTCATGCCGTTGTAGCAGAGCTCGATGCCGGCCAGCGCGCCGTGGGCGTGCACCCGCTCGGCCGCCAGCGCCAGCGCCGGGATGTCGATGTCGTCCCAGATCCGCTGCTCGATGAACGGTGTGATCTCCGAGCTGTGGTGGATCTCGGCCTGCTCGGTGCACACCATCGCCCAGCCGCCCTCGGCCTTGGTGGCGCGCATCTCGGCATGCGACGACACGTCGCGGTAGCCCATGCCGCTGCATTGGGGGACCTGGAAGAACCGATTCTTGGCGATCACGGGACCGATTCGCATCGGTTCGAACAACACGTCGAAGCGTGGATCGCGCACGTATTGGCCTTGGTCGGTCATGTTCGGCTCACCCGGGCGAAGCTAGCCTCAGGTACCGTCGTCGCCGGTGATCAGACCGACGACACCCGTGCCCTCGACGGGCGGCACCGAGGTGACTACCGGCTGGCATCGTGCGCTCCCGATCGTCGACGTGCTGCGCACCTACGAGCGGTCATGGATCGTCAAGGACCTGACGGCCGGCACGGTACTCGTGGCACTGCTGGCGCCGGCGGGCATGGCCTATGCGCAGGCGTCGGGGTTGCCGCCGATCACCGGCCTCTACGCGACGATCGTTCCGTTGCTCGTGTACGCAGTGGTCGGGCCGTCGCGGATCTTGGTCATGGGACCCGACTCGTCGCTCGCCCCGCTGATCGCGGCCTCGGTGATCCCGCTGAGCAACGGTGATCCGCGTCGGGCCGTCGCCATCGTCGGGCTGCTGTCGGTCTTCGTCGGCCTCATCGGTGTGCTTGCCGGGCTCTCCAGGTTCGGCTTTCTTGCGGAGCTGCTGTCGGCCCCGGTGCGGTACGGATATCTCAATGGGATCGCAGTGACGATCCTGGCCAGCCAGCTGCCGAAGGCGTTCGGGTTCTCAGTCGACGCGGAGACGCTGCTCGGCACGCTGCGCGACTTGGGGCGCGGCATCGCCGACGGCGAGACGAACAGCTGGGCGGTCGGCCTGGCCGTAGTCGCCCTCGTCGTGATCGTGGCGCTTCGTCGTCTCACCCCACGTGTTCCGGGCGTGCTGGTCGCGGTGGTCGGGGGCATCCTCGCCACGCTGGTGTTCGGGTTGGCCGATCACGGTGTGCGTCTCGTCGGCGACCTTCCTTCCGGGTTCCCCAGTCCTCGGTTGCCCGATCTCGACTGGCAGAGCATCAGCCGGCTGACGGGCGCCGCGCTCGGCATCGCCTTCGTGGCGTTCGCCGACACCAGCGTGCTTGCTCGGGTCTACGCGGACAAGCGTGGTACCCGGGTCGACGCCAACCAGGAGCTGGTGGCCCTCGGGTTGGTCAACGTCGCCGCCGGATTGTTCCAGGGAATGCCGGTGAGCGGGAGCCAATCGCGCACGCCGGTTGCCGAGGCCGCCGGCGCACGCACGCAGGTGACCGGTGTCGTTGCGGCCTCGGTGCTCCTCGCGATCCTCGTCGCCGCACCGAGCGCCTTCCGCAACCTGCCTCAGCCGGTGCTCGCCGCCGTCGTCGTGGCCGCCGCCATCCGCATCTTCACGATCGTGCCGCTGCTGCGGCTGATCGCGATCCGGCGGAGCGAGTTCCTGCTCGGCGTCGCTGCCTTCTTGGCCGTTGCCGTCCTCGGGGCGATCGTGGGTGTGGTTGTCGCGATCGCCTTGTCGTTGCTGGATTTCATGCGCAAGGCATGGAAGCCGCACACCACCGAGCTGGTCCGAGTCGACGGGCTCAAGGGATATCACGATGCCGAACGCCACCCCGAGGGCCGTCGCATCGACGGTCTGTTGCTGTATCGCTTCGATGGGCCGTTGTTCTTCGCCAACGCCCGATTCTTCATCGACGACGTGCTTGCTCACGTCGACCGTTCACCGACGCCGATCTCTGTCGTGCTCCTGACCGCCGAGCCGATCACCGATGTCGACACGACCGCGGCCGAAGCGATCACGGAGTTGGTCCGCGATCTGGCGCAACGGGGTGCTGTCCTGCGCGTCGCCGCGCTGAAGGGGCATGTGCGTGAGCGCATGCAGGCCTACGGACTCGTCGATCTCATCGGCGCCGACCACTTCGCCCGGACGACTGGGGAAGGTGTGCATGCGTACGTCGCGGAGACCGGCGTCGATTGGGTCGATTGGGAGGACCGCACCACCTGACCGAGGTCGTGCGTCATGGCCTGCCAAGACGGGACGTTGTACCTCTCGGGCGCAATTGCTGTCGTGCCGATGTTGACGTTGGACGACGAGTGATTGGACATTTCCACATGCATGGTCGAGCGAATGGGACTTCCTCCTCCGACGAGCCATCAACTCCGTCGATCGCCAGGTGGGCGTCGCGGCTCGGTCGCCCGCGCGCCGAACCGGCGCGGTCCCGACACCTCGCCCACATCGGCGGAGCCGCCGCCGTGGCAGCTCTCGTTGCTTATCTGACCTGGCGAGTCGCGTACACCCTGCCCGCCGGGGGCTGGAACCGGTCCGTGGCCTGGATGCTGGTGACGTTCGAGGCCCTGCCCCTGCTCGGTCTGGTGCTCAAGACGGCCACGCTGTGGGACATCGACAGTCACGCCCCCGACCCCGTCGTCACACTGCGGGGCGATCAGCGGGTCGTGCTGATGATCCCGACCTTCAACGAGCCACTCGAGGTGATCGCGCCAACGGTCGCGGCCGGGTGCGCGCTGCAGCCCGCACACGAAACCTGGGTGTTGGACGACGGTGATCGACCGTGGGTGGCCGACATGTGCGGGGCGTACGGGGCGCGGTACATCTGCAGGCCGGTGCACGATCATGCCAAGGCCGGCAACATGAACCACGCGGTCGACCTCATGGAGGCTGAAGAGCGGGCGGGCACCGGCGGCGCTGACTTCATCGCTGTGCTCGATTGCGACCACGTGCCGTTGCCGACGTTCCTGACCGCGACGATCGGCTGGTTCGACGACGAGCGGGTGGCGTTGGTCCAAGGCCCGCAGGCCTTCTACAACCACGGCGCATTCGACGACGACGGGGTGACCGGCGAGCAGGGTCTGTTCTTCAATGTCTTGATGCCAGCCCGGCATCACGCGGGTGCCGGGCCGTTCTGGTGCGGATCGACGTCGCTGCTGCGTGTCACTGCGCTGCGCGACATCGGTGGGGTTGCTACCGAAACGATCACAGAAGACATGCACACCACACTGAAGCTGATCCGCGCCGGCTGGCAAACGGTGTACCACAATCAGACGTTGGCAGTGGGCCTGGCGCCGGCGACGCCTGATCAGTACATGGTGCAGCGCCGTCGGTGGGGCCTGGGCGCAATGCAGATCCTCGTGCACGAACGGCTGTGGACTGCCAAGCGGTGGATGTCGTGGCGCAACTTCCACGAGTACCTCAACGGCACGCTGTGGTGGCTCGAAGGGATCGCCACGCTGATCGCCTTCATGGTCCCCATCGGCGTCCTCGCATCGGGCGCCGAGACGTCGACTGCCAGTCCGTTTGTCTTCACCGCGGCGTTCGTTGCCATGTTCTCGACCCGGTTGTGGGGTGCGAAGCGTCTGATGCGCAAGCAGATCCATTGGCCGACTGCATTCGCTCTGCGGATCTTCCGCATCCCGGTCGGCATGGCGTGCCTGTGGTGGCTGGTCACGCGCAAGACGCTGGAATTCGAGGTGACGCCGAAGGGCGCCGAGGGCGAGCGACGGCGAGGTCGGACGCCGACGGTCTTGTTGGTGCTGGCCGCTGCCGTCGGTGCCGTCATGGGCTACGCCATTGCCGGAACGCTCGGCTGGGTGCCCTGGCGGACCGGAACCGGTTCGACGGTTGCGTCGGGCGTCTGGTTGGGTCTCGCCGGATTCGTGCTGCTCGTCGGTGCGCTCCGAATCCGGTCGGCGAACTTTGCAACGTCACGGCGAAACGCCCATCGGATCACGTTCCGTACGTCGATCGAGATCGACGACGTGATGGGTGAGCTTGTTGACATCTCGGTCGGTGGGGCGGCCGTTCGCTTCCCGGTGGGGGCGTTGCCTCACTCCGGTCTCGTCGAGATCCGCCTTCCCGGAGCTGCGCCGTTCAAGATGGAGATGGTGGTCAGCAACGTCCTCGACGACGGGCATGTGGTTGCGTCGCTTCGCGTGCAGCCCACCGACTGGGTGGCATTCAAGACGATGTCGTTGTGGATGTTTCACACTCCGGCAGGGGCAGTGCATCACCTGCCGGACGGCGTCCCGGTGGTCGCCATGCTGACGTGATGGAGGTGGCTCGGCACGTCAGCGAGGTAGGTCACGGAATCTCCGGAGGCTCCGGAGATTCCGTGACTGGACTTGCCGGGAACCGATGATCGCCTGATCGAAGCTCAGCCGCCGAGGCGTTGCGTGGTGAAGACGGTGGTTCCGTCGACCATGGCGGTGAACAGGCCGTTGAGCGAGACCACGGAGGCACCGGGGAGCTCGTTGGTCGCACCGGTGAGTGTGGCTGCGCCGCCCGCCTTGGTCGTGCCGGTGCAGGTGATGTCGATCTTGGCGACACCGTCTTCGATCTTGGCCTCGCAGGCCAACGGGCCGTCGAGCTCCTGGCCGGCGTTCTTGAACTGCTCTTCACCCTGCTGTGTGGCGATGTTGCGGGCGAGGGTCTCGGCGGCAGCATCGGTGACTTGCCCCGCAGCGTTGCCGATCTCGGATGCTGCGGTCTGGAGGTCGGTGCTCAGCGATGCCCGGGTGTCGGACGTGCAACCGCTGATGGCCAGCGCACCGGCGACCAGCACGCCGTAGGCGTATCGAATGTTCATGTCGTCATGGTTCCCACGCCGCTCGATGACGAAACGTCGTCGGGTTCAACCGGTAACGCGCGCCCGCGGCTGACTTCGTCGCAGAGCTACTGCGTTGGGTGGCTGGCGCCCTGTATGGGGCCGGAGATGTCAAGCGCTCGGTCGAAGGAGTTCTGTACAGCGGCAACTCCGGGTGGGTCACTCGCCGGTGGAGCCGTCGATGGCTTGGCGGACGAGATCCGCGTGGCCGTTGTGACGCGCATACTCCTGCAACAGTTTGGTGAGGTTCCATCGCGCCGTACGCCGATTCCCGAGACCGATGTCGTCGAGCGCCATCACGGAGATCACGGTGTCTGCGGCGTCACGCTCGACGCGCCATGCCGTGAGCGACGACTCCACCATGTCGGTCGTGAGGTTGTCGAAGTCACCGTCGGGTCCACCGTCCTCGTACGGCCCGTACACGAACTCGAGCTGACCGCCACCCAGCGCCCACACGGCGTACACCCTCTCCATCTCGGTGAGGTGGCGGACAAGACCGAGGAGCGACATCGTCGAGCCGCCCAATCCTGAACGGACGAGGTCGGAGTCCGCGACGCCATCACACTTGGACACCAACGCGTCACGATGGAACGCGAGCCAGCCGCAGAGTACGGCGCGCTCGTCACCATCGTCGGGCTCAGGAAGCCGTGCGGGGGACATGAAGGGCGAGCATATTTGCCGCCCTTGTTGTGGATGAGCGCGACCCGTTCGACGCCTTCGGTGAAATGCTGAGCACCGGTTCGGCGTAACGTGCGTCACGCGCACGCAGTCGTTGCGTCAGCGGTTCAACCTCACGTCGTCGAAAGGCTCACCATGGCAACTGCAGGATCGATTCTGGGAAACGCGGTTCAGCGGTTGGAGGACCCCACACTCCTGACCGGTGCGGGGAAGTATCTCGACGATATGGCGCCCACAGGCACGCTCCACGTTGCGTTTGTCCGCTCCAACCAGGCGTACGCCAACGTGGTCGGTGTCGACGTCTCTGTCGCGGAGTCGATGCCTGGCGTGACGGCCGTCTACCACGCTCGCGGCAACGACCTCGGCATCCCGTCGTTTCAAGGGTTCCCGATGATGCCGCCGACGGTGAACCGCCCGGTCTTCGCCAACGATGTCGTCCGGTTCGTGGGTGACATCCTCGTCGCCATCGTCGCCACGTCGAAGGCTGCGGCAGTCGATGCCGTCGACTCGGTGGTCGTCGACTACGAACGGCTCGAACCGATCGTCACGGCTGCTCAGGGCCTGGCGCCCGGTGCGCCCATCCTCTTCCCCGAGCACGGGTCGAACGTGTGCTTCGGCACTGATCACGGGGCGGATGTCGACCCCTTCGAGGGTGCCGACGAGATCGCCGAAGTCACCATGATCAGCCAGCGGTTGGCCGGTGCACCGATGGAGAACAACGGCATCCTCGCCGAACCCGGCGATCGGCCTGGCACACTGACGTGCTGGATCTCGCACCAGGCTCCCCATGCTGCGCACGGCGCGATCGCGGGGATGCTCGGGATGGAGCCGGGTGACCTGCGCGTCGTGTGCCCGTGGGTCGGCGGCGGGTTCGGACCGAAGGCCGCGGTGTATCCCGAGTACCTCGTTGCCGCGGCTGCATGCCGTGCCCTCGGTGCACCGGTCAAGTGGGCCGAGACGCGCTCGGAAGACATGGTGTCGCTCGTCCACGGTCGTGACTACGTGATGACCGCCAAGCTCGGCGTGACCAAGGATGGCAAGTTCACCGGTCTCGAGGGCGATGTCACCGCCAACGCCGGTTCGTACCCGGCCATCGGCGCGATCCTGCCGATGCTGACCCAGATGATGTGCGTCGGCGTGTACGACATCGACAAGGTCAAGTTCGCCACGCGGTCGGTCGTGACCAACACGACGACGGTCGGTGCGTACCGCGGCGCCGGTCGCCCGGAGGCCACGCAGTTGATCGAGCGGGTCATCGACGTGGCCGCCCAGAAGATCGGGATGGATCCGGCTGAGCTGCGCCGGCGCAACTTCATCCAGCCCGACGCCTTCCCGATGACCACCAACACCGGGGCCGCGTACGACTCCGGCGAGTACGAGAAGGCGCTCGATGCCGCCCTGGCTGCGTCGGGGTACAAGGAGCTGCGCGAGGAACAAGCTCGCCGTCGAGCCGCCAACGATCCGGTCGCGCTCGGCATCGGCGTGTCGACGTACGTCGAAGTGACGGCCCCGGTCGGGCTGCACGTCGAGTTCGGCGCCACCGAGATCCACGACGACGGCACCGCCAGTGTCTTTGCCGGCACGAGCGTGCACGGGCAGGGTCACCACACGGCGTTCGCGATGTTGGCGTCCGAGGTCCTCGGCATCCCGATGGATCAGATCAAGCTCGTCAACTCCGACACCGACCTCGTGCCGCGGGGTTCCGGCACGTTGGGATCGCGGTCGCTGCAGACGGCCGGCTCGGCGATCTTCCTGGCCTCCACCGAAGTGTTGAACCGCGGCCAGCGCATCGCCGCCCACCTGCTCGAGGCCGCTGCCGAAGACATCGTTGCCGAGGCCGGTTCGCTGCACGTCGCCGGTACCCCGTCGAAGTCGATCTCCTGGGCCGAGCTCGCCATCGCTTCACGCGATGCGTCGAAGCTGCCCGAAGGGCTCGACCCCGAGGTGCTGCGCCACGAACTCGACTTCGATGGCACGAACTCGACGTTCCCGTTCGGAGCCCACGTCTCGGTGGTCGAAGTCGATACCGAGACCGGCAAGGTCGTGATGCGCCGTCACATCGCGGTCGACGACTGCGGGCGGATCCTGAACCCGCTCCTGGTCTCCGGCCAGCAGCACGGCGGCATCGCCCAGGGTGCCGCCCAGGCGCTCTACGAATGGGTCCGGTATGACGAGGATGGCAACCCGGTCACGGCCACGCTCCTCGACTACACGGTTCCGTCGGCAGCAGAGCTTCCGAGCTACGAGACGTCGAACACCCAGACCGACAGCCCGCGGAACCCGCTTGGCGCCAAGGGGATCGGCGAGTCGGGGACGATCGGTTCGACGCCGGCCATCCACAACGCCGTCGTCGACGCCCTGTCACATCTCGGCGTCGTGCACATCGACATGCCGTGCACGCCCGAGCGCGTGTGGGCAGCGCTGAACGCCGTCTAATCTCGGGCAGACCGCTCGCCCCACAGGGGGTTCCACCTTGAGACGATTGCTGATGTCCACCGCCGTTGCGTCGGGTGCCCTGGTGCTCGCTGCGTGTGGGTCGAGCGACTACGGCGGCAGCACGCCGACGACCAAGGTCACACCAGCCGCGGCCGGTGGGTTTGCCACTGTTTCGGTCGTCGCCGTGCCCGGATACGGCAGCATCCTCGTCGATCCGAGCGGACGGGCGCTCTACAGCCCCGACGAGGAGGCCGACGGCACGGTGCTGTGCGTCGACGAGTGCACATCGTTCTGGGCGCCGCTGGACGCCGGGTCGGTGGCCCCAACCGGCGGGGCCGGGGCTCCCGCGATCGGGGTGGTCGATCGCCCCGACGGCACCAAGCAGGTGACGGCCGCCGGTCGACCGCTCTACACGTTCTCGCACGACTCGTCGGGCAGCATCACGGGGGATGGCCTGGCCGACGATTTCGGCAGTCAGCACTTCACGTGGCACCTCATCTTGTCGGATGGCACGCCGCGGGTCGTGACCGAGAACTCGACCCCGAATCCGCCCAGTCCGTACGGCGGTGGCCCGAGCGACTGAGCCGGGGAGCCAGACCGGCTATCGGTACTACGCAGGTGTGCCGGGGATCGACACACCGTGGGGGACCTGTTGCGTGATGCAGTGAGGGCCGCCACCTCCGACTGCAAGCGTCTTGCCCGGCACGCCGACGATCGTTCGGTCGGGGTGCAGTGTTTGCAGGGTGTCGCACGCGGGCCCGTCGGCCTCGTCGCCCGCGAGCGGAACGATGACAGCGCCATTGGCGAGGTAGTGATTGGCGTACGACACGCCCGCTCTCGGGCCGGGGTCGAGGATGACAACCTCGATGACGCGACCAGCGGCGTCGAGCGAGGTGTTCAGACGATCGAGGTTGGCGCGGCCACGAGCGAATTCGGGCGAGGCGGGATCCGAGACCACTTCGAGCAGCACGCGACCGGGCGATGCGAACTGCAACACGCCGTCGATGTGGCCGTCGGTTCCTGCGGGACCGGTGTCGAGGCTGTGCCCGAACGGCAACCAGATCACCGTGGTGGCGCCGAGGTAGCTCTTCAGGCTCTGCTCGATCTCGGTACGAGAGAGATGCGGGTTGCGATTCGGGTTGAGCAGGCACTGCTCGGTGGTGATGACGGTTCCTTCACCGTCTACGAAGAACGAGCCACCCTCGAGCACGAAGGGTGCGTCGAAGAAGGGCAACTCGAACCACTGGGCGATGCGATGTGGTAGCCGCGCGTCGTCGTCATGCGGATGCCAACGTTCGCCCCAGGCGTTGAATCCAAAGCCGACGACCGCAATCTCGCCAGCAGCATTGCGAACGAAGACCGGCCCGTTGTCGCGACTCCACGAATCGTTGATGGGGATCTCGATCGGCACGACACCCGATCCACAGGTCGTGGTGACTTCGTCGGTGGCACCGGGATTGCAGACCATGACGACCGGCTCGAACGCGGCAATCGCCGAGGCGACTGCGGCGTAGTCATGCTTGGCATCGGCGAGCCGGTCGCCCCACAAGTCGGCGCGCGACGGCCACGACATCAGACACGCGGCATGCGGCTCCCACTCGGCGGGCATCGTGTACCCGGCAGCGGCGGGAGTCAGCATCGGGTCGTCGTTCACTGCACCATGCTGGCGGCGGCCGGCGGTCCCGTCAATGTGGCGAACCCGTGACCAGCGATTTCACCTTCTGCGGTCAAGCGCGCGCAGAAAGTACCGATTCCTGTCCTAGACACTGCGCCGTTGCGCGTGGATAGGAGCGTGACCATGCGAGCAGTGAGCGAACCACCCGGGGGACGGGCCGGCGCGGTACTCAGCGTGCTCCCGGGCGGCCCGAGCAATCGGGAAGCAGCCGTGCGGGCGTTGTACGAGGAGCGACATGCCGAACTCGTCCGCTTTGCCACCTTCATCATGGGCGACGTCCACGCCGCCGAAGATGTGACCCAGGAGGCGTTCATGCGCGTCTACGACGCATGGGACCGCCTCGCTGACCACGAGAAAGCGGTGGCCTACCTCCGCGTCACGATCGTCAACCTCAGCAGGGGTCGGCACCGGCGCCGGCTGGTTGCCGAGCGCAAGCAGCAGCCACACCTGATGGCGGTGCCGTCAGCCGAGGACGACGCAATGGGCAGGGTCGGTCGCAGCGCGGTGCTCGCCGCGGTCTCGGCATTGCCCAGCCGTCAGCGGGCCTGTGTCGTGATGCGTCATTGGTTGCGCATGACCGAAGGCGAGATCGCCGCCACGCTCGACGTCTCGATCGGTTCCGTCCGCACACACAACAAGCGGGGTCTCGAGACCCTGGAACGCAAGTTGGGAGCTTTGCGATGAACGATTTCGAACACCGCCTCACGGCACTCCTCGACGACGTCGCCTCGTCGGTGCGTCCGCACCCGGAGCCCGACGGGTTGTTCGTGCCGATGGTGACGCCCGTGCCGAACGACGTGCACATCGTTCGCCCGCGTTGGGTAGCGGTCGCTGCCGCCAGCCTCGTGCTGGTCGGCGGATCGGCCTTCGCGATGGAGCGGATCACCAACGATCCGCCGACCAGAGTGGTGCCTGCCGCCTCGCCCGTGGACGAGCCCACCACCGAACCGACCACGACGACGATCGAGCCGACATCGACGACCCTGGTGGCCGAGACGAAGCCGGCCACGGAGCCGGTGTTCAAGCCGGTCCTGGTGCCGGATGCGACGGTGCGGGCCACCGAACCCACGGAGCCGATCGTCACTACCGTGCCGCCGACCGAGCCGACCGTGGCGGCGGTCGTGATCGAGTTCACCGCCAAGCTGGGCGCCAACGGTCGCGCCAACACGCCGATGACGCAGGGGTTCCACGGCACCGCGCAGCCCGGGTCGGCGATCCGAGTGGGCTCGGACTACGGGGTCGCCGAAACGACCGCCAACGGTGACGGCAAATGGGAGACCACGCTCACGCTGGTCGACGTTCCCGACGGAGCAAAGGTCGCGGTGCGGATCACCTCGAACACCAGCGACCGGGTCCGCCAGTTCACGCTCGAGCGCCCGGCGCCGCAGCCGCCTGCACCCACGGTGATCGAGTTCACCGCCAACCTCGGTGCCAACGGCCAGGCGAACTCGCCGATGACACAGGGTTTCTTCGGCACCGCCCAGCCGGGGTCGGCGATCCGCATCGCCTCGGCGTTCGGGGTCGCCGAGACCACGGCCGGCCCGAACGGGAACTGGGAGGCGACGCTGACCATGCCCGAGGTTCCGCCCGGCACGACGGTCGCGGTTCGGATCACCTCGAGCACGACCGACCGGGTTCGTGAGTTCACACTGCAGCGACCGGGCACGCCGACCCCGCCGTCGATCGACTTCACTGCCAACGCCGGGTGGGCGACCACGGATGCGACGCCCCCGGTCGACGAGTACTGGGGTACATCGACGGCGGGTGCAGTGATCACGATCAGTTCGCCGTACGGCGGTGCGCAGGTACAGTCCAACGCCGACGGCCACTGGACCGCTCGCCCGACGTTCCCCGACGCGCCGGTCGGTGTCACGTTCAACGTGCACATCACCAGTTCGAAGGGCATCGCCGTCTACGACTTCCCGCTGACCCGGGTCGGGCCGGGCTGACGACGATAACCGGTCAGCTGAAATGGGCACAACGCCAAACCCGATTCGCGGCGTTTGGCTCTGCGCTGAACGGCGTCGGCGAGCACGGGCGGATCAGCGATGCCAGGGTGGGACTCCTTCACATCGGCCGCAGTGGCCCGGTCGGAGCAAGATGGATGCGTGTCGCATTGGCTGATGAAGTCGGAACCCGAGGAACTGTCGATCGACGACTTGGCGCGCGCCAAACGCAAACGCTTCCAGTGGGATG
This sequence comes from Ilumatobacteraceae bacterium, assembly GCA_031373785.1. Taxonomy (GTDB): domain Bacteria; phylum Actinomycetota; class Acidimicrobiia; order Acidimicrobiales; family Ilumatobacteraceae; genus JAENVT01. The sequence continues at coordinate 17,529 of JANMNE010000106.1, forward strand.
GTGTGCGCAACTACCGGGCGCGGAACTGGATGGCGCAGATGCAGCCGGGAGAGCGGTTCTTCTTCGCCCACAGCAGTTGCAAAGTGCCCGGCATCGCCGGCATCGCCGAGATCGTCGGCGATGCGTATCCGGATCCCACGCAGTTCGACGCGGCCAGCCACTACTACGACGCTGACTCGCCCGCAGCCAAGCCCCGATGGGTCGCCCGCGATGTGCGCTTCGTCGAGCGCTTTCCCGGCGTGCTGCCACTCGTCACCTTGCGGCAGCATGCGGATCGTCTCGGCCCCTTCCATCTGCTGCAGAAGGCCAACCGACTCAGCGTCATGCCGGTCAGTGACGTGCAGTGGGACTACATCGTCGACCTTGCCCGGCGGCAACCCGAAGGAGACCCTCGATCGTGACGACGGAACTGATGTACCTCCGCGATGCCTACCTCACCGAGTTCGATGCGCTGGTCGTGGACGTACGTGATGGAGCGGTAGCGCTCGACCGCACGGCCTTTTATCCAACTGGTGGAGGTCAACCGCACGACACGGGCACGCTCGCCGGCGTGGCGGTTGTCGACGTGCGCAAGGACGGCGACCACGTGTGGCACTCGGTGGGCGACGGCCCACTTCCATCCATCGGCGAGACGGTTCACGGCGTCGTCGATTGGCCCCGGCGGCATCAGCTGATGCGAACGCACAGTGCCCTGCACGTGTTGTGTGGCGTGATCTGGAACGAGTGGAGGGTGCCCGTGACCGGCGGCAACATGGAACCGTTGAGCGCGCGGATGGATTTCGAGTTCGATCCGTTGCCGGAAGGGTTCGGACCACGAGTCGAACAACTCGTCAACGACGAACTAGCTGCCGACCGCCCGATCGAGGTGTCATTCCTTCCCCGCTCGACCGCTGTGATGGACGAGGATCTCATCCGTACGAAGGTAAACCTCGTTCCAACCCACATACCTGAAGTGCGGGTTGTGGACATTGTGGGACTGGACAAACAGGCAGATGGCGGCACTCACGTGAGGTCAACAGGCGAAGTCGGGCGCATACGCGTGACCAAGACGGAGAGCAAGGGCAAGGGCAACAAGCGAATCAGGCTGGAGATTGTCGACCCGTGAGCCGAGCGCTCCTCCACCATTGGGCGATCGCTGCGTCGTGACGGCTCAGCGGGC
>JANMNE010000234.1:0-15250 GCA_031373785.1 Ilumatobacteraceae bacterium
CGGCGAACATCACGGGATGCGAGCCATCCTCAACCCGGAGTACGCGATCATCTCGACGCCGACCGCGCCGATGAAGCCCGACCACCACGAGCAGCCGAAACGCACGGAGAAGCGGGCGTCGAGGGGCTGACCGGGGTCAGGCCAGTACCGCGGCGACGGCGGCCCGGTAGGTCGACTCGTCGCGCCGATCAGCGCAGTAGGCCGTCATCGGGCCGTCGCCGTCGCGAACCCTGGCCACGACCAGGCACGCGGGGTCCGCCGGCAGCGGGTGCTGGCCGGCTCCGGCCGACACCAGCGCGTCGGCGACGAACTTCCATCGATGGCGGATCTCGTCGGCATCGACCGGTGGCACCACCAGCACGGTCTTGCCGAGATGACCCGACTGCACGATGTGCGTCAGCTCCCATGCCAGGCCCGGCGTGCGCCCGATTGTGACGGCGATTGCTTTGGCATGGTCGATCTGCTCGCTGATCACACTCCGCCATTCATCGTCGTGCAGATGCACGCGCGCCGCGCCGAGCGACACGTGCGAGTGGCCGGGGCGGGCGATCGCCAGAACCGGGCCATAGCACGACAGCTCCCAGGCCACGGATTCCTCGAACGCATCCCGCCCGCGCAGGGTGAAGAACTCCAGGAACGGACGGCGGGCCGAGACGACGTTGGCCAGCTGCACGTCGTCGTCCTCGAAGGACCGCAGGTAGACGATCGGCGGAACCTCGGTCGTCCACTCCCGCCACCCGATCCTGGCGACGGCGCGTGCTGCGCGCAGGACGAACGAGTCGACGACTATCAACACCAGCCCGATCGCGGCAATGAGCCAGGCGAGCAGGCGCGGCTCGATCGACACTCGATCCGACAGCCGCAGATGTGAGAGGGATGGGACGAACAGGGTCTCGCGCAGCCCCCACACGACCAGACCGCCACCGACGGCCAGCAGCGAGACGGCGGCGACCGTCAGCGCGACCGACCCGAACGACGGTCGTGGATGCACGCGGTCGGCCGGGGCGACCCCCAGCACGCGGGCTTCCCCCCGACGCCACAGCACGGTGACGACGATGCCGGCGAGCACCGTCGATGCCGCGCCCACCACTCGAATCCAACCGAGGTCGGAGGCGAGGAACACCAGGATCGCAGCAACGCAGGCGACTTGCACGGCGCCGAGGACTGCACCCCGGTGCCGCATCTCGGCGGCGCGGTGGCTGACATCGAACGAACCGGTCTCGCCACGCGTCACGACGTTCCGTCTCACGCGCCCGGCGCGTGCTCGGCGAATGGCGAGCACCGCCACACCGATCAGCGCAATCAGCGAACCGGAGGTCGCCGCGCTCTTTGCAGGCGACGGCACGTGGAGCGCCGCCGTCGAGCCACCGGGCATCGCATCGAACTGCAGCCGCGCCAGCGCTGCCAGCGTGGCCCGAGCCTGGGTGGGGTCCGATCCTTCGGCAACTGCGATCAGCGCAGTGATCCTGCCTCGCCGAAAGCAGGCGAAGTACTGCGACCGATCACCTCCCGTTCGCCACGCCCTGACGTCCGGAACGCTGTCGAGCCCGTCGATGTCGCCGACCCGCATCGGTTCGAAGCCTGCCGAATGGGCGCTGCCCGCGGCGATGCCGGCAAAGAGCTCGTAGGGATAGTCGGTGAGGTCGACGATCGCCGACGACCCGCTCGCCGGGTCGAGCCACACCCGCAGCCGTTCGCTCGAGTGCTTGGACAAGAACGTGACCACCTCCGAGGTCTGGACGAGTCCGGGCGCTCCGGATTGGTCGCACAGCGACAGATCTGTGGAGTAGTCGAGTTGCTGACCGAGTCCCGGCACCGACGGGTTGTCGACGATGATCTCATCGAGCCTGCTCGTCGTTGTACTTGCCTCGATCACCACCCCGCCATCGCGTGCTGCCTGCTGGTCGACGACTGCATCGACCGCAGGCTCGAGATCGACACCGGCACGGACCCCGAAGGCGATCACGAGAAAGGCAAACCGTTTCGTCGAGAATGCCGCCGCGGCGGCCGCCGTTCCGCCGAGATCGCCGGTGTACCTGGCAACGCCCGAGCCGTCCGACGGCGATTCGGTGAATCCGAGCGACGTGACCAGGCTCAGCTCATCGGACCGGCCAGTAATCTCCATGCTGCAGACGAGTCGAGGCTCGGCGAGCAACTGCAGTTGCACGTCGTCGGAGCTGAACAGACGAACGGCACTTTCCGAGTTCGGCGGTGTTGGGTCGGGCGAGGTCCTTGTCCAGCCGGGCCCGATGTCGTCGAGGATGATGTCGGTCGCGACGGCGGTCTGGTCTGCTGGTGCGGCGTGTGCGGTAGCCGCACCCGGGAGGGCGAACAGAGCGAGCGCACACCAGGCCGTCGCCCGGCGGCTACGGCCCGAAACGTTGCGTCTCGTCTGTCGCATGCCCGTGTCTCCCCGCGCCCTCGTGCGGAATGCCCACCGTGACAGTGCGCCCACATTCCGGGAGATGTCAAGGGCGCCCGACGTGTCAGCGCGAGCAAAATGGGGTAACACTTCGCGGCATGCCGGCACCCACATCGTCGCCCCACCCGCAGCCAGGCCATTCGAGTGAAACGGTCCTGGGTGACAGATACTCCCTCACGACGCGTATCGCCGTCGGTGGGATGGGCCAGGTCTGGGCAGCCGTCGACACGGTGTTGGGGCGCCAGGTCGCTGTCAAGATCCTGCGTGACGACCTGGTCGACTCCCCGGTGTTCCTCGAGCGCTTCAGGGCCGAGGCCCGCCACACCGCCGGGCTCGCTCATCCTGGCATCGCCAACGTCTACGATTACGGCGAGGACCGCACGGACGGCCAGCACATCGCCTACCTGGTGATGGAGCTCGTGCCCGGCCGCCCGCTCTCCAAGCTGATGTCCGACAAGGGTGCGCTGCCCGTCAACCTGGTGCTTTCGGTCCTCGCCCAGACGGCCGAAGCCCTCCAAGCCGCACATGTCGCCGGCGTGGTCCACCGCGACGTCAAGCCCGGCAATCTGCTGCTGCTCGACGACGGAACGATCAAGGTCACCGACTTCGGCATAGCCCGCGCCGCCAACTCGGTGGCCTTGACCGAGGTCGGTCAGGTCATCGGAACCGCCAGGTACATCTCGCCGGAGCAGGCGATCGGCGCCGAAGCCACGCCGGCCAGCGACATCTATTCACTCGGGGTGATCGGCTACGAAATGCTCGCCGGGCACCCGCCGTTCACTGCTGAGAACGTCGGTGCGTTGGCGATGGCGCACGTTCACCAGCCACCGCCGGAGCTGCCGCCAACAGTGCCCGCAGCGGTGCGAGCCGCCATCTCGCAAGCACTGGCCAAGGACCCGGGGGACCGGCCGGCCGATGCGCAGGCATTCGCGGCAACACTTCGCCGGCAGCAGTTGGCCATCATGCCACCTCCCGATCAGCTGGTCGATCTCGGCGAGCCGACCCTCCTCATGGCAGATGTCGAGGATGTGCAGGCTCATACCCGGCTGATGAATGCCGACGACGGATCGCAGACTGCGATCATGCCGCCGGGTGCCATCGTCGAGCGGTCGCCGGATCTCGGCGTCTCGCAGGAGGCGTACGCCGCCCGCCGGCAGCGTCGCACGCTTGGCATCGTGGCGCTGGTCGTGATCCTCTCGGTGATCGGCCTGGCGCAACTCGGCGGGGGCAAAAGTCCCGCGCCACTCGTCGACACACCAACCACCACCCCGGCGGCGGCACCGGCGGTGACGGTGGCACCCCTCGTCAGCACGAGCACCGTCGCCAGCACCACGACCACCACCGTCGAAGCGTCGAAGGGCAAGGAAAATGGCAATGGAAATGGCAAGCCGAAGGGCTGAAACACCACGCTCGAGCACGGCGCTGCATCACGTCGGCCAGACCGTGGCGAACGCCTTCGCCGGTCTCGCCGCCGCATTGCTCGCCGTCGTGTGGCTCATCGTCGGTCTGGTGACGGGATTCCCGACCTGGTGGCAAGCGTCGCTGTACAGCTCGACGGCGACCGTGACGTTCGTGATGGTCTTCGTCATCCAGCACACGCAGAGCAAGCAGATCGTCGCGCTGCAGCGCAAGCTCGACGAGCTGATCCGCTCATCTCACCGAGCCGACAACGCGCTGATCTCGGTCGAGGACGCACCCGAGATCGAGCTGCAGCAACTCGGTGATGCCTATCGCAACCATCGCGACCAAGCCGTCACCGACTGATCTTCGTCGGATGGACCTTCGCCACCGAGAACAGGGCCGTATGACTCTCGACGCCCCTACCGACTGGTAGGTAGGCTTGCCAAGGTGACGCCGCTGCCAACGTTGATCCAAGGTGGGATGGGAGTCGGGGTCTCCTCGTGGCAGTTGGCCCAGGCCGTTTCCCGAACGGGCCAACTCGGAGTCGTCTCCGGAGTCGCCCTCGACGTCGTGCACGCCCGCCGATTGAATGACGGCGATCCCGGCGGCCACCTCCGTCGGGCATACGAAGGCTTCGTCCGACCCGACATCGTCGAGAGGGTGTTGCGCCGGTACTACCGCGCCAGTGGGCGTCCGGCCGGCACGCGGTATCTCACCGTGCCGTCGCATCGACTCGATCCCCCATCGTCGCTGATCGATCTCACCGTGCTCGCCAACTTCGCCGAGGTGTCGCTCGCCAAGCACGGGCACGACGGACGTATCGGGATCAACTACCTCGAGAAGATCCAACTCCCCACGCTCTACGCGTTGTACGGCGCCATGCTGGCTGGCGTCGACGCCGTGTTGATGGGAGCCGGCATCCCGAAAGAGATCCCGCACGTCCTCGACCTGCTCGCCGCTGGGCAACCGGCGACCTATCGAATCTCGGTTGTCGGCACGACAGCGCAAGACGAACGGGTGACCCGATTCGACCCCGCAGCGTTCCTCGGCGACGCGCTACTCACTCCCCTGGTTCGGCCTCGGTTCCTGGCCATCATCGCCTCGAACACGTTGGCGAGCTTCCTGGCCAAGAGCGCGCATGGACGACCGGACGGCTTCGTGGTCGAGGGGCCGATCGCCGGCGGCCACAACGCACCGCCGCGTGCGGCGCTCGTGCTCGACGCCGATGGGCAGCCCGTCTACGGACCTCGTGACAGCGTCGACCTGCAGGCACTCAGCGAACTCGGCATTCCGTTCTGGCTTGCTGGTGGATACGGCTCGCCGGATCGACTGCGCGAGGCCGTCGAATCCGGGGCTGCGGGAATTCAGGTCGGTTCGGCCTTCGCGCTGTGCGAGGAATCTGGCATCGACCCGACGATCAAGCACGAGACCATCGATCGCGCGCTCCACGGCACGCTGAAGGTGCGCACCGATCCACGCGCCTCGCCGAGCGGCTACCCGTTCAAGGTCGCGACGCTCGACAACACACTGTCCAATCTCGAGACCTATCTCTCGCGCCAGCGCGTGTGCGACCTCGGCTTCTTGCGCACCGCCTATCTTCGTGACGATGACAAGGTCGGCTATCGCTGCCCAGCGGAGCCGGAGGATGACTTCGTCGGCAAGGGCGGCACGGTCGAAGACACCGCCGGTCGAAAGTGCCTGTGCAACGGACTGCTCGCCACGATCGGGCTTGCGCAATTGCACAGCGCGAGCCCCGAATTGCCGATCGTCACCGCAGGCGACGATCTCGAGCGGGTCGTCCGCGTTCTGGGTGCGGGCAACGGCACGTACACGGCCGCCGATGTCATCGACTACCTGCTGTCGGGTACCGCAGCACTCGTCAATTCCGGGACGGCTTGATCTTCGTCAGGTGACAACGAGACTCGACGTGCGGCGTCACCGAGCCACAGCGTGACCTCGTCGGCGGGCATCGGTGGCGCTATGTGAAAGCCTTGCCCCTGATCACAGCCAGCGAGCTTCAGCCACTCCTGCGCCGCAGCGCTCTCGATTCCCTCCGCCGTTGATCGCAAGCCGAGGTGACGGGCGAGATCGATCGTCGACCTCACGATCACTCGATCGCGTGGATTCTCGAGCACGTTGGTGACGAACGACATGTCGATCTTCACTTCCCTCACCGGGAGATCCTGGAGGTATGACAGCGAGGAGTAGCCGGTGCCGAAGTCATCAATCGAGAGATGCAATCCCATTGCATCGAGGTCCTCGAGCACTCGCTTGGCCCCTGCTGGATCAGCCATGATCGAGCTTTCGGTGATCTCCAGTTGCAACCGATTCGCAGGGAGCGAGAACTCCGCGAGCAACTGCGCGACCTCGTTGCTGATCGCGCCATCGTGCAGACTTCGCGCCGAGAGGTTCACGGCGACGGCGGTATCGATGCCGGCGTCGAGCCACGCACGCGCCTGCGTGGCAGCGGTACGCAGGACGAAGCTGGTCAGGGGACGAATCAGCCCGGTGTGCTCGGCAAAGGGGACGAACTCCGCCGGCGGAATCAGGCCGAAGAGTGGATGGTTCCATCGCACGAGCGCCTCGACGCCGATCACCGTGCCAGTCGAGAGGTCGAGCTTTGGTTGGTAGTGCAGCACCACCTGCCCGTTCACCAGCGCGGTTCGAAGTTCACTGAGCAGGCTCAATCGGCGGCGACTGTTCTGATCGTGTTCGGCGTTGTAGATCTCGATCCCCGAGTTGCGTCCCTTGGCGAAGTACATCGCAATGTCAGCGTGCTTGATGAGACCGTCCGCCGAGGTGCCGTGGTCAGGGACGATCGCGATACCGATGCTCGCTTGCACCTCGAGGTTGAAATCGTCGAGCCGGAATGGCGGTTGCAGCACATCGACGATCGCCTCGCCGATTCGGAGTGCGTCGTCTGGCCCGATGTCGGGGACCATGACGGCGAACTCATCCCCGCCGAGACGTGCCACCACCCCGCCGTCGGGAAGGATGGGCAGGATCCGCGGACCGATCTGGCACAACAGCGCGTCACCAGTTTGGTGCCCGAGCGTGTCGTTGACCTCCTTGAAGCGATCGAGGTCGATCAAAAGCACGGCGCCACGGCTCGACTTGCTCCGCGAATTCTCGAAGCGCCGTTCGATGTCCGCCGAGAAGTGCAACCGGTTCGGAAGGTCCGTGAGCGCGTCGTGCATCGCCTGGTGCTCTTTCTCGGCGGAGAGGAGCGCGCTGCGGTACACGGCCAACACGGGCAGCAACAACACGGGCAGCAGGACGAGGGAGCGTTCCGCTGCCACGATCACGATCGGCGAGAGAGCCAGCAGGACGACATCCGAACTCGCCTCCCGCGTGACCATGCCGGTGATGCCTTGCCACAGCGATGATCGTGTGCTGAGCGCGATGATCATTCCGACAAGCGCGCTGTTGCACAGGAAGTACGTCACACCGGAAACGACCAGTGCGCCGGCCCATCGCCAGGTGAACTCCGACCCGATGCGCAAGGTGCGGCCACCCATGATCGCTTGAAAGAGCAAGCCCGGTATCGCCCAGGCGAGGACGTATTGGGCGACGTTGAACGAAGCCTTCAGCGCCCGCTTCTTTCCGGCGATGTCTCCGATGAGCGAAGCGATCGACTGCGCGGCGAGCGCAGGGAAGGGCCCGAAGGTCAAGAAGATGGCAAACGAGAACGTTACCGAAGCAACGACCTCCTGGACGCCGCCTGATCGGGCGACGGTGACCGGTTTCAGCTCGCAGACGCAGACGAGGAACGCGAACAGCGCCAATTGCAGCCACCGGTCTGAGACGATCACGACCGGTCCCGAGCGGAGCAGGGCAAAGAGCGCGATCGCGGCAGCGACAACGACTCCGACGACGAACATCGTCACGGAAGTCGTTTCCTGACTCGAACCACGTCGACCGCTCACTGGATACTCACTCTCCAGCCCAGATGATGGGTCGGGCTCCGAAGAGCCCGCCCCAGGTCAGTTCTGAATCAGCCCCACTTGACGCTACCGGCGCCGGCGCTGATCGCGACGACAGCGGCAGCGACCATGGTCGCGGCGGGGATGAGACGTGCAACGTGCTGCTTCCATTTGACCTTCATGTCGAATGATTCCTTTCGTTGCACAGAGCCTTGTCGGCGTCCCCTCCGAAAATTCGAACCGCTGGTCGCTGCTGCGTCGAGTCCGGTCGAAGCGGGCAGCGATGCTGGCACGGAGTGTTCCTACGAGCACTGTGGATGAAACCAAAGCCTACCCTGAGTGACTGATCGCCCACAAACCTGCGACCGGCCGGGCACGTGCCAGGACGGGAGATTTGATCGCGTGCCGTGCCCGGTCGGCACACATCAGCAGCCCCAACGGGATTCGAACCCGTGCCGCCACCTTGAGAGGGTGGTGTCCTAGGCCACTAGACGATGGGGCCCGGTAGCCCCAGCACACTACCAACGCGTCGGAGGGGCGCCAACCGAAAACGACCGAAGGCCGGCACGGTGGCCGACCCTCGAGCACGTCATCTGGTGATGAGAACACTGGTGTTGAGCTGGGGAACAAGGACTCGAACCCTGAATAACAGTACCAGAAACTGCTGTGTTACCAATTACACCATTCCCCACCGCGGCGAACCCGTGGAACATGAAGTCTAACCAGCGACCGCGATCGGTCACACCCGGGTTTCACCCGGTGATCGACAACAACCGCTTGAATCCGATGATCCTGCCGAGGGCGATTCCGGCCGCTTCTTCGAACTCGCGGGCGGTCTCGGCACTGCCGTGCACCGGGCTGGTCTGCGTCGGCGAGACGTAGGCGACGAGGCCGAGCTCCTGGGCGATCAGCCGCGACCGCAGCGAGTGGAACGGGTCACTGACCAGCAGCACGCGGAACAGGCCGCGTCCGTGCAGCAGGGTGGCGACGCCGTCCAGCGAGGCGTACGTGCTGTGGCCGACGTTCTCCTGCAGGATCACGTCTGCCGGCACCCCGTGGTCGACGAGGTAGTTGGCCGATGCCTCGGCTTCGGTGAAGCGATCCCCCGGTTGGTTCCCGCCGGTGACGACCACCACCCGGGCGAGCCCCACGGACCACAGGTCTGCGGCGTGGTCGAGTCGCGCGGCGAGCTGCGGCGATGGGCGACCGTCGTATTGCGCCGCCCCCATCACGACGATGGCATCAACAGGCCGGGCCTGGTCGCTGCGACCAGTGACGTAGACCTGATAGAGGGTGACCGCGTAGTAACCGATGCACAGCAACACGAACACACCGACACCGATTCCGAGCCGGCGCGGCCAGCGTCGCGGGCGCAGAATCCGGATTCCCCCGGCCGGCGTCGGGTCGGCCTCGGCGACCGCAACTGCGGGAGTTCCCTCGGGAGGCGTGACCATCAGCGGGTCGAACTCGCTCACCTCGTCGCAACCACCGTCAAGCGTCTGACGACTTCCTCGCGGCCCAGCACCTCGAGGGCCTCGAACAACGGCGGACCCACTGTGCGACCGGTGATCGCCACCCGGATCGGTGCTTGCGCCTTGCCCTTCTTCAGGCCGTGCTGCTCGCCCACCGCCTCGAGCGTCTCCTTGAGCACTGCCGCCTGCCATTCCGGCACCCGGCGATACGCCTCTGTCGTCTCGGCCAGCACCTCCTTCGCGCCAGGCGTCGAGATGGTCTTCTCCCACGCCTGCTCGTCGAGCACCGGGTCGGCAAGGAACACGAAGTCGACGACACCGGGCACCTCCGACAATGTCGTCGCTCGCGACTGCACCACCGATGCGAGTGCGGCGAACTTGGCCGCGTCGAACCGCTCGGGCGGCCACGGCACATCGTCGGAGTGGAGGAACGGCCGGCACACCTCGATGAACTCCTCGACCGGAAGCATGCGGATGTACTCGCCGTTGAAGGCTGCCAGCTTCTTGATGTCGAAGAACGCCGGCGAGTGGTTGACGTCTTCCAACCGGAAGTCGCGCTCGATCGCCGACCACGGCACGATCTCTTGGTCTCCCGGCGGCGACCAACCCAACGTCATCAGATAGTTGACCATCGCGTCGGCGAGGTAGCCCTCAGCCCGGTACTGCTCGACGGCAACCTTGTCGCGCCGCTTGGACAGCTTCTTGCGTTGCTCGTTGACCAGCAGCGGCACGTGCGCCCACACCGGTGGCCGGCGACCCAGCGCCTCCCACAGCAGTTGCTGCTTGGGCGTGTTGGGCAGATGCTCCTCGGCACGCACCACGTGCGAGATCTGCATCTCCATGTCGTCGACGACGTTGGCGAGCAAGAACATCGGCGTGCCGTTGCCGCGCAGCAACACGAAGTCTTCGATCGTCGAGTGCTCGAACACCACGTCGCCGCGCACCAGATCCTGCACGGTCGTGGCCCCATCGGGAACGCGGAACCGCAGCACCCGTCCGGGCGCTGGGCCGAGCCCGCGATCACGCGAGTACCCGTCGTACCCGCTGGCGCCGGTGGCCTTGGCTCGCTCCTGGATCTGCTCCGACGTGAGGTCGCAGTAGTACGCCGCGCCCGCCTCGAACAATCGCTGTGCCGCCGCGAGGTGCGCCTCTGCATACGTGCTCTGGAAATAGGGGCCTTCGAACGCCGGGTCGTCGTCGTGAATGCCGATCCACGCCAGCGCGTCGATGATCCCCTGCGTCCACTCCGGCCGGTTGCGGGCCTCGTCGGTGTCCTCGATGCGCAGCACGAAGGTGCCGCCGAGTCGCTTCGCCAGGGCCCAGTTGTACAGCGCGGTGCGCGCCCCGCCGACGTGGAAGAAGCCGGTAGGCGATGGCGCGAATCGGAATCGGGGGCCGCTGCTCATGCACCGACCACCCTACCGGTCACACTGTTTGGCGCCGGAGGCACCGCGAGCGGTCAGGGTGTCGGCGGGCGTTGTGTGATGAGGGCCAGGTTGCGCAGTTGGCGAAGCGCGACCGACAACGTGGTCAGGTCGTACGCATCGGCTCGACGAATCTCGGTGAACATCGCCAGCGCCCTGCCGACCACGCGTTCGTTGGCTGCTGCCCATTCGCGGGCGCCGCCGACATACAGCGCGTCGTCGGCCAGATCGGCAAGCGCCCCCATCAAGTCATCGCGCAAGGCCGAGCGCGCCTGCGTCTGCCACCGGTCGTTGCGAGGCAGAATGCCGACGGCATCCCACAACCACCCGAGGTCGAGTGCGTCGAACACCTCCCAATAGGCCGCGGTGGTCGCGCGGACCGTCAGCTTCTGGCGGTGAGCGAGATCGATCACGTCGAACGCAGTGTGCATCAACGGCCACAGCACCGAACGCTGGGCGAGCTGCTCGGGCACTCCCGCCGCGAGCCTCGCCGCCTCGTTGCCGAACATCTGGTCGCGCATCTTGCCGCGCAGGTGCGCCTCCAAGGTCGTCGACAGTTCGTTGATGCCCGGCTGGAACTCGGCCACGACCGCAGCGATGTCGAGTGGTGGACGGCGATGGCGCAACAGCCACAGCGCACCGCGTTCGACCATGCGCCGCGCCTCCAGGAACATGTCCAACTGGGTATCGAGCTTGACGTGGCTCGGCAGCGCCTCGATCCGGTCCCACATCGCCGGGAAGTTGAAGACATCGCGGGCGGCAACCCACGCACGCATCACGTCGACCACGCCGGCGCCGGTGTCTTCGGTCATCCGGTTGTCGAACGAGATGCCCGACAGGTTGACCATCTGGTTGGCCACCTGCGTGGCGATGATCTCGCGACGAAGACGGTGACCAAGGATCTCCGGCCGGTACCGCTGCTGCAACAACGTGGGGAAGTAGCGAACGAGGTCGGGCTCGAGGTAGGGGTCGTCGGGAAACTCGGTGCGCACCATCTCGGTCATGTTGACGCTCTTGGTGTACGCCAGCACGATGGCGAACTCCGGTGTGGACAGGCCCTTGCCGCTCGATTGCCGCTCGGCGATCTGCTTGTCGGTCGGGAGGGCTTCGAGGGCGCGGTTGAGCCAACCTTCCGCCTCGAGCACGTGGAGGTACCTGGCGTGCACGTTGACCATCGGCAGCGCCTGCCGACGGGCAATGGCCAAGGTGAGGGTCTGCGAACGGTTGTCGTCGAGCACCTGTTGGCCGACCTCGTCGGTCATCTCGATCAGCACCTCGTTGCGCTCTTCGATCGTCATCGCACCTTCGGCCATCACCGCACCGAGCAGGATCTTGATGTTGACCTCGTGGTCGCTGCAGTCCACTCCCGCGGAGTTGTCGATCGAGTCGGTGTTGACCAGCCCGCCGTTCAGGGCGAACTCGATGCGGCCTCGCTGCGTCAGCCCGAGGTTGCCGCCCTCACCGATCATGCGACAACGCAGGTCCGAGCCATTGACGCGCAGGCCGTCGTTCGATCGATCACCGACCTCTGCGTGGGATTCCGACGAGGCCTTCACGTACGTGCCGATGCCACCGTTCCACAGCACGTCGACCGGTGCTCGAAGGATGGTCGACAACAACTCGTTCGGGGTGAACGAGACCTTGTCGGTGCCCAGCCGCTTGCCGGCTTCGGGGCTGAGGGTGATGGTCTTCAGCGAGCGCGGGTACACCCCTCCGCCGGTGGAGATCAACGTCGTGTCGTAGCTCGCCCAACTCGAGCGCGGCAGGTCGAACAGTCGCTTGCGCTCGTCGAACGACGCCGCCGGATCCGGATCCGGGTCGATGAAGATGTGCCGATGGTCGAAGGCGGCGACCAGCTTGACGTGACGCGACCGCAACAGCCCGTTGCCGAACACGTCACCCGACATGTCGCCGATGCCGACGATCGTCAACTCCTCGCGATCCGCGTCCTTGCCCAACGCACGGGCGTGGCGTCGTACGCTCTCCCACGCACCATGTGCTGTGATCCCCATCGCCTTGTGGTCGTAGCCATCACTGCCGCCAGATGCGAACGCGTCGCCGAGCCAGAAGCGGTAGTCGGCGGAGATCTCGTTGGCGATGTCGCTGAACGTTGCAGTGCCCTTGTCGGCCGCCACCACCAGATACGGATCGTCGCCGTCGTGACGCACAGTGTCGGGAGGCGGCACGATGACCCCGCCGACGATGTTGTCGGTGACGTCGAGCAGCCCGCTGATGAACTCTCGATAGCAGGCGACGCCCTCGGCACGGAACTCGTCGGCGCCGGGCGGTGGCCTCTTCAGCACGAAGCCGCCCTTCGCGCCAGTCGGCACGATCACCGCGTTCTTCACGATCTGCGCCTTGACGAGGCCGAGGACCTCGGTGCGGAAGTCCTCACGACGGTCGCTCCAGCGAATGCCGCCGCGGGCGATGCGACCGTTGCGCAGGTGCACACCTTCGACGCGCGGCGAACACACCCAGATCTCGAACATCGGCCGCGGTAGCGGCAGGTCGGGGACCTTGCTGGTGTCGAACTTGTACGAAAGGACCGGGCGATGGCCACCTCCGTCCGCTGCACGGAATGCGTTCGTGCGCACGGTCGCGTCGATCAGCGTCAGGAGCGAACGCAGCGTGCGGTCGTCGTCCAGGCTGGGGACTGCGTCGAGGGCCTCGGCGATCTGGGTGCGCAAGCCCGCCTCGACATCCGCGCTCTCCCCCACAACCGCCGGGTCGAATCGGGTGGCGAACAGCGCAGCGAGCAGACAGCTGATCGACGAGTGGCGAGCCAACGTGGCCTCGATGTACTGCTGGCTGAAGGGGAAGCCGATCTGGCGCAGGTAGCGCGAGTAGGCGCGCAACACCTCGATCTGGCGCGCCGTCAGACCTGCGAGCAAGACGAGACGGTTCAAGCCGTCGACTTCGATCGAACCACCGAACTCGGCGAGGAAGCAACGCTGGACCTCGGCGCGGATCGCGTCCGTCAACTGCACGCCGGTTGGCAATGAGACTCCGACGTCGTGGAGCCACACCGTCACGCCCTCGACGCCGAACCCGAAGGCGCGCTCATCGAGCGCACGCAGGCCGAGGTGATCGAGCAGGGGCAACATGTCGGCAAGGGGGATCGACTCGCCGCGGCGGTAGATGCGGAACCGCCAGCTGCCATCGGCGCGCTGCAACAGGTCGGTGGTGACCTCGCCGGGGCCTGTGGCCAACGCGTCGATGTTGACGAAATCGAGCGCAGCGACCGATGGGTCGTTGAGCTCGTCGTATCCGGCAGGCATGGCCGGCTCCAGCCGATTCACCAGATCGGCACGCGCGCCAAGCGAGGCTCGAACCTCGGCGAGCCAGTCGTCGGCGATATTGATCGTGGTCATGGTTCTCCCGGCAACGCTGGCGGCAGCTTCCCCTGCTCAGCGACACTAGTCGGTAGCGTTGTGGAAATGAGTCGCCACGCCTTCCGGCGCCGCACCGAATCGCACCCCGGCCACCGCTCCGTCGCGGGCGGCCTGGCCCGCGCCGCGGTGTTCGGTGTCAGCGATGGTCTGGTGTCCAACGTCTCGCTCGTCATCGGTTTCGCCGGGGCGGGCGTCAACTCGTCGCTCGTGCGCCTGGCCGGGTTGGCCGGCGCGATCGCCGGTGCCACCAGCATGGCCGCCGGCGAATGGGTCAGCATCTCGGCACAGAACGAACTGGTCTACCGCGAGCTCACCGTCGAACGCCGTGAGCTCGAGTACAACGCCGCCTCGGAGACAGCCGAGCTGGCCGCGATCTACGAAGGCCACGGCATGACCCGCCAGACCGCGCTCGATGCGGCCAACGACGTGATGCGCGAGCCCGAGGCCGCACTTGCTGTCCATGTTCGCGAAGAACTGGGTGTCGACCCCGACGAACTGGGTTCGCCGTGGAGTGCTGCCGGCCTGTCGTTGGTGTGCTTCCTGTTGGGCGCGCTCCTGCCCGTGATCCCGTGGTTCGCCGGCAGCGGAAATGGGGCCAAGGTGGCCTCGATCCTCATCGGTGTCGTCGCTGCGGCGTTCGTGGGGCTGGCGATCGGCAAGTTCGCCGAACGTCACCTGGTGTGGAGCTCGACCCGTCAGGTGTTGATCCTGCTGGTTGCGTGCGGCGCGACCTACCTGGTCGGCAAGCTGCTGGGCGTCAGCGTCAGTTAGCTTCGGCAGCAATGTGAGGTACGGGGGCACAATTCGGCCCGATCCCCAGCCCTCCCGCTGGCACCGAAATAGGCCAATACGGCCCGACTCGCGCCCTGCGTTGCCAGTTCCGCCCCAGATGATTCGGGTGGTCGCGCCTCAGCTATCGTCGTGTCGCCATTGACGAACAAGCCGTAGGGCGTCAGCCACCTGTAGGACGTCAGAAGGAGAAGCTGATGGCAGATCCGATAGAGAACATCATCGGGGACTACCGGGCATTTGCCGCGCAGCAGCGAGACCGGCTGGCCACACGCGGCATCGACATCACCCCCTACGGACTCAGCCACCTCGCCTACCGGGTCCCCGAGTGGGACCAGTACGTGCGTGTGCGGGGGCTCATCGAACGCCACGCGGTCGCCAATCGCGAGAACGTCTGGAACGGCCGCCCGATCTCCTTGATCGTTCC
>JANMNE010000172.1:0-17146 GCA_031373785.1 Ilumatobacteraceae bacterium
TGATCAACTACCGGCTGGACCGGGACGTTGCCGCAACGATGATCCCAGCGCCATTCGAGCCGCAGCTCGTCAACGGATGGGCCGTGGCCGGCATCTGCCTCATCCGGCTCGGACAGCTGCGACCCCGTGGCGTGCCAGCACGCCTGGGCCTCACGAGTGAGAACGCCGCTCATCGCTTTGCCGTCCAGTGGCACGACGAGACCGGACTGCGGACGGGCGTGTACATCCCGACACGTCACAGCGGGGCCGTCGTGAACGTCGCCGTGGGTGACCGCCTGTTCCCCGGCCGTCACGAGAGGGCGGACTTCAAGAGCGCCGAGTCGGCTGATGCAATTGCGGTCGCCTTCACCGCTCGCCATTCGCAGTGCTTCGTCGATGCTGCCGTGGGGACGCGAGACGAGTTGGCTGACAGCGAGCTGTTCGCCTCGACCACCGAGGCCTCCCACTTCTTCCGGGCTGGCGCCGCAGGCTTCTCGCCGACCGGCTGCTCCGACCGACTCGACGGTCTGGAACTCCGCACGACGACTTGGCGCATCCAGGCCGCCGACATTCGTCACGTCCGTTCGTCATTCTTCGACGACCGCGTCGCCTTCCCTGCAGGGTCGATCCGCCTCGACTCGGCGCTGGTCATGCGGGACGTCGCGGTTGAGTGGCACAGCCTTGGTTCACTCTTTCCCGGACAGGGCCATCCAGCGCTCGCGCCAGCCTGAGGTTGGGCCGAAAGTGCGTGGCAGCAGTGATATCGTCTGATATCGAAGGAGGTGCCGTGACTGACATCCTGATTCGCGACGTCCCTGAGGACGTCATCGCTGCCATCGACATCAAGGCCCAGCGGCTCGGCCTCTCGCGCACCGAGTATCTGCGGAGGACGCTCACCCGCGAGCGCGACGTAGCGCCCGCCGAGGTCTCGGTGGCCGATCTCGCCGCCTTCGCCACCACGTTCGCTGACCTCGCTGACCCCGAAGTCATTGACCGCGCCTGGCAATGACCGACTGGCTCATCGACAAGTCCGCGCTGGTCCGCCTGGGGGCGAGTCCCGACGCAACCGAGTGGGCCAACCGCATCGAGCGGAGCCTCGTCCGCGTCACGAACGTGACGCTGCTCGAAGTCGGCTTTTCCGCTCGCTCGGCTGGCGACCTTCGTCACGCCCTCGGATCCGCTCCGCTGCGGTCGATGCCCGTGGAGTACTTCACGCCGGCGATCGAAGATCGCGCCATCGAGGTACAGGCCATCCTCGCCGAGCGAGGCCAGCACCGGGCACCCTCGATTCCTGATCTGCTCATCGCCGCCGTGGCAGAACTGGCACAGCTCATCGTGCTGCACGTGGACAAGGACTTCGAGCTCATCGCCGAAGTCACCGGACAGCCCGTCGAGCGGCTCAGCCAATCCTGACCGACACGAGGACGTTGATGGCCCGAACGACGATCGAAGAACTCAAGAAGAACCGCCTGGCGGCCATGACCGCTGACAAGCGCGCCGCCTTCGACGAGACCTACGAGACCGGCCGCCTCGCCCTCAATGTCGGCGAGAAGGTTCGAGGCGCGCGCTGTCGCCGGTCTCGCGGCTACGACGCCGTTCACCTCGCCGCCGCCATGGTCGCGCTCGATGCCGAACTCGTCCTGGTCACCGGCGACAACGACCTGGCCGGCCAGCACGAGCGCAGGGCCTGCCAGTCGCGCTCACCAGTTGACAGCCTGCATCCGGGCCCGGAGGTCGCCTCCTGTCCCTGTCATCGTCGCGTTGCTCGACCGAGGTTGGGCGCCGCCGACCTGGGCACACTCCGTGCGGATACCGCTTCACATCGAGACGTGAACGGCAGTGGACGACCTCCCACATCCCGCGGAGGCTGTGCGATCGCCGAAATTGGCACCCCGAACGCCGACCGGTCGGGCATGATCACGGGCAGATGACGACGTGGTTCAGCGCTGATCTCCACTTCGGTCACGCCAACATCATCAACTACTCGGGCCGGCCGTTCGCCGACGCCAGTGCGATGAACCAAGCGCTGATCGAGAGATGGAACGCCTCCATCCACCCCGACGACACCGTCTGGGTGCTGGGTGATGTCGCCCTCGGACACATCGACGAGACCCTCGTACTGGTCGGAGAGCTGAACGGGCGCAAGCTGCTGCTCGCCGGCAACCATGACAGATGCTGGATCGACCACGGTCAACGAGCCGAGGGCTGGACCGAGCGGTACCTCGCCGCCGGCTTCGCCGAGGTCCACCAAGGACAGACGCATATCAATGTCGGCGACCACCGGGTCCTGGCGTGCCACTTCCCATATCGAGGAGATAGCCACGATCACGACCGGTACGTCGAGCAGCGGCCAGTCGATCAAGGTGCGTGGCTGCTCCACGGCCACGTCCACGAACGGTGGCGCCAGCGCGGCCGCATGATCAACGTCGGCGTCGACGCCTGGCGGTGCGGCCCGGTCGACGAGTCGACGCTCGAAGCACTCATCGACGACGGCCCCAACGACCTCGCACCGCTGCCGCCGTGC
Organism: Ilumatobacteraceae bacterium; assembly: GCA_031373785.1. GTDB lineage: Bacteria > Actinomycetota > Acidimicrobiia > Acidimicrobiales > Ilumatobacteraceae > JAENVT01. The sequence continues at coordinate 2,504 of JANMNE010000172.1, forward strand.
CGTGTGCGATGATCGCGCGGACCGGGGCATCGTGCGGAACAAGGTCGAAGTCCTGAATCAGGACGGTCAGATCGTGCTCAGCAGCGTGCACAACTTGCTCATGCGACGCCGCCCCGCCGATTGACGGAGCACGCCGAGGGTCGTCAGCGGACGAGGTCGAGGCCGAGCCACTGAGCGAGCGCATCGAGCTCGGCGTCGACGGCCTGGGTGATCGCACGAGTGAAGCGGATGTCTTGGTGCACGGCGTGGACGTGCAGCGCCGAGGCCTTGCGGTCGGCGATGGCGTCGACCTTTCCGACGAGGCGGTCATGGTGCAGCACGGGGAGCGCGAAGTATCCCCAACGCCGCTTCTCCTTCGGCTTGTACATCTCCAGGGTGTACTCGAAATCGAACAACTCCATCGCCCGAACCCGATCGTGAACCAATCGGTCGAACGGCGACAACAGCGCAGTCCGTCCTTCGAAGGCGTCGGCCGTCGCGTCCGGATCGACCCGCCACACACCTGACGTTCCTTCGACCTCGGCGGGAATGCCGGCGTCGCCGACGTACTGGGGTCGCACAACGCCGAGCGAACGCAGCCACTTCTCGTCACGGATCGCACGGGCCTTCTCCGCGGGCACCACCTTCACCTTGGCTGGATACACCCGCGACGCCACGTCCCACAGACGTTGCCGTCCCCGGCGGCCGGCGACGGCCACCTCACCCCGCGATGCGAGCGACTCGAGCATCTGCGTGACGTTGCGATCATGCGTCCAGCCGCTCGACTCCCATGGCACCTCGGCGCTGTCGGGGATGTCCCGTGAGGCCAGCGGACCCGAAGCGCCCAACAAGTCGAGCACGCGCCGACGGAACCCGTCATTGGCCGCAACCCATTCGCGATGCTGCTTCCAGCCAACCGACCAGTTGGCCATGTCGGCGAGATGCAGGCCGAGGTCAGCCATCGGTCGCACCATCACGACCACCGGCTCGGTCGGCACCGCCTGCCCGCGGTGCTCGAACACGGTCCGATCCCGCTCGAGCGCCTGCTGCAGCTGAGCCGGCTCGTACGCGCTGCCCAGTCGCGTCCATGCAGCGAGATCTGCACTCGGCGCCACCGCCGCCGTGGGGTCGAGCTGCAACATGGTCAATCGCCCGACCATCGTCAGCAGATCGCGGGGACGGTCGGCATCGAGCAGTTGTGCCCGGATAGCGATGCGGCGAGCTTCGTCGCGGGTGAGGCGACGCACGTTCACGGTCATCGGCCCGATGGTACGAGGTGGGGTCTGCCCACGTCACCGAGCGCGTCACCGAATATCCGGTGCAACCGGAGATTCGGTGACTGGCATCGTGACGAGCGGGCCTTGACGCCTCACGAGATGACCTGTATATTACCAATCAGTTATGAAACTGATTGGTAATAGACAAGGCCGTCATGAGCGCCTGGATGCGACGTTCGCAGCGTTGGCCGACCCGACTCGGCGAGCGATCCTCGCCCGCCTGGCCTCGGGCCAGGCGACAGTCACCGAGCTGGCCGAGCCGTTCGCGATGACACAGCCGGCCATCTCCAAGCACCTCAAGGTGTTGGAACGGGCAGGACTGATCTCGCGGGGCCGCGACGCCCAGCGCCGGCCGTGCCGCCTGGAGGCCAAACGGCTGGCCGAGGCCAACGACTGGCTCGAGGGCTACCGCAGCTTCTGGCAGCAATCGTTCGAACGGCTCGACACCGTGCTCGACGAGCTGAAGGCCAACGACAGCAACACGAAAGGACATCACTGATGCTCAACACCGGAACACTCCAGGTCTCCACACCGTCGCCCCGCGAAGTCGTGATGACCCGCGTCTTCGACGCACCACGTCACCTCGTCTACGAAGCCATGACACGGCCCGAACTGCTCAAGCGTTGGTTCGGGCCGCACGGCTGGTCACTCGTGGTCTGCGAGATCGACTTCAGGGTCGGCGGCGCCTGGCGGTATGTCTTGGAAGGCCCCGATGGGCGCCGCATGGGCATGGGAGGCGAGTATCGCGAGATCGTGCCGGGCAAACGCACCGTGCATACGGAATCCTTCGACGACTATCCCGGCGACTCGGTCGTCACCGTCGTGCTGACCGAGCACGAGGGCAGGACGACCTTGACCGGGACCGTGCGCTATGAGTCGCAAGAGGTTCGTGACGCGGTCATCGAGTCGGGCATGGAGCACGGCGCAGCGGAGACGTACGACCGACTCGCCGCGCTCCTGCCCTCATTGGCCTAACTTGGCCGCGGCACCAGGCCATGGCCCCGGCGTACGCTCGGGCCATGGCCATGTCCCCCATCTTCGAGTTTGCCGATCGGTTCGTGACCGAGCAGTCCGAGCTCGATCCGTGCCTCGCGACCTCACGCGGCATACCCGGCTACGACCACCTGCTGACCGACTTCTCCCCGCACGGCCACGACGAGCGCTGCGCGAACTCCACGATCTCGCCGACGGCGATGAGAACGATCGCCTCGCTCGCGGCTTCATCACCGAGCGTTTCGACGTCGCGTTGCTGACACACGAGATCGGTGAGTGGAAGCGGACCATGCGCGCCATCGCCTCGCCGACGACGATCCTGCGCAGCACGTTCGATCTGATCCCCGCGATGGTCAAGCGGCCTGGGAGAACACCGCGGCGCGCATGCACGTGCTGCCTGTGGCGCTCGGCAGGTTGCGTGCCACGTACGACGAGGGGCGGGCGACCGGCCACGTCGCGACCCGCCGGCAGGCGCTGGCCACGGCCGCACAGTGCGCGACGTGGGCCGCCAATCGTTGGTTCGACAGCCTGACGACCGAAGCAGAGCACCACGACCTGCCCGAAGCGCTGCAACGCCGCGTGCGCGCCGGCGCCGATCTCGCCAACGCGGCATACGGGGAATTCGCCGACTACCTGCGCAACGTCTACGCCGCCGATGCGGCGACGGCTGATGGCTGCGGCCCGAGCGCTACCGCGTCGGCGTGCGCACCATGCTCGGCGCCGACCTCGATCCGCAGGAGATGTACGAGTGGGCGTGGACCGACTTCCACGACCTTCGCGCCCAGATCGCGACGACCTGCGATCGCATCATGCCGGGTGGAAGCTTCACAGAGGTGATCACCCTGCTCGACAACGATCCGGCGCGTGCCGAACACGGGGTCGACGCATACCAACCCTGGCTGCAGGCACTGACCGACGAGGCGTTGGCGCGGAGCAAGGAGCACTTCGAGATCCCCGCCGTCATGGATCGATGTGAGGCGTTGATCCCGCCAGAAGGCTCGGCCGCCGCTGCGTACTACACGGCCCCGTCGGAGGACTTCACCCGCCCCGGCCGCACGTGGTACCCCGCCGTCGGCCGAACGATGTTCCCGCGATCGGGCGACGTGACCACCTGCTACCACGAGTCGGTACCCGGTCACCATCTCCAGATCGCCTATGCGAGGGTGCAATCAGGGTCGCTGAGCCGAATCCAGCGCAGCAGCTTCATCCCCGGCCACGGCGCAGGATCTGGGCCCTGTACGCCGAGCAGCTCTGCGACGAGCTCGGGTGGTTCGACAATCCCGACTCTCGCGTCGGCTTCCTCAGCGCCCAGATCCTGCGCACCGTGCGTGTGATCATCGACATCGGGATGCACCTCGACAAGCGCATCCCGGCCGGAACGACCCTGCACGACGGCACGGCGTTCCATGGCGGCGAGAGGTGGACCCCGGATCTGGCGTTCGAGTTCTCCGTGAGCGAGACCGGCCGCACCGAGCACGCGACGACGCACGAGACCGCGAGGGCTCGGCGTTCGACCTGCGGGCCTGGCACACCAAGGCCTTGCGCCTCGGCGCCATCGGCCTCGAACAGCTTGGTGCCGAGCTCGCCCGATTCCCGGCCGACGATCGCGGCGCCGAGATGCTGCACACCATGGCGCTGACCCGCAACGGCTGATCGCACCGGCTGATTGATTCGCACACACTTCTCGATCAACAACAGCACACATCCCCGGGACGCGATTCACACGCAGGGGTACGATCGCTCCAGCCCGCCGGCGCGTGAACACGTCTCGGGGAACCCGTGAACGAGCCAGGCAATGACAGCCACCGCGACAACGACCACACGCCATACGACGAGCATCCCGATCGCCGCGTCGATGATGGCGCTCGGTGCCGGCGTGGTGTGGAGCTTCGGTGCCGTCGCTGCTCGCAAGGCCACGCATGCCGATGCGTTCCAGTACCTGATCTGGAGATCCGTCGGCGTCCTCGTGGTCATGGAGGTGTTGACCGCCGCCCGTCGCCAGCCGATGTTGCTGCGCAAGGCGTACACCTCGGGTCGATGGATGATGACGGCCAACTTCGGGCTGTTGCTCGCCTCGCTGGCCTTTGTCTACGCGGTGAAGACGACCACGGCAGCCAACGCTTCCTTCCTCGGGTCGATCACCCCGTTGGTGGCCGTCGTGTTGGCACGATTCGTCTTGGGTGAGCGGCTGTCACGCGTCACGATGTGGGCCATCGTGGTCGCACTGCTCGGGTTGGTCGTCACGGTGTTCGGTGACCTCCATGCCGGCAACATGATCGGCAACATCGCCGCGCTCATGGCCTCGGTCGGGTTCGCCATCTACACCATCGCCTTGCGCAGCAATCCCGAGACCGACTGGTCGCCGGTGCTGCCCGGGTACGCCGCACTGATGATCGTGCTGTGCTCGGTCATCACCCTTGCGCACGGCAAGACGCTGTTGCCCCCGGCGAAGGACATGGGACTAGCACTGCTGCACGGTGCGGTGTTCATCGTGCTCGGTACGACCCTCTTCAACCGCGGCTCGAAGCGTGTACCGGCTGTCCCCATGACCGTGTTCGCCCAGACAGAGATGGTGTTCGTGCCGCTGTGGGCGTTCCTGGTGCTCGGTGAAGCGCCGAAGGCAGCGACGGTCGTCGGCGGTGCGATCATCTTCGGCGCAGTCGTCGGCAAAGCGGTGCTCGATACCGCGCCAGGCGCGGTACAACCCGTCCAGGAGTGCTAGCACGAACGTGCAACAACCGGCGTCCTAGGTGTGGGCGTGTCTTCTGTAACAACCCACACAGGAGGACACGATCATGAAGAAGTCACTTATCTGGACAACAGTTGGAGCCACGGTCATTGGCTTCGGCGTCCCGGCATACGCAGCAGTGCAGAGCAGCAAGCCGCAACCACGCATCACCACGGTCGTGACACCGGCGACGAAGACGACCGTCGACGACAACGGCGTCGACATCACCACCAACTCCATCAACGACAACGGCGTCGACGCGGCTGCACCGGTCAACACGGTCGACGACAGCGGTCACCACAGCGGTGGCGACGACAGCGGGCACGGCGGCAGCGATGGCTGACACGTCGTTCGCTGCCGGGTCCATGGTTGCCGGGGACGGGCAACCATGGACCCTATTTCCCGTTTTGTACCTCGTTCGTTTTCCGGCGCAGCGAACGCGCTAGAAAGGAGCGATGCGCTCGAACCAGCAAGCCGGCGGTGGCACAGGTGGAGAAATCGAGCTGGTCAATCTGACCAAGGCCTACGACAGGGCGCTCGCGCCGGTGTTGAAAGGCATCAACCTGTCGATCCGCAGTGGCGAGTTCTTCTCGCTGCTCGGCCCCAGCGGTTGCGGTAAGACCACCACCTTGCGGCTGATCGGCGGCTTCGAGTCGGCCGACGAGGGCGAAGTGCGCATCGACGGAGTCGACATGGTCTCCGTCCCGCCGGAGAACCGCCCGGTCAACACCGTCTTTCAGAGCTATGCGCTGTTCCCCCACCTCAGCGTCGCCGACAACGTCGGGTTCGGGCTGCGTTTCCAGAAGTGCTCGAAGGCCGAGGCCACACAACGCGTCGGGGAGGCATTGGAGCTGGTGCGGCTCGGCAACTACGGCAAACGAAAGGCACACCAGCTCTCCGGCGGTCAGCAGCAGCGTGTCGCGCTGGCGAGAGCGCTGGTGCTGCGCCCCAAGGTACTGCTGCTCGACGAGCCGCTCGGCGCCCTCGATGCCAAACTCCGCAAGACCCTCCAGGTCGAGCTGCGCGCCCTCCACCAAGACGTCGGTATCACCTTCGTCTACGTCACGCACGATCAAGAAGAAGCACTGACGATGAGTGATCGCCTGGCGGTGATGAACGACGGCGAGATCGAGCAGATCGGCACGCCGAAGGACACCTACGAGGAGCCGGCCAGCGCCTACGTCGCCGACTTCCTTGGCGTCGCCAACCTCCTGCCTGCGAAGGTCAGCGGGCCGGGACGCGTCATGGTCAACGGGGCCGAGCACAGCGCCGACACAGCCGGTATCGCCGGCGAGTGCACCGTGGTGATCCGCCCCGAGCGCGTGCTGCTGTCACCGCTCGGCAGCGGCCACGTGGAAGCGGTGCCCGCCGTCGTCGAGCAGCGCATCTATGTCGGTGCCGTCACCCAGGTGCTGCTGCGCCTGGGTGAGCACAAGTTGCAAGCGCTCGTGGCCAACGACGGATCGCCGTTGTGTGGTGTCGAGGGTGAGACCGTCGACGCGTACCTGCCACCTGCTGCCATCAGGGTGCTCGCCGGCTGACCCACGTGGCCGCCACCGAATTGGGTCAGCCGACCGCGGCGAGACTGCCCAGCTGGGCGTCGTCGCCACCACCCTGACGGAGGCGCATGCGCCGCATCACGATGGCCGCCAAAGAAACGGCGGCGAGGGTGAACACCAACATGATCGTGGCGAGCGCATTGAGCGCCGGTGTGGCGGTGGCTCGTCCGCCGGCGTAGATCTTCATCGGAACGGTCTCGCTCGATGCCCCTGTCGACAGGAACGACGAGATCACGAAGTCGTCGATCGAACCGGCGAACACCACCATCACACTGGCGAAGATGGCCGGGCCGAGGAGCGGCAGGAGAACGAGGCGCATGGCCTGCAATCGATTGGCGCCGAGGTCACGGGCAGCCTCTTCGTACTGCGGCCCGATCGCCGCCAGTCGACCGCGCACGATCACCACGACGTAGGAGATGCTGAACGTGATGTGGCCCAGCAGCTGCGTCGTGAACCCGCGCGGCACACCGGTGTAGACCTGCGTGAAGACCAGGAACAGGGCCACACCCATCACGATCTCCGGCGTCACCAACGGGATCAGTGTCAGCGCGTTCGACACCTTCGACAACCGGCCGCGCCAGCGCTGCAGGCCGATGGCCATCGCCACGCCGATCGGTGTCGTGAGCAACATGCTGAGTCCGGCCAACTTCAACGAGTTGCGCAGCGGTTGTCTCAGTGTGTCGTCATGCCACACCGACTGGACGGGGTCGTTGAAGTACCACCGCCACGATGGTGACTGGAACGCCGAGCGGCTCTTGCCCGAGTTGAACGAGATCCGGATGGCCACCAGGACCGGCACCAGCGACCACAGGATGTATAGCCAGGTGAGCGTCGCCAGACCCAACGGATGGCGTCCGGGGCGGTTGCGTTTCACGAGGCCACCGATCGTTGGGCGCGCACGGTGACCACGAGGTAGTACGTCATCAGGACCAGCAGCATCGCCGAGAGCAGCAACACCAACGATGCCCCTGTCTGCGATTGGCTGCTGCCGCGCAGGTCCCGCTCGATCTGGTTGCCGATCATCTCGGTGCGTGGCGAACCACTCGAGAGGAACGTGTTGGTGTAGTAGTCCCCGAACATCGGCAGGATCGTGATGACGGAAGCCGCCATCAACCCGGGGATCGACAGCGGCAAGGTGACGCGCCGGAACACCCGTGCCGGCGATGCACCAAGGTCGCGACCTGCCTCGATCAGACGCTTGTCGAGACGCTCCAACGCGGCGTAGAGCGGCAGGATGAAGAACGGGATGTAGCCGTAGACCAGACCGATCACGACGGTCGACCAGTCACCGTCGAGCCAGTTGCGCGAACCCCCGAGGTGCAACCAACCGAGGAGGGTGTTGAGGTAGCCGTCGACCTGGAGGAGGTTGACCCAGGCGAGCATGCGCATCAGGTAGCTGATCCAGAATGGCATCACCAGTGCAGCCAGCAGCAGACCGCGCCAACGGCTGGCATGCCGGGCGACGTAGTACGCCACCGGATATCCGATCAAGCAGCACAGCGCCAGCGACACACCGACGTACGACAGTGTGCGGACCGCGACACCGCCGAGGTCGCCGCCGAACACCCGGTCGAAGACCTTGCTCATCGCCGAGAAGTCCCACGACAACGGACTCCACACCGGGTCGGGGGTTCTCAGGATGGGATCGACGCGCCCGAACGCGACCGCGGCGATCGCGTAGAACGGGACGACGAACAGAGCGAGCAACCAGGCGACACCCGGCAAGCTGAGAAATCCCCAGAACCCGTTGCGATGCCCGCCGGGAGCAGCACCCGCGGCGTTGGCCATCCGTCGTCAGGCCCCGGCGCGGAACGTCGACCAGGCGTCGTTCCACAACGTCTCGACGTCGATGCTCAGCGGCAGGTACCTCAGGCCCTTGGTGATCTGATCGTTCGACAGCACGCAACTCCGCAGGCTCTCCGGCACGAGGCCGGCATCGATCAGCTCCTGGGCGCCGAGCCCTTCGATAGCGGGTTGATACCCGACGAACCCGAAGTTGGTCTGGGCGTTGTCCTTGTCGATGATGTGGTCGATGAACAGGTGGGCGAGCACCGGGCTCTTGGCTTTGCTGAGCACGCACATCGTGTCGTTGGCGATGACGGCGGTCTCCGGCTGCCAGTAGGCGAGCACCTCGGGGCCAGTGCCCTCCGGCAGGTAGTACTGCGCGTTCAGCATGTCGCCGCTCCAGGTGTGCGCAACCGTGGTCGAGCCTTCTGGAATCGTGTGGTACCCCTCGATCTCGACCTTGATGTTCATCAGGTTGGTCAATTCACCGAGATCGCTGCCGGCCTGCTTGATGACCGCGGCGTCGCCGGTGTTGACGTCGGTCAGCTTCTTGCGCAGCATCGCTGCTGACAGACCCTCGCGCGAGTCGTCGAGCAACGAGGTCACGCCTTTGTATTGGGGGTCCCACAGCGTGTCCCACGAGACGGCGCCGGCGTCGACGCGGTCGGCGCGGAAGCCGATGCCTGTACTGAAGACGGTGTAGGGAACCGTGTAGGTGCCACCCTTGTCGTAGTACGGATCGCGCAATGCGGCGGCCACGTTGCCGATGTTGGTGAGATAGGTCTTGTTGAGCGGCTGGATCAAACCCGTATCGATCAACTTGAACAACGTCGTCGTCGAGGCGCTGAGATCGAGGTCGACATCGACGGCTCCGGAGGCAATCTTGGTGACGGCCTCGTCGTCGGTGGTGAACGTTGTCAGCTCGACCTTCACGCCGTACTTGTCCTCGAAGGACGTGATGAGGTCGGGGTTGACGTATGAGTCGAAGTTGAAGATCTTCAACGGCCCGGCCTCCGGCTTCAGGCCGTCCTTGATCGAATCGGCCTTCTTCCCGGAACCGCTGCCGCTGTCGTCACCGCATGCCTGCAGCAGCGGCACGCCACATGCCAGCGCCAGCCCGAGTCGTGCGGAGCCCCCGATTACCTGTCGTCGTGTAAAGCCACTGTCCAATGGTCCTCCCCCAGGTTGAATGGTTGTTCAGGTTAGTCGGTCATGCGTGCTCGGTACGTGGCGAGGAAATCCACGATCAAGTGATCCTGCGGAGCCAGCACTCCGTGGTCGAAGTATCGCGACGACACGCCGCGCTGCACGCGCTCCGACACGTCGTAGTCCTGCCTGCCCACCAGCTCGCTGAACTCGACGATCTCTGCCGGGTCGAAGTCGGCCATCGCGATCGTTTCGGCGGCGAACAGGTACTCCATCACCACGGTGGTCTCGCCGGCGCCCTTCGGCCACAGCGACGACACGATCACGCACGTGCCCGTGACGTCGAGGAACATGTTCGGGAAGATCGTTGCGCCGTAGTACGACTCCGCTTCGTCGACCGGCATGTGCGGCAGCACGGGAAGGTTCGACTGCCCGGTCAGGCTGAAGCTGTTGCCACGGATGCTGACCCCGCCGTCGGGTCGCGCCGGATCGACCACCGAGCCGGTCTTGTAGATCGGCACGATGTCGACCAGCTCCGGATGCACCCACGAGCAGTGCAGGCACTCCTGGTAGTTCTCGACGAGGATCTTCCAGTTGGCGAGGACATCGGTCGAGGTCGTGAGTGCCGTGCGCAACTCGCCGAGGTGCAGGTGCTCGAACAGCTTGACCGAGTCCAGCCCGGAGTCGAACGACTCGATCAACGGCGTCGGGTCGGGCGACAAGTTGACGAACACGAACCCGTGCCAGACATCGCAAGCGACACTCCACAACGACAACGAATCCCGGTCGACCTCGTCGGCGGCAAGGTGCGGCGTGCCGATCAGCCGGCCATCGAGTGAATACGTCCACGCGTGATACGGGCAGGTGATGCCGGCCTTCGAGCCGGGACCGGTCTCTTCACACAGGCGCGCGCCACGATGGCGGCACACGTTGGCATGGGCGTGCACATGACCGTCGCGGTCCTTGACGACGAGCACGCTCTCACCGGCGACATCGGCCACGAAACGATCGCCCGGCGTCAGGCGTTCGTCGCGGCACACGTAGAACCACGACCGGTGGAAGATCTGCGCACGCTCGCGGTCGTACACCTCGTCGCTGCTGTACTCGCGACCGGAGAGGGTGGGGATGAGTTGGCTCGGTGTCATGTCGGCGCCGCTCAGTAGAACCCGCCGGTGGCGTACTCGTGAGAGTGACCATCGGATGAGGCGACCAGGGTGGCGAACCGTTCGACGTTGTCGCAAAAGCGGTCGACGTCGGCGCTGGTGTGCATCGGCGAGATCGTCCACTGCTCGCTCTTGCCCCACGGCGCCATGAAGACACCACCGTTGTGCTGCACGAGGAAGTGGAGGTGACTGAGGCCGGTGTCCATCGCCAGGAAGTCGCGACAGTTGCGCGCCGGAGTATCACCGAAGACCAGCGAGCCCTTGAAGCCGAACGCGTAGCCGTACCCCGCCACGCCGTGTTGTTGCAACGTCCTCATCGAACGGTCGAACATCGCCTGCGAACGCGCGCCCGCCTGGCGGTACGCGTCGTCGGTGAGCACCTCGGTCAACATCGCCCGTGCGGCGGCCATCGTCAGTGGGTTGCCGTTGAACGTGCCGACCTGGTCGTACCGGCCATCGCTGATGGCGGCCATCACCTCGTGTGTGCCGCCGATCGCACCGCACGGCAACCCGCCGGCGAGCGCCTTGGCGAGGCACACGATGTCGGGGGTCACGCCGAACAACCCGGTCGAGCCACCGGGGTGCACGCTGAGCCCGGTCTTGACCTCGTCGAACGCCAGCAACACGCCATACCGGCGAGTGAGCTGTCGAACACCCTCGAGATATCCGGGGTCGGGTGGGATGATCCCTGCGTTCATCATCATCGGCTCCATGATCATCCCGGCGATCGAGCCCTGGTTGTCGTGCAGCACCCGCTCGAGCGCGACCAGATCGTTGAACGGCACGAGGTGCACGAGATCGGCCATCGCCTGCGGAATGCCTGCGGCGGCGACGCGGTACGGATGATCGGCGGGGCCGAGCATGTCGAGGTTGCGCCATTGCGACACCATGACCGCGTCGTGATGGCCGTGATAGGTGCCCTCGATCTTGATGATCGCGTCACGACCCGAGATGGCGCGCATGAGATGGACAGCATCCATCGTGGCTTCGGTGCCCGAGTTGTTGAACCGCCACAGAGGCAATCCGAACCGCTTGGCCAGGTCGCGGGCAACCACGATCGAGTCGTCGGTCGGCTGGGCGAAGTGGGTTCCTTGCGTGACGCGCCGCTGCACTGCTTCGACGATCGCCGGGTTGGCGTGACCGGCGACCATCACGCCGTAGCCACCGTGCAGGTCGACGTACTCCGTGCCGTCGACGTCCCACACCCGCGAGCCGCGGCCATGACTGACCCACACCGCCGCAGGACGAGAGATCATCCAGTTCGACGTTGCGCCTCCGGCCAACACCTCCGAGGCCTCTTCTCCCCGGGCGATCGATTGCGGCACACGGGCCAGAAAGCGGCGCTCCTCGGTATCGATCAACGAATCGATCGTTACGGACTTGGTTTCGATGACGGCCACTTCGGCCTCTCCCTTTCTCGTACTGACTGGCGAGTCAGTAATACTGACTGACGAGTCTACTTGATCGCGAGGCCCGGCAAGAACCGGAGCAGATCGGAGCGTTTCGCCAGGCACGCGGATCGCGGGCATACTGTGGTCGATGACCACAGAGAGTGCTTTTGTGCCGGTCGTGGAGCGCATGCGACGCGACACCGCCGACCGCAACCCTGCCTCACGAGCCCAGCACGAACGGGCCCGCGCCGTACTCCCAGGGGGCAGCACCCGCACGATCTTGCACCACGCTCCCTTTCCGCTGACCTTCGTCAGCGGCGACGGCGGCACGCTGACCGACGCTGATGGCCACAAGTACGTCGACCTGGTTGGCGACTACACCGCCGGACTGCTCGGCCATTCCGAGCGACGCGTGCACGCCGCAGTTGCCGAAGCACTGTCGACCAACACCAGCGTCGGCGGCGTGCACCCGGCCGAGATCCGCTTCGCCGAACTGGTCTGCAACCGGTTCGGTCACCAACGCGTCCGCTTCACCAACTCTGGCACGGAAGCCAACCTGATGGCCATCACACTCTCGCGGATCGTCACCGGTCGCTCGTCGATCATGGTCATGCACGGCGGATACCACGGCGGGGTGTTCTTCTACTCCAACGGCAATGCGCCTTGGAACGCTCCGTTCCCGACCGTGATCGGGCCGTACAACGATCTCGAGGGATGCGAAGCGCTGATCGACGACTACGGACCCGATCTCGCCGCGGTGATCGTCGAGCCGATGCTCGGATCCGGCTGCGTTCCCGCCGACGCCCGCTTCCTCAGCGGGTTGGCCAATGCCGCGCAGCAAGCCGGAGCCATCCTGATCACCGATGAGGTGATGACTTCGCGGCATGGTCCGCGTGGCCTCGCCGACCTCATGGGCGTGCGCCCCGATATCGCCACGTTCGGCAAGTACTTCGCCGGTGGATTTTCGTTCGGCGCATTTGCCGGGCGTGCCGAACTGCTCGATCGCTTCGACGCGACCAAGCCCGACTCGATCCCTCACGCCGGCACGTTCAACAACAACATCGCCACCATGTCGGCGGGTTGCGTGGTGTTGTCGGAACTGTTCACCTCCGACACCGCGATCACGTTGACCGCGCGGGGCGACGAACTGCGGGCGCGCATCGACGATGTGTTGCATCAGCACAAGCTGCCCTTGAGCATCACCGGGTTCGGTTCGATGAACGCCGTCCACGCCCTCGAGCGCAGGCCGCAGAACGGCGCCGATCTGTTGGAGCGCGACTCGGTCTTGCAAGAAGCGTTGTTCCTGGCGTTGCTGCAACGCGGGGTCTACACGGCGCCGCGCGGCAGCCTCAACCTCGGTCTGGCCGTGACCGACCGAGACCTCGAGCACTACCTCGGCGCACTCGACGAGGCCCTGGGCGAACTCGGCGACGCGCTGTAGAGCAGATCCACGACCCGGCGACCTTCGTCGATGCCGCGCTGCTCGAAGCGGGTCACGGGCCGCCACGTCGGCCGCTCGATCACTTCACCGATCAGGCCGACCTGGGCATCGCACACTTCACGCATCTGATCGGCGTACTCGGCGGAGTCGGTGGCCATGTGGATCGTGCCCCCGTCGCGCAACAGAGGCGCCAACTGAGCCACGACATCGGGCCGGATGAGGCGCCGCTTCCGCTGCCGGCGCTTCGGCCACGGGTCGGGGAAGAAGACACGGATCGCGGCCAGTGATCCGGCACGGATACGTGGGACGAAATCCATGGCATCACCTTCGACGACACGTACGTTGCGCAACCCACGTGCCTCGACGGCTTCGAGCACTGCAGCGACGCCCGGGGTGTGCACATCGATGCCGATCACACACTCGTGCGGGCGCAGCTCAGCCAGTTCGATCAGCGCCTCACCGCCCCCGAACCCGATGTCGAGCACGACGTCTGCGGCTGCGCCGAACCCTGGGCCAAAGATCTCCTCGACCGCCAACTGCGGCCCCTCCACCGACAGCCCCCACCTCACCATCGACCGTTCGTAGGCGCCGAGGCGGGTCGTCGACAAGCTGCGCCGGCGCGGCTTGAACGAGCGTTGCGGAGGATGCGTCATGGCAGCGGGTGTCGACACGGGACGATGATGGTAACGGCCGCAAACGTGCAAGGCTGAAGACCATGGCGTGGTTAGTCACTGAGGGCCGAGTGCTGGCCTCTTGCGAATCAGCGACGCAGCGGCGGACGAAAGGTCGCGGGCTCCTCGGACGCGACAGCATCGAGGGAGCACTGGTGTTGACGGACTGCCGTTGGGTGCACACTCTTGGTATGCGCTTTGCTCTCGACGTCGCCTATCTCGACGAAAAAGGGATCGTCGTGAAGACCGTGCACATGCGTCGCCATCGCGTCGGCGCGCCCGTGTGGCGGGCACGAGCGGTGATCGAGGCGCAAGAAGGGGCCTTCGGTCGGTGGGGGCTGCGCGTGGGCGATGTGGTGGAGGTTCGTGAATGACGGGAACCCTCGTCCTCGTGGCCACCCCCATCGGAAACCTCGGTGATCTTTCGCCGCGCGCCGTCTCCACGTTGCAGTCGTCGTCGTTGATCCTGTGCGAGGACACGCGCCACTCCGGCAAGCTGCTGGCCCATGC
>JANMNE010000246.1:0-3148 GCA_031373785.1 Ilumatobacteraceae bacterium
CGGGCCGGCTCGACGCGGAGCACGGTGACGGGCACGACCTTGTCGTTCACCCACACCTGGCTCATGGCGATTTTCTCGCCAACGATCGCTTTCAGTGCCATATCGGCAGCCTTTTCGGGTCAGACCCGGTTGCCCGGGCATTGGTCGTAGCACGCAAATGCTCCGCTGGCCCAACGGCCGGCGGAGCACCGGATTCAGTTCTTGCTGCGAGGTCCCCCCGTCCAGTACTTCTGGGGGCGCACACAGACTTCAGTTGGAGGCACGCCGGATGGCGTTACCGAGGATCTGACTCTATCGGCCCTGGGTGCACGTGCCAACTCCGGTTCACGCACATCGCGAGTCTGTGATCAGAACCGGCTACGTTCGGGACTCGATATGCCCGCGCTCATGCGAATCCTCGTCGGTAAGCCGATCTCGTCGGAGGACGAGGGGCATCAACGACTCCGCAAACTGATCGCGCTGCCCGTCTTTGCCAGCGATGCGATCTCGTCGACAGCGTACGCGACGGACGAGATCCTCGTCGTGCTGCTGCTGCAGGCAGGTGTCGGCGCCGCTGCCTTCAAGCCACTGATCCCCATCGCCATCGTCGTCTGCGTGTTGCTGGTGATCGTCGTGATGAGCTACCGCCAGACGATCCACGCCTATCCGTCCGGCGGTGGCGCCTACATCGTCAGCCGCGAAAACCTCGGCACGACCCCGGCACTGGTGGCTGGGGCGTCGCTGCTCGTCGACTACATCCTCACGGTCGCCGTCAGCGTCGCCGGCGGCGTGCTGGCCATCCGCACCGCGACCGGCTTCGATCACAAGTGGACGGTACCCGTCTGCCTGGCATGCGTGCTGTTGATGACGGTGGTCAACCTACGCGGAGTCAAAGAGAGCGGTGCAGCGTTTGCCGGCCCGACGTACTTCTACATCATCATGTTGTTGCTCTTGCTCGGGACCGGCTTCTACCGCATCTTCGTACAGCACCTCGGGCCGATCCCCCAGACACTTCTGTCAGAGGAAGCGATCGAGAAGTCCAAACTCACCAAGAATCTCGGTCTCTACATGTTGTTGCGGGCGTTCTCCTCTGGCGCAGTGGCACTCTCCGGCGTCGAGGCCGTTTCGAACGGCGTGCCGGCGTTCAAGAAACCGGAGTCCAAGAACGCGGCGAGCACTCTGGTGTGGATGGGCGTGATCCTCGGGACATGTTTCCTCGGGGTCTCGGTGCTTGCTTCCAGACTGAAGCCATTCCGTGGCGAGAACGACGGAAACGGTCTCGGTCTGATGGCCGAGCACATCTTCGGTGGCAAAGGAATGCTGTTCTGGATGATGATGATCGGGACGTTCCTGATCCTGATCCTGGCTGCCAACACCGCCTACGCCGACTTCCCCCGCCTTGCGTCGATCATCGCCAGGGACGGGTTCTTGCCCCGTCAGTTTTTCAACCGAGGCGCGCGCCTGGTGTTCTCCAACGGCGTCATCTTCCTTGCGGCGGTCGCCAGTATCTTGATCATCGTCTTCAACGGCGATATCTCGGCGTTGATCCCGTTGTATGCCTTCGGAGTCTTCACCGGCTTCACCCTCAGCCAAGCGGGCATGGTCCGTCACCACCTCAAGGAACGAGAAGACGGCTGGCGGCTTGGTCTGACGATCAACGCCATCGGGTCGGTCTCGACCGGGCTGATCGCGGGAATCGTGGTGGTCTCCAAGTTCACCGAGGGCGCCTGGATCCCGGCGGCGTTGATCCCGATCATGGTGTTCGCCTTCCGCGCAATCGGCAAGCACTACAAGCGCAGCCGGGGGGCCGTCGTCGCCCCGCCGGGGTATCGAGCACCGCGCGAGACGCACACGATGGTCGTGCTCGTCGGCGGCGTCAACAAGGGTGTGCTGCGGGCCGTGCAATACGCGCGTTCGCTGAACCCCGACCGAATTCTGGCCGTGACCGTGGCCAGCAACGACGAGGAACGCAAGGCCGTCGAGGACCAATGGAAAGCCTTCGACGTGCCGATCGAACTGCACACGGTGTACTCGCCGTACCGCGAGTTGACCCGCCCGATCCTGCAGTTCATCGACGAACTCGACGAGCGGCACCAGGACGACATCATCACGGTCGTGATCCCCGAGTTCGTCACCTCGGTGGCCACGCAGTGGCTCCACAACGGCAGCGCCTTTGCTCTGAAGGCAAAACTGCTTTACCGTCCGCACACCGCCGTTGTCTCGGTACCGATCCATACCATGGGCGATCACACGGAAGAGCAATAGGAGTTTCGGGTATGCATGTCATCGTTGTCGGGTGTGGCCGGGTCGGCTCGGAGGTCGCCCTCAACCTCGCTTCGACGGAGCACGACGTGATCGTGATCGACCGCAAGGTCGAGTCGTTCCGTCGCCTGGGCGACAACTTCAAGGGCACGACCATGGTCGGCGTCGGGTTCGACCGCGATGTGTTGACCGAGGCGGGGATCACACCGAGCTCCGCCGTTGCCGCGGTGACCAGCGGTGACAACTCCAACATCCTCATCGCTCGCGTGGCCCGCGAGACGTTCGGGGTCAAGCATGTGGTCGCTCGCATCTACGACCCACGGCGAGCCTCGATCTACGAACGGCTGGGCATCGCCACAGTGGCATCGGTCGCCTGGACCAGCGCCCGCGTGCTGCGCCACCTGCTGGCATCGGAATCAACGCCCGACTGGATCGATCCGTCCGCCAAGTTCACGATCATCGAGCGCCGCGTGCCGTCCGCCGCCGCCGGCATGACCGTCGGCAACGTGGAGACGTCGTCGCAAGGCAGGGTCGTGGTGCTCGGTCGCCTCGGCACGGCCAGCATCCCGACATCGGGCACGCTGTTGCAAGAAGACGACGTGCTCCACGTCGTCGTACCCGCCGATCAAGCCGCGCTCCTCGACGACGCGCTGCATCTCACAGAGGAATCGCACCGATGAACGTGATCATTGCCGGCGCCGGCAGCGTCGGTCGCTACATGGCCGGGCAGCTGCAGAACTCGGGTCACGACGTGACGCTGATCGATAACGACAGCGTCATCGTCGCCCAGGGGCGCGCCACCCGCACACCGGTCGGCGTCACGTGGTACCTCGGCGACGCCTGCGAGGTTGCCACACTGACAGCCATCGGTGCCGCCGAGGCCGACGTCGTGGCCGCTGTCACTGGC
>JANMNE010000284.1:0-12443 GCA_031373785.1 Ilumatobacteraceae bacterium
TCGTCGAGATCGAAGTCGAACGCCACCTGACTCACGGGGAAAGTCTGGCCCGTCAGGCGCCGAGTTCGCGCACGTTGTCGAGTTCGGTGTCGAGCTCGCCCGTCTCGTCGACCCCGAACAGCTGCCCGTCGATCGGCAGCCGCTGCTTGCGACGCAGGTCTTCGATGGCGTTCAGCGGACGTTCGAGCGCCCGTCGGCGGGTGGTGGCCAGCTCGTCGAAGGATCGGTTGAGCGTGTCGAACTGCCGCTTGACCTTGTCGATCGACTCGGTGTACTTGCCCCACTGCTGGCCGAACTTGCCGAGCAACTGGAGGATCTCCTGGCTGGTCTCTTCGATCACGAAGTTGTCGAACGCCTGACGAATCACCCCGAGGAAGGCGAACAGGGTCAACGGTGAGCAGATGACGACGTTCGAGGCCATCGCCTCTTCGATCAGGCCGTTGTCGCTCTCGTGGATGAATGCGCTGATGGTCTCGTTGGGGACGAACAGCAACACGTTGTCGACCGTCGAGCGGTCGTCGGTCGAGGCGTATTCGCGCCGGGCCAGTTCGCGCACCCTGGCACGTACGTCGCGCACGAACGTGGCGCGGTGCGCCGATCGTTCGGCCTCGGTCGAGGCATCGAGGTACTTGAGGTACGACGCCATCGGGAACTTCACGTCCATGAACAAGACGTGGCCCTTCGGCAGCAGGAACGTGAAGTCGGGAATCCCGTGCCCTTCGCCGACCACCGCCGTGCGCTTGCGGTAGTTGACACCCTCGTGGAACCCGGCCAGCCGCAGCACGTCTTCGGCCATGCGCTCGCCCCACTGGCCGCGGGCGTTGGAGCTGGCCAACGCCTCGCGCAGGCTGTTGGTGGTGTTCGACAACATCTGGGCAATCTCGGAGTGCACCTGCAGCGACCGATCGACCTGACCGAACCGCTCGGACGTGGCCTGGCCGAGTTGTTGGACCAGTTGCGACAGCCGGTCGATGTCGGTGCGCACCCCGGTCTGGACCTCGCCGAGGCGCTGGTCGATCAACTGCTGACGCCCCGCCAAGGAGGCGTCGCTGGCCTGGGTGTGGGCACCGAGCTGTTCGCGGCTCATGGTGACGGCCTGCTCGACGGCGAGCATGGCGGCCTGGCTGATGACGTCGGCCGAGACCGTGGGTGCGGCGACCGGCGGAACGACCACCGGATTGCGGCGGGCGATCAGCCAGGTCAGTGCGGCCACGGCGGCCACGAGGCAGATGACGAGTGCGAACTCCATGGTCACCATCATGACCAGGGGGTGTCACAGGGTTCGCGGATGGGTCGGCAGACGCCGCAAACCCCCAGGTCAGCCAGGGATCAGCGGCGATTCTCCGGCGCGGACCTGGGCGGCGTACAGGCCGTCGAGGGCCATCAGATCGTCGTGCCTGCCCTCCTCGACGATGCGGCCGTCATCGAGCACCACGATGCGGTCGGCGTCGCGGATGGTCGACAACCGATGGGCGATCACGAGGGCGGTCCGGCCGCGCAGCGCCTCGTCGAATGCGGCCTGCACGTGCGCCTCGTTCTCGTTGTCGAGATGGCTGGTGGCCTCGTCGAGGATCATCACGACGGGGTTCTTCAGCAACAGCCGGGCGATGGCCAGGCGCTGCTTCTCGCCGCCGCTCAGTCGGTAGCCGCGTTCACCGACCATCGTGTCGTAGCCATCCGGCAGCGCGGCGATCGTGTCGTAGATGCGTGCTCCGCGGCACGCCGCGTCGAGCTCGGCGATGGTCGCGTCGGGCTTGGCGTAGCGCAGGTTGTCGCCGATCGACTCGTGGAACAGGTGCGGGTCCTGGCTGACCACGCCGATCGCGGCGCGCAGGGTCTCTTGAGTTAGGTCGCGCACGTCGTGGCCGTCGACACTGACGTTTCCTGCCGTCACGTCGTACAGCCGGGGGATCAGCCCCGCCAAGGTCGTCTTGCCCGAACCGGACGCACCGACCAGGGCCACGGTTTCGCCTGGCCGCAGCGTCAGGTTCAACCCGGCGAGTACGTCGTGGTCGGGGTCGTGGCCCAGCAGCGCGCTCGGCGCCTCCAGCGACTTCACCGTGACTTCGGCCGCAGTCGGGTAGCGGAACGTGACGTCGTTGAACTCCACCAGGCCCTGGGGGTCGACGAGGTCGACGGCACCCGGCCGATCCGTGATGCTCTCCGGTGCGTCGAGCACCTCGAACACCCGCTCGAAGCTGACCATTGCAGTCATCAGGTCGACGCGGGCGTTGGTCAACCCGGTGAGTGGTTGGTAGACCCTCGTGACCAGCGCGGCCAGGGCGACCAGGTCTCCCGGCTTGATGTTGCCGCTGACCACGAGATTGGCGCCGATCCCATAGATCGCCGCCGCGCCGAGCGCGCCGACCAGCCCGAGGGCGACGAAGAACACCCTTCCGTACATCGCCGACTTGATTCCGATGTCGCGTACCTTCGACGCCCGTTGGGTGAACAGCATCGTCTCGTCGTCGCCGCGGCCGAACAGCTTCACCAGTTGGGCGCCGGCGACGTTGAACCGCTCGGCCATTTGCGAGTTCATCTCCGCGTTGGTGTTCATCTGCTGCCGGGCGAGCGCCTGGAACCGTTTGCCGACCCGCTTGGCGGGGATGATGAACAGTGGCAGCACGATCAGCGCCAGCAAGGTCAGGCGCCACTCGAGAAACAGCATTGCTGAGAGCGTGGTGATCAACACGACCACGTTGCTGACCACGCTGCCGAGCGTGCTGGTGACGGCGCTCTGGGCGCCGACCACGTCGTTGTTCAGCCGACTGCTGAGCGCACCGGTCTGGGTACGGGTGAAGAAGGCAATCGGCATGCGCTGGACCTTGCCGAACAACGCAACGCGCAGGTCGCAGATCAACCCCTCGCCGATCCGTGCCGAACACCACCGCTGCACGATGGCCAGCAGCGCGTCGGCCACCGCCGAGCCGACCACCACGGCGGCGAGGATGTTGATCAGCGAGCGATCCTTCTTCGGGATGGCGTCGTTGAGGATCGATCTGAAGGCGAACGCGGGCACGAGTTCGAGCACCGCGCTGACCACGATCGTCACGAGGAAGAAGATGATGATCGTTCGGTACGGCCTGGCGAACTGCCACGCCCGGCGCACGGCACTGCCCTGCAGGCGGGCGCCCTTGACGGCGTCGTTGTCGCTTCCCAGCATCATGTGTGGGCCCATTCGCATGAATCGAGGATACGGGTGCCGCCGAGCGTCGAGACCCGCTGGGCCATACGCTGAGCGGCTGATGCGGCGCACGGCTTCCATGATCTGTTGTGCCGTGCTGCTGGCCGGCTGTGGGGTCGGCGCCGGCGTCGCGGCGACCGACGCGCAGCACTCCGACGCCACGTTCGATCCTGCCGATGATCCCTTCGGATGGACACCGGTCGGCGACAAAGGTCGCGTCGAGATCGGCACGTTCACCGTGCCGATCGACTACAAGGATCCCTCGAAGGGCAACTTCGACCTCGACATCGCTCGCCATCTGGCGATGAAGCCCAACGAGCGGATCGGCAGTGTGCTGATCAACCCGGGAGGACCCGGCTTCGGTGGCACCGACTTCGCCCTGTTTGCCGAGGCCAACTTCGGGCAGACGCTGCTCGACCGCTTCGACATCGTGGCATGGGACCCACGGGGCACGGGTGAGAGCGAGCCGAAGATCGACTGCATCGATGACTACGACCACTTCTTCGCGACCGGTGACATCACGCCCGACGATGCCGCGGCACGCCAGCAGTTGGTCGATCTCGCCAAGGAGTTCGCCACCGATTGTGTGGAGAACAACGGCGCGATCTATCGCTACGTCGGCACCAACAACTCGGCGCGCGACATGGACGGCATTCGGGCCGCCCTGGGCGAGGCGACCATCAGCTACCTCGGGTTCAGCTACGGCAGCGAGCTGGGCGCCACATGGGCCACGATGTTCCCCAAGACCGTCCGTGCCGCCGTGCTCGACGGCGCGGTCGACCCCACCGCGGACGCGGCCGAGAGCGAGCGCCAGCAGTTCCATGGCTTCGAGAACTCGTTGGACACGTTCCTCGCGTCCTGCAGCGGCGATGCCAAGTGCCCCTTCAACAACAACGGCGACTCGGCTGCAGCGTTCGATCGACTGATGAAGAGCATCGACTCGGTGGCAATCCCCAGCGAACCGGGCCGGCCCGCGGTGTCGGTGGAGGTCGCCATTGCCGCGGTCGGCGAGGCGATGTACTCGTCGACCAGTTGGCCGGCGCTCGCCAGCGCGCTCGACGACGCACAGCACGGCAAGGGCGCTGGGCTGCTGGCCCTGTACGACGAGTACTACCAACGTCGGCCCGACGGCACGTACGCCGATTCGCTGGAGGCCTTCCAAGTGATCAGTTGCATGGACTCCACCGAGCGTCCGACGGTCGAGGAAGACGATGCCAACGCGGTGAAGCTTCGCGAGGTGGCACCGCGGTTCGAGGCCAGGACCGTGGGTGACTACGCCTGCACCTTCTTCCCGCCGACCACCGATCCGCGCATCGAGATCACCGGCAAGGGCGCGGGCCCGATCGTGGTGATGGGCACCACCGGCGACCCGGCCACGCCACTCGACGGAACTCGCAAGATGGCCGCAGCCCTCGAGCAGAGCCGGCTGGTGGTGGTCGAGGGCAACCAGCACACCGGCTACGGCCTCAACGCCTGCTCGACGTCGACGGTCGACAACTACCTGGTCGACCCGGTGGGCCACCTGCCTGCCGAAGGGCTGCGCTGCTAGCTACATCTGGCGGAAGGAGTGGGATTCGAACCCACGGAGACCCATAAGACCTCAACGGTGTTCGAGACCGTCCCATTCGTCCACTCTGGCATCCTTCCGGGTGGCAGGCTAGCGGGATCGTACGGGCGTGCCTATCCCGCAATGTTTCCTCAAGACGCTCGCGGTGCGTGCCGATGCAAGTTCCGTGGCGGACGCAAATCTCTTTCCTGACGAGGCCAGTTTCACCCCTCGCCCGGCGTGGCAGGTGATCGAGGCTGCTCGCCGCCAATATCTGACGGGTGAGTTGAGATTGCCGACGAACCCGCAGACGCGGCTCTTCTTGCGTGATGGAATGGTGTACTTCGCCGAGCGGATCTCCGACGGAGCGTTGCCGATCCGTCTGATGATGGAGGGTGTGATCACCCGCGAGCAGATGCAGCGCGGCACGGTGATCGTGAACGGTGTCGAGCACGTCGGGCGGATGTTCGATGCGGATCCGACGATCGATCGTGCCTCGGTCGAACTGTGCACCGAGCTCTTCACCGACGACGTGATGGTCTCGGTCGCCAACGAGGTCGTCGCTGGTTATGAGCTGGCCTTGTACCGGCGGCATCCGAGCGGCATCGACCGCTGGTACCCGCACAGCGTGCCGGTCTCGGGTCGCCCGGGCGAGTCGCGCCCTGAGGCAGCACCGGCGCCGAAGGCGGCGGCCAAGCCGAAGCCCAAGCAGGAGCACCAACCAGCAGCCCAACCAGCAGCCCAACCAGCAGCCCAGCAGCCCCAACCGGCGCCGAGGAACAATCTCAACGCCCCGCCGATCACCCAGGCAGTGCCGGTGACCGCGCCGGTCGCGGGAACGGTGCCGCCCCCGCCGCGGGCGACCACGCAGATGCCGATCACGACACAGCTCCCGCTGACGACCCAGGTGCCCGTCACGTCGATGCCGGCGCCGACCGCGCAGATCCCGGTCACTGCCGCGCCGCAAGCCCAAGAGGTGGATCACGCGGCTATCGCCGACGAGGTGGCCGAGGCCATCAAGCGAGCATTTGCCGGGATGGGCGCCGGGTTCTAACCCGTCTGGGCGCGGCGTTCGGCGAAGAACGCCCGCAGCAACGCGCCCGCTTCGTCACCGCAGACCCCCGCCGTCACCGGTGGGCGATGGTTCAAGCGTTGGTCGGCGCAGATCTCGAACAGGCTCACGACTGCGCCGGCCTTGGGATCGCTGGCCCCGAAGACGACTCGCCCGATCCGCGAGTTCACCAGCGCTCCTGCGCACATCACGCACGGCTCAAGCGTGACGTACAGCGTGCAGTCGAGCAGCCGCCAATGGCCGACCACCTGCGCCGCATCGCGGATCGCCAGCACCTCGGCGTGGGCGGTGGGATCGCCGGTCAGCTCACGCTCGTTGTGGCGGGCAGCGATCACCTGACCGTCGCGCACCACGACGGCGCCGATCGGCACGTCGCCGTGGGCAATGGCCGCGGTTGCCTGGTCGAGCGCCAGGCGCATCGCCTCGTCGTCGGTCAGGCCGGCCATCATGGCGGAGGGGGTGGGATTCGAACCCACGGAGGGTTGCCCCTCACACGCTTTCCAAGCGTGCCGATTCGGCCGCTCTCGCACCCCTCCCGGGGCACAGAAGGGTAGCGGTCGCGCTAGGATTGCACCACCGAACTCGGCACCTGCCGGGTGAGGTGACGGTCGGGCCCTGTGCGACGGGCGTCCGGGAATCAGGTCAGGACCGGAAGGTAGCAGCCTTCAACGGTAACGCTTGTGTGCCGCAGGCAGCCTGGCCGTCACCTCACTCGGCGGGTGTTGTTCGTCCCGCCAGGCGGTCTGCCAGCCTCCCCGCTCGCTCGACGAGTTGCGGCGCACCGAGGTGCTCGGCCATGGCGGCGAACCCCGGCGTCGGGCCCTTCCACTCCCAGTCGTCGACGGTGCCGATGGGCACGTCGGTCTCGATCGTGGCGATCCGGCGGAACAGCAGGGCCAGCTCCAGATTGTCGCGGAGCGTGACGGCCAACTTCTCGGCGCCGCGGAGGGCAGGCAGCCCCCAGTCGCCCGACGACGCCGGTATATCGGTGATCGAGCCGTACTTGGCGAGCACCGTGGCAGCGCTCTTGGCCCCCCACCCGGCGAGCCCCGGATACCCATCGGCGGCGTCGCCGACGAGCGCGAGGTAGTCGGCGATCGAGGCCGGGCCGACCCCGAACTTCTCGGTCACACCCGCCTCGTCGACGATCTCCCCCTTGCGCCGGTCGTACTGCACGACGCGGGTGCCGCGCACGCATTGCCCGAGGTCCTTGTCGGGTGTGACGATCATCACCTGGGTGACTCGCCGATCGGCGTCTGCGACCACTGCGGCGGCCCCCAGGGCGTCATCGGCCTCGTATTCGACCATCGCCCACGTGGTGAATCCCGCGCTGACCAGCGCTTCTTCCATCAATGGGATCTGCTCCAACAGCTCGGGGTCCATCCCTGCACTGGTCTTGTAGCCCGGCCACATGTCGTTGCGAAAGCTCTCGATCACGTGGTCGCTGGCGATGCCGAGGTGGGTTGCCCCCTCACTGACGAGTTGCAGTGTCGAGGCCACCACCCCGATCGTTGCGGCGTAGGGAACGACCTCGGCGTGGCGTCCCGCCTGGCCGAAATGTTGACGGAACAACTCGTAGGTTCCGTCGATCAGATGTACACGCACGAAGCCACCGTAGTCGGCAAAGATCTCTCAAGATTGGGGCAAGGTCTACCGATGAAAAGTCCGTGGCGAACGAACTACCGACTACACCGGCATGGGTGCCGGCGGCCCCGAGCGAGCATCCGCCGCCCGTGCAACCCGCGGCGACCCCGTCGTCCACCGAGATGCTCGCGGCGACCATTGCCGGCGCGGTCGAGCGTCAGCTCACGCACTACGTGTCGACGATGTCGCAGCAGGTCGAGGCCACACGCCAGGCCGCCGAGAAGGAGCGCCTCGAGATGCGCGCCGAGTTCGCTCAGCAACTCGAGGCCTTGACGACCAAGGTCGCTGCCAATCACCAGGCCAATGACCGCTACCAGGCTGCGCTGCAAGCCGCCCTGGAGGAGCGACTCGCCGAGTTCGCCAACCATCAGCATCAGACCTTGACCACGATCAACGCCAAGCTGGCCGGCCTCCCTGCATTGGTGCAGGCCGAGCTGCCGGCGCAGTTCGCCTCGGTCAGCCAGGGTCTGCGCGACTACCTCGAGCACAAGACCTCGGCAGTCGAGACCCAGATCGACGAACTGCACAAGTCGAGCCGTCGCTTCGACGAGCAGGCTGCGGCGATCGTGGCCCACATCAACGAGACCGTTACCGCACTGTCGCGTCGCATGGACGACGGCGACCAGACGGTGACCCGCGCAGTCGACCAACGACTCGGCGACGTGCGCGGATTGGTCGATCAGGCAGGCGCAGATGTGGCCCGGCAACTCGCCGAGCACGGTCAGATCCTGTCGCAGCGCGTCGACGCCATCGACATGAAGATGGTCGATCGGGCCCTCGCCATGGAAGAGCGGATCAACGACCACAACGGCGTCAAGATCGCCAACCTCGAGGCAACGATCGGTCGCGTCGGCGCCGGGTTCGACGACGCCATGGGCGCACTGTCGAAGCGGATCGTCGATGTCGAAGCGAGCCTCCTGGAAGCCGGCGATCGGATGGACGGCCTTGCCGCCGACGTCGCCAAGGTCGACGAAGAAGCGATCAACGCGGTGAAAGAGCAACTCTCCAGTGCCGTCGGTGAAGCGATGCTCGTCCGCATCGAGGTCGACCGCTTCATCGCCTCCCAAGGAGAGAAGTTCGACGCAACCGCACTGCGGATGTCGGAGATCGAGGCGCAGTTCGCCGACACGATGGACGTCGGTGAGGCCGTGCAACTCGAGCGTCTCGAAGAGGTCGAGCGAGCACTGCTCGAGCTCAATCCCAATCAGTTCGTCCGCAAGGTCGAAGCGAGTGCCGGTGGCGGTTTCCCGTCGCCGAGTACCAAACCAACGCTGCCGGCGGGCGGCGCGAATTCAACATCGGAGCCCAGCTTCTCGTCGTACTGACGCGAGCTGGTAGCGCCCCACTGGCGGAAGACGGGCATCATGGCATTGTTCCAAAAGTCGAAAGAATCACCTGACGCATCGCCGTCATTGCCCCGTCCACAGGCCGCTGTCGCGGTACCCGGCGAGGCGTCAGCCGAGTGCATGCGGGTCGGTCAGATGCTGGTCGAGAGTGAGCAACTCAGTGCCGAGAACTTGGCGAGTGCGCTGGCGGGCGCCAATGGCGACCTGTTGCAGTTCGCCGACATCGTGCTGGGTCGTTTCGGTGTCGATCGCGGTGAAGTGGCCAAAGCAATCGCACTGGTCACCGAGGTCGCCCTGCTTGACTCCAAGTCGATCGAGTTGCCGGAGAACGCGAAGGAGTTCCTCGACGAGAAGATCGTCCGCGCCCATTGCGTGATCGGCATTGCCGAGGAGGGCGGGAGCATCGTCGTCATCGCCGCCGACCCGAGCCCGGCCCGACGTCGCGCCGTCGAGGCGGCCGCCGGCCGACCTGTCCGCTGGACGGTTGCAGACCCGGCCACCATCCGCACGTTCATCGACCGTACCTACCGCGCCGATGACGAGATCGAAAAGTTGGTCAGAGTCTTCGAAGTCGGCGACGATCAGAGCAGAGTCGCTGCAGTAGCTGCGGAGGTCAGCCTCGACGACCAGGCCCCGATCATCCAGTTGGTGAGCCGGATCGTCAGCCAGGCGATGCGCGATCGTGCGTCCGACATCCACATCGAGCCGCTGGACGAGAAGATGCGCATTCGGTTCCGAATCGACGGACACCTCGTCGAGGCCTTCAGCCTGCCGATCAGCGCCCACGGTGCTCTCACGAGCCGTCTCAAGATCATGAGCGGGATGAACATCGTCGAGAAGCGCAAGCCGCAGGATGGTCAGTTCTCCACCGTCATCGATGGCAAGGACGTCGACGTCCGTGTCGCCAGCGTGGCGACCGTGTTCGGTGAGAAGATCGTCATGCGTATCCTCGACAAGAGCCGCTCGATGATCGGTTTGTCCGAGCTCGGCTTCCCCCGTGAGACATACCTGCATTATTCGAAGATGATTCATTCGCCGTTCGGCATGGTCATCTGTGCCGGGCCGACCGGCGCCGGCAAGACCACCACGTTGTATGCCTCGCTGCTGGAAGTCAATTCCACCGGGATGAATGTCACCACGGTCGAAGATCCCGTTGAATACGTCTTCCCCGGCATCAACCAGATTCAGACCAACGAGCAAGCCGGCTTGACCTTTGCGACAGGCCTAAAAGCAATTCTTCGTCAAGATCCTGACGTCATCCTCGTGGGTGAGATCCGAGATGCCG
Source organism: Ilumatobacteraceae bacterium (assembly GCA_031373785.1). Classification (GTDB taxonomy): domain Bacteria; phylum Actinomycetota; class Acidimicrobiia; order Acidimicrobiales; family Ilumatobacteraceae; genus JAENVT01. The sequence goes on from JANMNE010000284.1 coordinate 10,078, forward strand.
ATACAGCACGTATCGCTGTTCAGTCTGCTCTCACCGGTCACTTCGTGTTGTCGTCACTGCACGGCACCGACTCTGTCGCCGCGCTCCATCGATTCCTCGACATGGGCATCGAGGCCTTCCTCATCGCCTCGGCTGTCGTCGGCGTGATCGGGCAGCGACTGCTGCGCCGCATCTGCGATGCGTGCAAGGAGCCGTACACCCCCGGCGCCGACGAGTTGTCGGCGTTCCGCCAACACAGTGGCGGCAGTGACAAGTCGCAGTTCTTCCACGGGGCCGGCTGCAACTTCTGCGCCGGCACCGGGTACCGCGACCGCATCGGTGTGTACGAATTGCTGCGCATCACGCCGGAGCTCCGCCGTCTGATCGTCGGCTGGGCAACCACAGAAGAACTCCGTCGGCTCGCCGTCGCCCAAGGCATGCGCACGATGCTGCGCGAAGGCATGGCGCTCGTCGAGAACGACGTCACCACCGTCCCCGAAGTCATCAAGACCCTGTACGCCAGCTAGGAGCCCACGAAATGCCAAGGTTCGCATATGCAGCCATCGACGCCAGCGGAGTGTCCATCGAAGGCGTGACCAAAGCCGACACGATCGGCGACGCTCGCGCCTCCCTGTTGGACCAAAACCTGTACCCGGTCAAGATCCAGGAGAAGCGCGGAGCGCTCGACTTCGAGCTGACCAAGGAGAAGGTCAAGAAGAAGGAGCTGATGCACTTCACGCGCCAGCTCGCGGTCTTCGTGAAGGCCGGTATCCCGATCACCGAGGCGATGCAGATCATCGGCGACGAGACTGAGGACGTCGCCCTGCAGCGGACGATCACCATGATGGTCGACGATCTGCGCAACGGCGGCACTCTCTCCGAGGTAGCGGGCAAGCATCCGGAAGCCTTCCCGAACTACTACATCGGAATCGTCCAGTCGGCCGAGCTCACCGGCAAGCTCGATGAGACGCTGGAAAGTCTCGCTGGTTACCTGGAGAGAGAAGTCGAGACCCGGTCGAAGGTCGTCTCGGCCCTTTCCTATCCCGGAGTCGTCATGGTGATGGCGATGTTCACGGTCGTGGTGCTCGCCGGCTACGTGCTCCCCCAGTTCAAGCCGCTCTTCGAGGAACTCGATGCCAAGCTGCCTCTGACCACGCGCTCGCTGCTGTTCGTGGCGACGCTGTTCAGCACATTGTGGTACATCCCGTTCAGCTTCTTCTGCGCCGTTGCGGGCGGGATCTACTGGCTGTTCAAGACCGAGGGTGGCCGACCGGTCAAAGACAAGCTGATCTTGAGGATCCCGGTGATCAAGGGCATCGTCGAGTACGCCATCCTCGAGCGCTTCTGCCGCATCCTGGCGGCGATGGTCAAAGCGGGCGTGCCACTGCCCGACGGGATGAAGACCACGACCGATGCCACTTCCAACGTCGTGTTCCGCGAGCGCCTGGAGATTGCTCAGGCCGAGATGTTGGAGGGCGCCGGATTTGCCAAGCCGCTGGCCGCCACCGAGCTCTTCCCGGGTGCTGCCAAGCAGATGTTCAAGGTTGGCGAAGAGACCGGCACGCTCGATCAGCAACTCGAGGTGGCCAGCATGTACTTCGACCGCGAGCTCGAGAGCCGGATCAAGCGGTTCACGACGATGTTCGAGCCGATCATGATCATCTTCGTCGGTGTGATCGTCGGGTTCGTGGCTGTCGCTCTGGTGCAGGCGATGTACGGGGTGCTCCAAGGGGCCAAAGACGCCGGGTGATCGGACCTGTGAAGCTGACGCAGTGCGCGAGCCCTGCGTCAGCTGACAGCGGGCCGGCGTGATGAGGGTGTGAGCCGCTCACGCTGGTTGGGTTCAGCCCGTAGGTGTCTGTTGAGTTTACGCGTCGGGCTGGTCGATGCCGGCTCTGATGCTGGGCAGGGTGTATCTCGCCGCGGATGAACCGCGAGTGCGCAGGGACCATGACCAGCACCGGCAACAGCGCGGTCGTGCCGTCCTCGAGCGGGATCCGCTTTGGCGGGAACCACAAGTCGCACTGGGCGGCGTCACCGGGTGCCCGCACCAGCCGGTCAGCCGGGTCCGGGCGGCGCTGCCTCAGGTCGCAGACGAGCCACGTTCTCACGGAACACCACGACGGTGAGCCCGACCAGCCGACCCGCTCCGCGAGCACCGTTGCCCGCATCTCCGGGAACTCCGTCAGCATCGAACGCGCGCGCTCCTCGAACGGCGTGAACGACGTCGCTTCCACCGGCGTCCGCTCATACTTCGGTGGCTCTGCCGATGCCACCGCCCGGGTCATCGTGTTCCGCGAGATCCCCAAACGATCAGCGATCTGCGTCTTGGGAACCCCCTCCGCAGCCAGCCTCCGAATCAACGCCCAATCTTCCAAAGTGATCAC
>JANMNE010000332.1:0-9269 GCA_031373785.1 Ilumatobacteraceae bacterium
CAATCGATGTCGCAGCAGCGCTCGCCCGCCGCGACGAGTTGACCAGCAACTGGAATGACGAAGGTCAGGTCCGCTGGCTCGATGGCGTCGGCGCGACATTGGTCCGTGGCCGCGGCAGGATCTCAGGCGAGCGAGTCGTCAACGTCACGACGACCGACGGATCCATCCGTGTGCTGCGCGCTTCCACGGCCGTCGTCGTTGCCACCGGTTCAGGAGCTGCGATTCCGCCGATTCCAGGCCTTCGTGACATCGCTGTTTGGGACAGCCGGGCAGTGACCTCGGCCAAAGAGGTCCCCCGTCGGCTGATCGTGCTCGGCGGCGGCGTTGTCGGCGTCGAGATGGCCCAAGCATGGAAGCGACTCGGTTCGGCCGAGGTGACGATCGTCGAGGCCTCGGCCCGGTTGCTGTCGATGCACGAGCCCTTCGCAGGAGAGCAGCTCGCCGTGGCTCTGAAGGAAGACGGCATCGACGTCATCGTCGGGTCGAAGGCGGTTGCCGCCGAACGCGACGGTAACGACGGGCCTGTTCGGCTGCGCCTGGACGATGATCGGGTTGTCGAGGGTGACGAATTGCTCGTCGCAGTCGGTCGACGACCACTGACGGCCGACCTCGGACTCGACACCATCGGATTGGAACCAGGTCGCTACATCGACGTCGACGATTCCTTGCGCGCTACTGGCGCCAATGGAGCTTGGCTCTACGCAATCGGTGACGTCAATGGACGAGCGCTGCTCACTCATCAGGGCAAGTACCAAGCACGTATCTGCGCCGATGTGATCCTCGGCAAGCCCATGACGGCATGGGCCGACCACGTCGCAGTCCCCGGGGTCGTGTTCACCGATCCCCAGATCGGCTCGGTCGGGCTCACTGAAGCCAAAGCACGCGCCAAGGGCCTCAACGTGCGCACGGTTCGCTACGAGACCGGACACGTCGCCGCGGCCGCCGCCCGCGGCACATCGACCGTCGGCAGCAGCCAACTTGTCATCGACGACGACCGCAACGTGGTGGTCGGGGCTACCTTCGTCGGACCCGAGATCGGCGAGCTGGTCCATTCGGCCACGATCGCAATCGTCGGTGAGGTTCCGCTGGACCGCCTGTGGCACGCCGTGCCGGCCTTTCCGACGATGTCCGAGCTTTGGCTGCGCCTTCTCGAAGCCGCCGGTCTGTAAGGACTGGCGGCGGACGTCGCCCGAGTTCGGCCCTTCTAGCAAGTCCCCCGCTCGGATGATCTGGGTGCCAACGTCGTTCAACGATTCAGGCCAAGTGAGATGCGGATGGCGCCCAGATCTGAACGCTCAGCCCCGATCGGGTGAGACGCTCAGCGAGGGCGTCAGCCGGGCGCGGCCGGCGCGGTAGAACTGCAACCCGGTCTCCGCCGGATTGACCGAAGCCGCTAGGAGGGAGAGCGGCAGGACCGCGCCGTTGAAGCTCGAAGCGTTCCAGAAGGGATCGGCGGCCGGCGTCTGCCATGGGCCGACATAGAGGTACGGCTCGGGATGGCCATCGTCGCCGGGCGAGGCGCCGTAGTTGGCACGGAAGGTCTCTTGGGCATCCTCGGTGTAGAACGCCTGGTCGAAGTGCTCAGGCCACAGGATCAAAGGCGACGGGTTGGCGTCGGCGATCTCGGCGGCGAATGAAGCGAGCAGCTCTGCGCAGAACGCATTCCACGCCGTCAAGGCCTCGGCCGCGTGTCGGTCGAGGCGCAGCGGCTCATCGACGTGGAGCGGTGTTGCCGGCGGATACAGCTCGCTCGGGAACCCGGGCTCGACACCGACGAACGCTGCGGCCTCTCCAACGGTGCTGAGGCGATGCCATCGAGACCCGCCGGGGCCGTCGACCACCAATTCGTCGGCGTCGACCCACACCCGGCTCTTGTCAGCCAGCAACGGAGTGGCGAAACCGCTGGAGGAGGCCGCCAAACGGATCTCACCGTCGTCGACATACCGTGCCTTGGCTACGACGTGTTCAGCGACGCAATGCAATCCATGTCGGGTCGAGACGAAGGTGTCCAGGTCAAGAAGAGGTAGCAGTTCATTCATACGAGTGCAGTGTGCACAACCATGGCATCGTTACGCCCAGCCAAGGTCAGGGCAACGACCGGAAAGATCAATGCCGACAACAACCCGGCGCCGACGAACGCCGCTGCGACCCCGGCCGTCAACGCACCGATCTCCACACCGATCATCGTGGCCGTGACGATGAAGGGCAGAGACGTTGCCTGCAACAATCCTGCGATCACGACCTCCCGTCGCGAGGCGAGTTGGCCGCGGTACAGCAACGCCGGAACGCCGCGCACGACGAGCAAGGCGATCAAGAACACCGGGACCAGCGCCAGTGTCGAGGAATCGTCGAGCAGGGCGCGCAGATCGAAGCGGATTCCTGCGCTGACGAAGAAGATCGGCACGAGAAACCCGAAACCGATCGCGTCGAGCTTGACCCGGAACAACGGATGATTCCGAGCACCATCGCGGTCGACGGTGCCGATCACGGCGCCGGCGACGAAGCAACCAAGGATCGTCTCGAGCCCGGTCCGCTCGGCCAAGAATGCGAAGGCGATGATCAGCAACACGACGCCACGAATTCTGATCTGCGCGGTCGTGTCCGCCAGCCTGGTGATCACGTCCTCAATCCGCATCCGGCGACCGCCGGCACGAATCGCCCACACCACAAGTGCGATCAGCGACACGAAGACCGCGAGCAGAGTGAAGCGCGTGGACGCCGTCGCAGCATCACGAGAGAACAGCAGCGACAAGGCAATGATCGCCCCGAAGTCGCCAAGTGTTGCCCCGGCGATCACCAACTGTCCGAGCTGACGATCTTCGAAGCCACCCTGTTTGGTGACCGGGACGACGAGGCCGAGTGAAGTTGCACACAAGGCCACCGCGACGAGGCGAGCGTCGGCGATCAAACCGACAGCTGACAGTAGAACAGACACCACGACGGCCAGGCCGGCCGAGACCGCCATCGCTGCCCCGGCAACCCGCAACAAGGAACCCCGCAGCCGACTCAGATCGAGTTCGAGACCAGCGAGGAACAAGGTGAAGGCCAGTCCGACCAAGGCCAGGATCTTGACGGGCTCATCGACCTCGACCCATCCGAGCACTGCCGGCCCGAGGATGATCCCGAGAGCGATCTCCACGACTTCGCCGGGCAAACGAACACGCGGTACGAGACCGAGCAAGAGGCGAGAGCTGAAAGCGATCGACAAACAGATGGCCAGGTTGGCAAAGGAGAGCTGCGGCATGATGCTTTGTCTGCCAGCCGGACGAAGTGTTACAAGCGCTGGCTCGACTCGTCCGGTCCCTGATTGATCGGCCGGTCAGAACCGATCAGGCAGTTGGAAACGCCTCCTCGACGAAGCTCTGGAGTTCGCAATCGCTCACCCGGCACCCGCAAGGAAGAAGCGGTGACGGCATTCACCGGCTTCCCGACCGAGGCCTGGGACTTTCTTGTGAAACTTTCCGGCAATAACACGAGCGAGTTTTTCGACGCTCATCGAGAGCAGTACGGACGCAGCCTGTCGTCACCATCGGCGGCCTTCGTCGACGCTGTCGTCCCAAGGCTGCGCGAGTTCGTGCATCCTCGCTCGCAAGGCGAGCCCCGAGTCGGGCGGTCGCTGTTCCGGATCAACTGTGACACGCGATTCAGCCACGACAAGACGCCGTACAAGACTCATCTCGACTTCATGTTCTGGATCGGCGACGTCGAGCCTCATCAGTCGCCGGCGTGCATCATGCGGATCACCGCCACGACCATGCTGCTCGGTGTCGGCCAGATCGGGCTTGCGGGTCCCGCTCTCGGTTCATCTCCTGGACAGCAGCCGAGCTCAGCCGATACCGGCCGCTACTCGCCTGGCTCGACGATTGAGGACGACTCAACCGACTCCGCGTGAACGATGCCCGTGTCCTGTGAAGGCCGCCGCCTGTACGTGCCGTCGAACACCGTCAGCCAAGTCGCACCCTGATCGGTGGACTGCTGCCAATGTTGCCGGATCGTTCTGGCGCTGAGATGTGGTCCGTCATAGCAGGTCCTAGCGTACGAGGGGGCCGCGGTGTCTCCGCGGCTCCCTCGTAGGCGAACGGGATCTAGACGAGTGCGACGATCGGGCAGTTGACGATCACACCCGCTGCACCCCACGGGGCGCCACCGGGGCTGGTGACCGCACCCGACTTGGCGAGGTCGGCAACATCGGTGAACTGGGTGACCTGGCGTGGGGTCTGACCCGCCGCCCATTCCGTCAGGAACACGTCCCACAGCGGGCTGTACCGACCCTGGTTCGGCATCCACGCCAACACATTCAGCGGATCGCCTTCACCCAACAGCGCCGAGTTGAGGCCCTGTCGTTGCGGGTTAGCAGCACCCGTCGGACCGTTGACGAACGCCGCCAGCGAGGTGCGGGCCTGATCAGTGCCGTCTTGACCGACTTTCGGTGCGGCCGCGAGTGCCGGAGCCAGGGTCGCGCCTTCGAGGGCGGCCGCAAGCTCGATGGTCGCGTCAGTCGAGACGTACAGCACCTTCTCGCCGCGCGAGAAGCCGTTGGTCAACTTGAGGTCGACGGTGCCGGCTGCCTGGTCGATGCGTACCACCTTGTCGTGCTGACCGGTGGCGTTGGTGATCTGCGGGGCGTTGAGCACGGTGCCGTCCGGCAGTTGGATCAGCGGTGTGTAGCCGGCTTCACCAACCGAGCCGGCATGCACCTCGACCGGTGGGAAGCCGGTGCCCGGGGTGCCGACCACGACGCGATTCGGGGCGAAGTCGACGGTCGCCGGGAAGACCCACGTGCCGTTGCTCTCGGTGACCTTCATGACGGCGGTGGTGCCGCGTACGTTCTGCAGCTTGTTCGACTGGTTGACGCCGAACCGCGCTCCAGCGTTGCTGTTGCTGGCGTCGATGATCACGAACCACAGGTCGCGGCCGTCGGTGGTCACGCCGTGTCGGAGCGGGAAGGTGGCGGTCTGGTCCGGGTTCACGTGCACGCTCGAGAGGAACGTGCGGGCGCTCTTCGCGGACACACTCGGTGATGGCACGAAGGCCATGAGGGCTGCGGCAGCTGCGCCGATCGCCAGTACACGATGTCGTATCATTTTGTGACTCCTTTGTCGTTGGGTTTGGCGACGATGGCCCGAATCACCGCGACGAATAGGTCTCCCAACCCAAGCGAGTCGTTACAACGAAATAGTCTCAAGACCAGGTACGCCGACCACCGTGCGGGCATGTTGTATTGGGGAGTCGTCAGCCGTCGGCGCGCCACTGCCGGTACAAATGCACGAGCTCGTCGATCGCGTCGTCGGTGAGGTCATCGGGATCGGCGTGACCAAGCACGTCGATAGTCACGCGCAGCTGAGCCAGGTACTCCGAGCAGTGCGGGGACCCCGCGAGGTGACGTTCGAGACGCTGTACGTGGCGACGCAGGCCGCGTGTCGGCGGCCGAGGCGGCGCAACATCGACGCCCGGGCTGCGTGCATCTCTTCGGACGGTGGCGGCGAACTTCACCGCCGGCCCAGCCACGGCGCAGAATGCTTTTTCGTCCGTGACAAGTGGGCGCTGTGCTACTACCACGACAATCACCGCGGCGACGGGCGGACTTCAATCTGGTGTCCCAGCGCGCCGGGGGTTCAAGACGAACTCCTCAGCACTGAACCCGAGCGGTTCTTCAAGCCCCCGACGTCCGCCTCCGGGACCTTCTCAGCCTGGCTCGGTGTATACCTCGACACGTCCGGCGAGTTCGCGGTCGATTGGCAGGAAATCACCGCAATCATCGAGGACGCTTATCGAACCGTGGCACCCAAAAGCCTCCTCGTTGAACTCGACAACAAACAGCCTTCGTCCCGGCGAACTCGGCCACGAATTCGACCGACGAGCTACGCCTTTGACGCGCAGCTCTGGCGCCACCAAGGAGAGGGTTCGTGGCACTTCGTCACCCTGCCCTTGGACCAAGCAGACGAGATCGACCAACTCACATCGCCGGCGAGACACGGCTTCGGCTCAGTCAAGGTGCTGGCCACGATCGGAGCCACCACTTGGCACACCTCGCTCTTTCCAGACGTCAAGCGAGGCTCATTCGTCCTGCCCATCAAGAAGCAAGTTCGAATGCTCGAACGACTCGAGGCCGGTGAGCAAACCAACGTCGTCGTCGAGATCGTCCAAGCCTGAGCCGTTGCGCCTCCGCCGCTCGCATCCGGAGGGCGCTGGCTGCGTTGATTGCGCGTCAGGCAGGTCTAGGACGGCGAATCGTGCCGTCTGTCCCGCCCCGGACGGTCGTTCGTCGAAGGTTCGGTCAGTCGAGGGCGGCGATCAGCTCAGCGACCGGGGGCCGCCTATCGGGCGTCGACGGTAGCGAGAGGTAGCGCAGTGACCCGTCACGGCCGATGACGGCGTCGGCACCGAGTTGATGGACGTCCTCGGTGGGTATGCGGAGGCGGTGTCCAGCACGCAGCAGTCTGACGTGGGTCCGGATGGTGCCGAGAGACCACACCTGACGGTTCGACCCCCGTGCGGCCCCGAGCATGCGGTCAAGCGAGGTGTCGATGAAGGATCAGCACGAGCGGCCAGCCGCGCATCGCACTCGTGGGCCACGGCCGGTTTCGGTGATCGACAAGTTCGACGTCCGGCAGCCTGTCGCCAATGCTGAGTGTCACTCTGCTGTCCAGACGAGCCCGTGCCGCTCTGCTGCTCGTTCTATTGCATCGACCATCGACTCGATCGAACCTCCACAGGCGTCGAGTTCCTCCGGCGCGAGAACGAGTACGTTTCCGCCGGTCGTCTCGGCAACGACAACAGGTGCCTGGCCGTTGGCCACAACACGAACGGCGGCGGGCTGGTCGTTGCGGTGATAGGTCTCGAAAGGAGTGGGCAGCGCGGCCTGGCAGACCTTCCATTCCGGGCGTTGCCGGAGGGAGCCGTGCGTGATGTCGCACAGCGAGCAGTGTCGCCTACCAAGCCGAGCACCGACCCAGTAGGCGAGTTCACCGCGCAGGGTGCTGTCGGCGTCATAGACCCCGACGAGCCTCACGATCCGCTGGGCCGGTGCCGCGTTCGGGGAGGTCATCGCGACAGCATCGCCGATCGCGTGGCGCCGACGGTGGCGGTGTGACCGCCAGTTGATGTGGTTCCGAGGGCGATGGTGCTCAGCACGATGCCGAACACTATGTGTTCGACGGCGAACGTGGCCCATCCCACCATGCTTGCCATGTCCGAAATCGTGGTGCCTGCGTTGGTGATCCTGGCTGACACGGGGAGACCGACGAACGCTGACACGACGAACACGGCGAGACCGTAGGCGGCTCCGGCGGGCACGAGTGCCGCACGCGGACACACGCCGGGCGAGGAGGGCGAACCCGATCCCGAACGCGGCCCCGGTCATCATGTGGATCAGCAAGCCGAGCGCCGCCGGTCCGGCGGTGAACCAGAACCGGTTGCCGGCCATCACCTCCGTTGCCGAGCGCATCATCTCGTCCGACGTACCCGAGCCATTCCGGTCAGAGGTACTCGCCACTGCGCAAGCGCTCGGCAAGCAACGTCGCCAGCGCGCCTGAACGCCAAGTCCGCTTCACTGAACAATTCTCCGACCGCATCGACACGCTCCTTCCGGGCGAGCGCAGCGCCGACGGAACGCCATCAGTCACCGACTTTCTGCTATTCGACTTGCCCGCTGTTCGAGACCGGCTCGCCGCCAACTACGACGACAACACGCTCGCCACCGATGACCCAGACGTCAGGGTCTACATCGGGTCCGGCGTCCTCGTACATCGATTTGCGATCTACACCGTGCAGCTCGGCCGCCGACGGGCGCGTCGAGCGGACGGGACGGCACGAAGAGGTCAGACGCGGGCCACACTGGGCGAGACATGGCTGCACTTGTCGACCTCCTGCCGATTCCCGGTGCCGATCCATCGACGGTGCTCGATGTTTTCGCTGAGTGGGCAAACGATGGGGGACGCCCGCTGTACAGCCATCAGGAGGTGGCGGCGCTCGCGCTCGCGGCCGGCGAACATGTCGTGCTGGCGACGCCGACCGGTTCCGGGAAGAGTCTGGTCGCCATCGCTGGGATCGTGCTTGCGCTGAACTCCGGTCGACGTGCAGTGTGGACCGCGCCGATCAAGGCCCTCGTCGCCGAGAAATTCTTCGATCTCGTCGACCTGCTCGGCGCCGAGCAGGTCGGGCTGGCCACTGGTGATGCGTCGATCAACCCGAGCGCGCCGGTGCTCGTATGCACGGCAGAGGTGCTGGCGAATCATGCACTCGCGCACGGAGCCACCGGCGGCTTCGGCTTCGCATGCCTCGACGAGTTCCACTACTACGCCGATCGCGATCGAGGCTGGGCCTGGCAGATCCCGCTGCTCGAAATGACGGACTGCCAGATGTTGCTCGCATCGGCGACGCTCGGTGATATGACCCCCATCATCGCCGACCTCGAGCGGCGTTCCGGCCGTTCGGTGACCGCAGTGACGTCGGTGGATCGGCCGACGCCGCTGTACCACCAGTGGCGGATGACGTCGGTGGCCGACAGCGTGCTGGAGGCAGTGAAGGAAGATCTCAGCCCGGTGTATGTCGTCCACGCCAACCAGGCCGCAGCAATCGAACGAGCTCAAGCGCTGGTCAGCATGTCGGTGACCACTCGTGCGCAGCGAGAAGCGATCGTCGCGGCCATGGCCGGCGAGAAGATGCGTCGTGGCTTCGGCGAGACGCTCGACCGGCTGATCCGCAACGGTGTCGGCGTCCACCACGCCGGGATGCTCCCCCGGTACCGTCGCCTCGTTGAACGCCTCGCCGGTGCCGGGCTCCTCCCGGTGATCTGCGGAACCGACACGCTCGGCGTCGGCGTGAACATCCCGATCCGCACGGTGCTGATGACTGCCCTCACCAAGTTCGACGGATCACGAGTACGGATGTTCAGCGTGCGTGAATTCCATCAGTTGGCAGGTCGGGCGGGTCGTCCCGGATTCGACCCCGACGGTCACGTCTGGGTGCAGGCGCCCGACCACGCGATCGAGAATGCACGGGCGCTCGCCAAAGCCGGCGACGACCCGAAGGCGCGGCGCAGGGCCACCAAGGCCAAGGCCCCCGAAGGCTTCGTCCACTACGACGAGGCCTCGATGCAGCGCCTCGTGACTGGCAGCCCCGAACCCCTCACGTCTCGGTTCCGGGTCACCGCCGATCTGGTTGCGACGGTGCTCGGGCGACCGGATGGTCCTCGCGCCCTGAAGCGCTTGCTGCGCACGAACCACGAGCCCGACACGCGTCGCGCTCAACACCGCCGGCGGGCCATC
>JANMNE010000363.1:0-3461 GCA_031373785.1 Ilumatobacteraceae bacterium
CTCGGTCGGGTTCGGCTCGACCGTGTCGACGAGCGGGAACATCTCGCTGTGCACGATGCCCGCGCCGGCGGTGAGCCACTGCGCATCGCCGCGACCGAATCGCGCCGTCGCACCGAGCGAGTCGCTGTGATCGATCAGCCCTCGGCGCACGAGCGTGACGGTCTCGAAACCGCGGTGCGGGTGTTGTGGGAAGCCGGGCACCTCGTGGCCGTGGTACATCCGCCAACCGTCGCGTGGCTCGAAGTCGGAGCCGATCTCGCGGCCTTCCAGCGTGGTCGGGTCGGGCCCGAACCGCCCGTTGCCGGCGGGGTAGAGGTCGAGGTGGTGGACGCAGAACAAGAACGGATCGGCTGTCGGCCACTGGAATCCCAGCGGAACCTCCTGCACCACAGGATCATTCATGTCATCGAGTTTACGGGTCAGACCAGCGAGGCGATCACGTCGCCCAGCTGTCGCAACGAGCGCACCTCGAACGCGCCACGGCAGTACGCCCGATACTCGTCCATCGCCGAATCGGTCGCGCCCCACTCCGCTTCGGGCTCGGGATTCAGCCAGAAGACTCGCCGGGCTTGATCGGCAATGGTTCGCAGCGCTTCGCATCCGTCCGGGCGGTAGTTCGTGCGGGCGTCGCCGCAGATGATCACCGTCGAGCGCGATGACACGGCGTCGGCGAGGTGGTGCTCGACGAATCGTGTGAGGGCTCGGCCGTAGTCGCTGTGCCCATCGTCGCCGAGCACGCCGCGCCGCTCGACGAACCGGTTCACGTGGATCTCGTGTCGCGCCGATTCGAACAGGTCGGTCACCTCGGCGATCCCGTCGACGAACGCGAAGCTGCGGACGCGGCGCAGCTCGTCGTGGAGCGCGTGCACGAGGGTGAACGTGAACTGGGCGAACTCGGCGACCGATCCGCTGACGTCGCAGAGCAGCACGAGCTCGGGACGATGAGGATGTCGGCGCCGCATGACGACATCGAGGGGAACGCCCCCGGCCTGCAGCGATCTCCGCACGGTTCGGCGCGCATCCAACCGGCCGGTGCTGCGCAGGCGCCGATGGCTGCTGATGCGCGCCGCCAGCTGCCGGGCCAGCGGTTGCACGACGCGCCGGAGCTCGCTGAGCTCCAAGGACGAGAGCTGCAGCATGTCGCGGTCGGCAAGGCCCGTGCCGATGTCGAAATCGACGTGCTGGGCGGTGCCACCCGCGTGCATCCGCGCGGCGATCTCGGCGGCCAGGCGCCGGCGGAACTGTTCGAGCATCGCGGCGAACTCGTTGCGCGCCAGCACCAGTTCCAGCTCGGTCAGCTCGCCCTCGCGGCGCAGTTGTTGCATCGCCGCGCTGAGCATGCGCGAGAGGTCGATGGCGCGCATGATCTTGTGCAGGTAGTAGCGCTCGCTGTGCTCGCCGTCGTCGTCGAATCCGGCGAGGGCGTCGACAGCCTGCTGTGCGAGGAACGCGATCTGCGCCTCGTCACCTTGTTGCATCGCCTGCATCAGCGCAGCCGACATCTGACTGGGGGATGCGGCCGCGGGCGGCCCTTCAAGAGCGTCGGTGGCACCGTCGCCGGGCCACGCCACGTCGGCGGTTGCGAACGCTGATCGAAAGGCACGATCGAACTCGCCCATCGGATCGGAGCTCTTCACGAGCGTTGCCCGGAGCCCGGCCTTGACCGATTCGGGTTCATCGAGCGGCAGGTGCGTCAGCGCGGTGAACGCATCGATCACCGCGCCCGTGGTCACCTCGATGCCGCGGCGACGCAGTTGATCGACGAGGACCTCGACGCGACCGATCAGCGGGTGGATGCCGGACAACGTACCAGCGGCCTCTCACCCGACTTGCCGACGAGTGCAAGCCAGCGGGCGAAGTGTGTAGGTTCGATGCAGGGTGTGTGCATCGAACCTACACACTTCGTCGAAAGTCTGTCGGCCTGACGACGTCACCGCTTGGCCAACTGGCTCTCGATGCGGCGTGCCGTGTCGAGGAGGTCGGGCAGGATCACGCCCCGCAACTCCTTCAAGGTGACGCGGGCTGCGTGGGTGCCGACGTTGATCGCCGCCAGCGTTCGGCCGCGGCGATCGCGAAGCGGCGCGGCAACCGATCGGATTCCTACTTCGAGCTCCTGGTCGATCAAGGCGTATCCCTGGGTGCGCACGGTGTGGATCTCTGATCGCAGCGCGTCTCGGTCGGTGATCGATTGCATCGTCAGCGCGGTGAAGACGAGACCGTCGAGGAACTCATCCAGCTGCAAGTCGGTGAGGCCGGCCAGCATCACCCGCCCCATCGACGTCCACGCAGCCGGGAGCCGCGAGCCGATCGCCAAGGAGATGCCCATGATCCGCTGGGTGTTGACGCGCGCCACGTACACGATCTGGGTGTCGTCGAGCACCGACGCCGACACGCTCTCGTGCACGCGATCGGACAGCGCCTCCATGAACGGCTGGGCGATGTCGGGGAGTTGCAGCGACGAGACGTAGGCGAAGCCGAGGTCGAGCACTCGTGGGGTGAGCTCGAACGTGCGCCCGTCGGTGCAGACGTACCCGAGCGTGACCAGCGTGTGTAAGAGACGGCGAGCCGTCGCCCGGGTGAGCCCGGTGGCGCGGGCCATGTCGGCAAGCGTCATTGCCGGTCGCTCGGCGTTGAACGCCTGCAGCACGGTGAGGCCGCGACTCAACGATTGGACGTAGTCTCGGTCCGGGCCGTCGTTCGACGCCCTGTCAGCTGACGCCCTGTCACTTGACACTCGAAGCACCTCCCGCGACAATGTTCACATATCGCACGAGTGTGCGCAATGCGAACATTTGACTGAGCACTGAGGGGGTTGCGTGACCGAGTACGTCACCAAGTTCGGGTCGCTTGCCGACTTCGACAAGGGCGGGATCGACCTGATCAACGACCAGGCCAAGAACTACGCCTTTTCCAACATCTTCGAGGTCGCCAACTCGTCGAAGCCGTGGGAGAAGGTCGCGGTTGGCAAGAACATGCAGTACGTGCTCGAGGCCATCCGCGCCGAGGGCACCAGCGAGTGGCGCACATGCGCGCACGACGAGTTCCCGCTGTGCATGGATGGTGAGGTCACCATTGAGCTCGTCAAGCTCGACGCGCCCGCTGTCCCTGCCGACAAGGAGGGCTCGGTGCGTGTCGATGGCGAACCCGCCGGCAAGAAGATGGGCCGGATCGTGCTCCGTCGCGGCCACCAGGCCTTGCTGCCCGCCAACTCCGCCTACCGCATGAGCGCTTCGTCGCCCAGCGTGATCCTGTTGCAAACCATCCTCGGCGACGACACGGTCGAGCGCTGGGCCGACATCTGCCTGAGCTGACAAGGAACCACTGACATGACACTGACCGACGTGCAATCGACCGACCCCAACGCACAGGGCTATCGCGAGTTCAGCCTGGGCGCGTTCCACTTCTCCCGCGACGAGTACTTCGTCCACATCACCTGGCCGACGGGCAAGCACGTGCTGAGC
>JANMNE010000377.1:0-13859 GCA_031373785.1 Ilumatobacteraceae bacterium
TGGTCGACGGTGTGCCGCGCACGCTCAACTTGCGCACCGCGCTCGAGGGCTACCTGCGCCACCAGGTCGACGTCATCACTCGCCGCTCGCAGTATCGCTTGAAGAAGGCTCGCGAGCGCGAGCACCTCCTCGAAGGCCGCCTCAAGGCGCTCGATGTCATCGACCAGATCATCGCCCTCATCCGCCGCAGCGAGAACCCGGCAGCGGCCAAGGTCGGGTTGATGGCGGAGCCGTTCGAGTTCAGCGAGCTCCAGGCCACCGACATCCTCGAGATGCGTCTGGCCCAACTCACCAGGCTCAGCCGCATCGATCTCGAGCGCGAGATCATCGACGTCCGGGCCCGCATCGTCGAGCTCGAGGGCATCCTCGCCGACCCCGCCGTTCGCAACGAGGTCATCCGCAGCGAGATGACGGCGATCAAGGAAGAGTTCGCCACGCCGCGCATCTGTCAGATCGGTCTCGACGATGGCGAGATGACCGATCTCGATCTGGTCGAGGACAAAGAGCTCGTAGTCGTGATGACCGAAGCGCAGTACGTGAAGGCAGTCACCGCCGACAGCTTCAAGACGCAGGGTCGGGGTGGTCGCGGTGTCAGCGGCGCCAAGCTGAAGACCGACGACATCGTGCGGCACGTCATCTTCACCACGGCCCACTCGTTCCTGCTGTTCTTCAGCAACCGCGGCCGGGTCTACCGCCTGCGGGCGATGGACATCCCCGAGCGCGAGCGCACGGCCAAGGGCATGCCGATCGTCAACCTGTTGCCGTTGCAGGCCGGCGAGACCATCCAGGCCATCTTCGACACCCGCGACTTTGCCGGCGAACGCAACCTGTTCTTCGCCACGCGACACGGTGTCGTCAAGAAGACCTCGTTCCACGAGTACGACAACGGCCGTCGCGACGGTCTGATCGCGCTGAACCTCCGCGATGGCGACGAACTGGTTCGGGTGATCGAGACCGCCGGCAACGACGACATCTTCATGGTCAGTCGCAAGGGCGCGACCATCCGTTTCAATGAAGACGAGGTGCGGCCGATGGGTCGCGCTGCATCGGGCGTGCGCGGTATGAAGATGAAGGCCGGCGACGAGGTCGTCTCCGTCGATGTGGCCCGCGACGACACGGCAATCCTCATCGTCACGTCGCACGGCTACGGCAAGCGCACCCAACTCGACAAGTTCAACGTGCAGGGTCGCGGTGGGCAAGGTGTGATCGGCATCCGCCTCACCGGCAAGAAGGGCCAAGTCGTCGCCGCCTTCATGGTCGGTCTCGACGACGAGATCATGGCGGTCGCCAGCAACGGTGTCGCCATCCGCATGGGCGTGCGCGACATCTCATCGCAGGGCCGCGACGCCACCGGCGTGCGGGTCATGAACGTCGACGACGGTCAGTCGGTCGCCTCGGTTGCCCTGATCATCGCCAACGACGAGTAACTCGCCTCTCGAGCCACGGCTCCATCCCGGCACGAGGTCGTGCCCGAATCGGAAATCGACGTGGAGGTGTGGTGATGCGCGCGAACCGTAGAGATCGTGGTCAGGCTGTCGTGCTGTTGTTGATGGTCGTGGTGATGGCGGCACTGGCCGTTGTCGGCACGGGCCAATTCAGTGTCCGCGTGATCGATCGCGGCCGGGCCCAGACCGCGGCCGACGCTGCCGCCTTGGCGGCGATCGACGGCGGCCGAACCGAAGCGGGCCGCCTGGCTGCCGACAACGGCGCCCGGCTGGTGAGCTACGTCGAAAACGACGGCGCGATCACCGTGGTGGTCGACGTCGGTGGCCAGCGGGCGACGGCTCGTGCCACCGATGGGCCGTAGCCCCAGCCAGGGGCGTGCAACGGGCCGGGTGCCCTACTCTTGTCGGCTCGCGACGCCTACACTGCACCGGTGGACAGCGGTGTGCCCCAAGCCTCCAACCGTGCCGGTTCGCGGGCGGGTGGAGGTGGTGTGAAGCCGCCTGGCAACAAGTCCGGCTCCGCCAAGAGCAACGGCAACGGCTCGCCACGTCCCGGTCCGGTCGATCCGCGTACGGAGGATCCCAGCGCTCCGCTCGGCATCTCCCGCGTCGCCAAGACCGTGTGGCGCCGACCGGGGGCATTGACACCGCGCACCGCCAAGCACCGCGAGACCGGCAGCATCGATGCGCCGATCGACTTCTCCGTCGCACTCCCGCTGGCACCTGCGCCCCCCGACGAGCCCGAGACGCACGGCCCCGACACGGTTGCCGATGCCGTCGTCGATTCCGAGGCGAGGGCCCTCGCACCAACGGTCGAGGTGGTTGCTCCGGCCCCGTCCGCGACGACGCAGCTCGTATCGATCACGCCGTCACCGATCACCTGGGCGCCCGCCGACTTGGTGCCCGACCTCGCGCCGACCGAACTGGTGCCGACGGACCTGCGTACGACCCCGGACACCAGCCCGGCGCCGATCCTCTACGACGAAGCGGCGACCATCGACGACGTCACCCAGATCGGCCCAATTCTCGAGACCCGGGCACTCCGCCGGCCGGTGACGTTCCGGCGTGCCCCGAAGCCGCGTGTGCGCCGCGTCACCAGGGTGGTTCGTCACGTCGACACCTGGAGCGTGTTCAAAGTCGCGTTGGTGTTCAACGCGTTCTTCTACGCGGTCGCGTTGGTGGCCGGCGTGTTGCTGTGGCAGGTCGCCTACGCGACGGGCACCATCGACAACGTCGAGAAGTTCTTCGAGGGCTTCGGCTGGGAGACCTTCAACTTCAACGGCGGCCAGATCTTCCACAACGCCTGGATCGCCGGATTGTTCGTGGCCGTCGGGCTCACGGGACTGTCCGTGCTGCTGGCCACCTTGTTCAACCTCATCACCGATCTGGTCGGCGGCATTCGCCTCAGCGTGTTGGAAGAAGAGGTGCGCCCACGTGTCGAGCGCGGCACCGAAGTGGTGGTGGACGAGCCGGTGGCGGAGTCGACCGACGGCTCCGACGTCGCTGAATCCGATGTCGCCGACAGCGCCGACATCGAAGAATCACCGGTCGACCCGACGGACCAGGCAATTGCCGGTTGAGTCCGGTGGAAGCCGCCCGATAGCCTGACGGCTCCGTCGTTGACGGGGCTATAGCTCAGTTGGTTAGAGCGTCACACTGATAATGTGAAGGTCGCTGGTTCGATTCCAGCTAGCCCCACGGTGAAAGCACTGCGTCGAGCCTTCGTGGCCCTCTCTCTTGCCGGTGCAGTCGCCGGCATCTTGCGGGTACGCGGCAAGGGGGGTGTTCCCCCGCAGGAGGGCGGCTGGCGCGAGCTCAAACTGCCCCCGACATGACTGCCCCCGACGCCGGTCCGATCGTCGGGCTCGTCGGCTATGGAGTCACCGGCCGGCGCATCGGCACGCACCTGCTGCGCCAAGGGACGAACGTGGCCATCTACGACCCCGGTGCGCCCGGGTCGCCGCGTGGCGCCGTGACGGTTGCCCACGCTGCTGATCTGGCGGTCACCGATGTGGTCGCCCTGTGCCATCCGCATCCGCACGCCCAACTCGCCGCCGAGTTCCTCGCCGCTGGGGTTTCGGTGGTGTCGATGTCTGCCGACATCACCGATGTGCGCACCCTGGTCGACCTCCATGACCGTGCGCAGCGCAGTGGGGCGGCTCTGATCGTCGGTGCGGCGATGAGCCCCGGCCTGTCGGGCCTGCTGGCCGACCATCTCTGCCGGCAGTTGCACGTGGCCGAAGAGATCCACGTCGCCACCCACGGCACCGCCGGACCGGCATGCGCCGCACAGCACCACGATGCCCTCGGCGAGACGGCGATCGGGTGGCACGACGGCGCGTGGATCGAGCGACCGGGTGGCAGTGGCCGCGAGCTGGATTGGTTTCCCGAGCCGATCGGTGCGCGCGATTGCTACCGCGGGGCATTGCCGGACCCGTTCCTGCTCCACCGGATCTTCCCGAGTGCGTCACGCATCAGCGCCCGCGTCTCGGGTACACGCCGTGACCGGCTGACGGCCCGATTGCCGATGTTGACGCCGCCCCACGCGGCCGGCGACATCGGAGCCGTGCGGGTCGAGGTGCGCGGTGCCGCTGCTGACGGCGCCAGGGTCACCGTGATCGCCGGTGCCTCCGGCCCGACGAGTCATCTGGCCGCGGCGGTGACGTCGGCATGCATCGAGGCGTGCCTGGCCGGATCGATCGAGCCGGGCGTCCACGTGGTCGGTGGATCCACCCTCGATCCGCCCAAGCTCCTACGTCGAGCGGTCGAGCTGGGTGTGCAGTTGCAAGAGTTCACCGGAGTTGCCCGGTCATCGACGTGGTAGCGGCCGCCGCCGATACCGTTTGAGGCGTGAGCGATGCCCCGACCAATCCTGTGATCCCATGGCTGCCCGAGGGCCGAACGCTGTTGGTCCCCGGTTGCGGCGAGCTGTTCTACCGCTTCCACCGTCACTCCGATCCCGATGCACCCATCGCCATCTTGTTGCACGGCTGGACCGCCAGTGGCGACCTGCAGTTCTTCACCGCGTACGAGGCGTTGGCCGAGCATTGTTCGTTCATCACGATCGACCATCGCGGTCACGGCCGGGGTCTTCGCTCCGAGGAACGGTTCGAGTTGGAAGACGTCGCCGACGACGCGGCAACCTTGATCGAAGCGCTCGGTGTCGCCCCGGTGATTGCCGTCGGCTACTCGATGGGTGGACCGTTGGCGATGCTGCTGGCTCGCCGCCATCCCCACCTGGTGCGGGCGATCGTCGTCGAAGCGACAGCCCTCGAGTGGTGCTCGTCGCGACTCGACCGCGTGCGTTGGAAGACCGTGAGGATCATCGGGCCGATGCTGCGCTCGTTCGCCTACCAACGATGGCTGCGGCATGGCATTCGTCGGTTGCTCGGCAGGGATCACCCGACGCAGATGTACGTGCCGTGGCTCAGTGGTGAGATGCGCCGCAACGACCCGCAAGCGATCGTGCAGGCCGGGCAAGCCCTCAGTCGCTTCGACGCTCGACCGTGGGCGGGCGATCTCCACAAGCCCGCAGCCGCGTTGGTCACGACGCGCGACCGTCTCGTCAGGCCCCGCAAGCAGCGCGCCCTGGCAGAGGCGCTCGGTGCGGAGGTGCGCGAGTTGGTCGGCGATCATCTCAGCGCGTGGGTGCATCCCAACGAGTTCGCGGCGACCACGGTCGAATTGATCGAGTTGGTCGCCAAGTCGTCGGCGCCCTGAACGACGGTCAGTCGTCGTCGACCTTGTCGAGACGGGTCTCGAGTGATCCGAGGCGGTCGGCCAATCGCTCGACGGCCCGACCGATCCGCTCGAGGTGGTCTTCCAACTCGCTGGAGCTGGCAACGTCGGAGAGGCCGAGGCGCACACCGGCGAGCTCGCGGGCCAAGAACTCGGTGTCGACCTGGGTGCGTTCGGCGACACGCCGATCGAGCTCGGTCTGCACTCGGTCGCGTTGTTCTTGCCGGTTCTGGGCGAGCAGGATCAGCGGTGCCGCATAGGCGGCCTGCAGCGACAGCAACAATGTCAACAACTGCAGCTGCTGGCCGTCGAACGCTTTGATCTTGTTGAGCACGATCCACAAGGCGATGAACACGCTCTGGAACACGAGGAAGCGTGCGGTACCGAGCGTGCGGGCGATGGTCTCGCTGAACTGGCCGAATGCCTCGGGGTCGTAGTGCACGCCGAGCCGGCGGCGCTGGCGAGGGGTGGTGAGGTCTTCGCGGCGCTTCATCGCGGAACCGTCCCCGTGCTCACCCGCCTGCGTTGGCGCCACCCGGTCGGCAACGTGCGGTCGAGCACGTCGTCGACGGTGATCGCGCCGAGCAACCGACCGGCCTCGTCGCACACACCGAGGGCGAGCATGTTGTAGCTCGCCAAGCGCTCGGCAACTTCGCGCTCGGGAAGATCGGGCGTGATCGTCGGCTCTTCCTCGATGCAGCGCCCGAGCTCGAGGCTCGGTGGCTCGCGTAGGAGGCGCTGGAAGTGCACGACTCCCACGTAGGTTCCGGTCGGGGTCTTGTAGGGCGGCTGCACCACGAACACCTGGGCGGCGATCGAGACCAGCCAGTCGGGGTTGCGCAGCTCGGCGAGGGCCTCGGCCACCGTCGCGGTGGGACCGAGGATGATGATGTCGGGCGTCATCAACGCCCCGGCGGTGCCCTCGTCGTAGCTCAACAGGCGTCGCACGAGGTCGGCGTCTTCGGCGTCCATCGCCTCGAGGATCCGGGTTCGTTGTTCGCCGGGCATCTCGGCCAGCAGGTCGGCGAGGTCGTCGTACTCCATCTCGTCGAGCACGTTGACCAGGCGCTCGAGGTCGAGCCCTTCGATGATGCGCAACTGCTCGGCTTCGGGAAGCTCTTCGAGCAGGTCGGCCAGGCGCTCGTCGTCCATCGCCTCGGCCAACTGCTTGCGCTGGCTCAGCGGCATCGAACGGACGATGCCGGCGACGTCGCTGGGGTGCATGTCGCGCAACCGGGCGACCTCGGCAGCGACCTCCGACCCGGCGGTGTGGAAGAGCTCGGGCAGTTCGGCCACGTCGACCAATCGGTAGCTCGGCCGCCGGCGCAACGCGCTGCGCCGGGAGAGGCGCACCTTGGCCAGCTGCCACCAAGTCTGACGGCCGTCGCCACCGGCACGCATGGCCACATCGCTGACGGTCTCGTCGCCGATGCGCCGGTCGATGATGTCGCGTCCGATCAACACCTCGCCGGCCTTGGGCTTGAACGGGTTGAGGTCGACGTCCCAACTGCGCAGCCGGGCGCCGTCGCTGTCGATCCCTGCGAGGCGACCGGCGTTGACGAAGATCCGCCGGCGCTGACTGGTGGCGACGAAGCCGAGCACCCGTGGCGCGACCCCTGCTCGGCCGGGAATGACGACGATGTCTTCGAGGCGACCGATCGGCGCACCACCGGCGTCGAGCAGCGGCAGGCGCATGACTCGAAATGCGTAGATCAGCTCGCCTGCCATGCCCGCCAGGCTACCCCGCATGCCTGCTCAGACGGGATGCATTGATCGGGTTACCCGGCGCTGACTTCGACCAAGGTGTCGGAGAACGCCGCGCCGCCGCCCCACTCGGTGAGGGTGTCGTTGGTCAGGGAGTTGGCAACCATTCCATCGGGGTGGTGACGGCTCCACCAACCCCACGGGATCGACACCAGGCCTGGCCGAACGCGGTCGGTGATCCGAGCGGGGACTTCGAGCGATGCCCGGTCGTTGAAGACGTGGACCGATTGGCCTTCGACGATGCCGCGAGCCGCAGCATCGTGGGCGCACATCTCGACGAACGGTCCCGATTCGCGACCACCGTGACCGGGGAGGTGCGAGTAGCCGGCGTTGAGGAACCGGTTGTGATGCTTCGGCGTCATCAGTTGCAGCGGGTACCGAGCGGCCAGCACTGTGCCGGGTCCTTCGACGGGCGGAACGAACGTGGGGAGCGACGGCTGCCCCATGGCCACGAGCGCATCGCTGACGAACTCGACGCGGCCGCTGGCGGTGGGGAACACGCCGTCGCCGAACGGCCGGCCGTCGTCGGGATACGGCACGCGCACGAAACCGACGCGACGCAACTCGTCGACGTCGACGCCGGGCAGCGAATCGCGAATGGCGGAGAGGTCGTCGTCGAACAGGGCCGGGTCGTCGTAGCCCATCGCCTTGGCGAGCCGGCGGAAGACCTCGCTGTTGCTGACCGACTCGCCGCACGGCTCGATGGCGGCCTCGTTCCAGCTGAGCCACAGGTGTCCCCACGGCGCAACGACGTCGTGGGCTTCGATCTGTGTCGTGGCCGGCAGCACGATGTCGGCGTAACGCGCCGTGTCGGTGACGAACTGCTCGTGCACCACCGTGAACAGATCGTCGCGCAGCATGCCGGCGCGGATCTTCTCGCTGTTCGGCGCGATCACCAACGGGTTGCAGCCCCACACCATCAAGCCCCTGATCGGCGGGCCGGTGACTTCGGTCAGCGTCTCGCCGAGTCGGCTCATGTTGACCCACCGCGGCTGGCGGTCACCTAACAGGTCGGGGCGCTCCAGTGCGTTGCCGTCGACCAACGATCCGGACCAGACACCGACGGATCGGGCAAGACCGCCACCACGGTCCTGCCATGCGCCGACCAGCGCCGGCAGGCAGGCGAGTGTGCGGAAGAACATGGCCCCGTTCTCGTGGTGCTCGGCGCCGATGAGTGTTCGAATGACGGCCGGACGGATCGTGCCGTACAACTCCGCCAGTCGTTCGATGTCGGCGGCCGCTACACCACACGTCGCCGCGGCGCGCTCCGGCGTCCACTCGTCGACGTGCAACGCCAACTCGTCGAACCCGAGCGTGTGGTCGGCGACCCATTGCTTGTCGGTCAGGCCGTCGCGGATGAGCACGTGCATGATGGCCAGCATCATGGCGATGTCGGTGCCGGGCAGCGGCTGGATGAACCAGTCGGCAGCGTCGGCGGTGACGGTGCGGATCGGGTCGATCACCACGACCCGGGCACCGGTGGCGCGGGCCGCTTCGATTGTCGGCCAGAGGTGGCGATTGGTCAGCTTGGTGTTGGTGCCCCACAGGATGATCAGCTTCGAATGACAGATCTCGAGCGGGTCGAGGCACTTCGTGGTGCCGTAGGTCATCTTCACGCCGGCGCCGACGGTGGGCCCGCAGATGGCTCGCAGCACTCGGGTGGCACCCAACCGGTTCCAGAACCGTTCGGGGAAACCCATGGCCAGCATGCTCTGGTTGCCGGCGTCGCTGTAGGGCATGATCGCCTCGGCACCGTCGCGATCGATGATCTCGTGGAAGCGGCCGGCGATCTCTGTCAGCGCTTCGTCCCAGCTGATCTGCTCGAACCGGCCCTCGCCCTTCGGGCCGACCCGGCGTAGCGGGTGCAGCACACGCTCGTCGCTGTACACCCGATCGAGGAACTTGTTGACCTTGGGGCACAGCTCGCCCTTGCTGTACGGATGATCGGGATTGCCGCGCAGTTGCATCGCAACGGGCGTCGGGCCGGTTCGATCGACGATGACCTGCCAACCACAGGTGTCGGGACAGTCGTGGTGACAGCTGCCGGCGATGATCTCCGCCGTTGCTCCGGCTGCGGTGCTCATGGACGTACGTTAGACCGGTGCCGACGATCCAGTTCCAGCAAGTGGTGGTGCCCGACGGGGTGATCGACCTCGGCGTCGGGCAGCCGAACAACGCGATCCTGCCGCTCGAACACGTGCGGCGCGCCGCAGCGTTGCAGTTCGCCGACTCGACCGAGTTCCTGCAGTACGGAGCCGAGTGGGGCGACGGACATCATCGTGTCGCCCTCGGCGATTACCTGACGCAGGAGTACGGCACGACGGTCGCGCCCGAGCAACTCTTTTCGACCAACGGCAACTCGCAGGCGCTCGACATGCTGTGCACAGTGCTGACCGAGCGGGGCGATGTGGTGATCGTCGAGGAGCCGACCTACTTCCTCGCCTTCCAGATGTTTCGCGATCACGGGCTGGAGATCCGCAGCGTGCCGATCGATCAGGACGGTCTCGTCGTCGAGGCGTTCACTGGCGAAGTGGCGGCCATCCGCGCCGCGGGCAAACGGGTTGCCTTCGCCTACACGATTCCCTCGTTCCAGAACCCGACCGGTGTGACGATGTCGACGCGGCGCCGGCGCGACCTGGTGGCCGCCGCTACGGCGGACGACGTGTTGATCGTCGCCGATGAGGTGTACCACCTGTTGCGGTTCGCGCCCGGCCCGATGCCGCTGCCGATGTCGGCGTACGTCGACGAGGGGCCCGTGCTGTCGCTCGGCACGTTTTCCAAGATCCTTGCCCCGGGCATGCGCCTCGGCTGGATCCATGGATCGGTCGAGCGACTTGCCGTGCTGGCCGACTCGGGTCTGATCCTCAGCGGCGGTGGGCTGAACCCGGTTACCTCCACCTTGGCGACGGCGATGATGCGCAACGGATCGCAGCACGAGTACGTCGAGTGGTTGCGGGCGACGTTCGCCCGGCGATCGGCGACGATGGTTGCAGCCCTGCGTGAGCACATGCCGGAGTGGGTGCACTTCGAGGTGCCGACCGGCGGCTACTTCGTGTGGCTGCGCCTGCCGCCGGGAACCGACGGTGCAGCGCTGCGCTCGCTGGGCAAGCAGCACGGCGTCGACGTGCGTCATGGTGCGCAGTTCTCACCGACCGGAGGGCTGGGCAATCACCTTCGCCTGAGCTACGCCTTCTACGACGACGATGACATCGTCGAGGGTGTCGCCCGATTGGGTCGGGCACTGCGCGTCGCGTGACCGGCGTCTCACCAGGGCGCCGCGTGGAGAGGTTGCAGCGCCACGGGGTGTAACCAAACTGCAACCCGCTCGCCATCGACTTGTGGGGTGACGGACCGCTATGGTCTCGAACTTCGGCTTGTCAGGAGCCGAAATGACAATTGACGGGGGCAACGAGTGGGTACCTTCGACATGCTCATACGCGGAGGCACGGTGGTGGACGGCACCGGTGCACCGCCACGAGTCGCCGATGTGGCGATCATCAACGACCACGTCGTCGATGTCTCTCCCAAGATCGTCGGGTCGGCTACGCGGGTGATCGACGCGACCGACCGGGTGGTCACCCCCGGTTTCGTCGACATCCACACCCACCTCGACGCCCAACTGGCGTGGGATCCCATCGGATCGAGCAGCTGTTATCACGGGATCACCAGCGTCGTGATGGGCAACTGTGGGGTCACGTTCGCACCGTGCAAACCCGAGGACCGTGGCGTGCTGGCGGCGATGATGGAGAGCGTCGAAGACATTCCCCGCCAGGCGATCCTCGATGGGCTGGCGTGGGATTGGGTGACCTACGGCGAGTACCTCGACAGCGTGCGACGCCTCCCAAAGGGTCTCAACGTCGGTGGGATGGTCGGCCACTGCGCGCTCCGGCAGTATGCGATGGGCGAACGAGGGATCGAGCAGGCACCGGCGACCGCCGATGACCTGCACACGATGTCCGACCTGCTCGCCGAGGCGTTGCGCGGGGGCGCGTTGGGTTTCAGTACCAGCCGCACGTTCCTCCACAAGGTTCCCGATGGCCGTCCGGTGCCCGGCACATACGCCGAGCCCGACGAGCTGTTCGCCTTCGCCGAGGTGTTGCGCCGCCATGGCGCGGGGGTGTTCGAGAGCGCCAGCCGCATCGGCGAGGGCGAACGAGACGATGCCGACATCCCGGGAACGCGTGCCGAGATGGCGTGGATGGGTGAGGTCAGCCGGCGCAGCGGCCGTCCCGTCAGCTTCGGCTTGCTGCAGCACGACAGTCGACCGGATCTGTATGCGCGGGTCATCGAACTGGCCAAGCACGAGAACCTCACCGGAGCGATGGTGCGACCGCAGACCACGGCTCGCAGCGTGGGTGTGTTGTTCAGCCTCGACACGCGCAGCCCGTTCGACCGCGCCACGTGCTGGCGCGAACTGAAGGCGATGCGCAACGGCAAGAAGTTGGTTGCGTTACGCGATCCGGCGACGCGGTCCAGGTTGATCGAGGCGGCTGATGCAACACCGCCCGGCCTCGATCTGGCGCAGCTGTTCATCGTCAACCCACTCGACGGTTCACTGAATCGCGGCGCGCGTTACGACCTCGATCCGGCAACGTCGCTGGCGGCGATCGCCCACCATCGCGGGATCAGCGCGGCGGCGGCATACATCGAGCTGCAACTGGAGAGCGATGGCACCTTGGTCTGCAGCTTCCCGTTCCTCAACCAGCAGATGTCGGCGGTCGAGCAGATGCTCGACGAACCGCTGGTCACGCTCGGCCTGGCCGATGCCGGTGCGCACGTCGGGCAGATCCTCGATGCCAGCCAGCCGACGTTCCTGCTCTCGTACTGGATCCGCGAGCGGAAACGCTGGAGCCTCGAAGAAGGCATTCGCCGTCTGACCAGCGATACGGCCGACTTGTTCGGGCTTGCCGGTCGCGGCCGGTTGACAGCGGGTAGTTTCGCCGATGTGAACGTGATCGATCTCGAGGCGCTGGAGCTGCCGGCGCCGTCGTACGTGTACGACTTCCCGCACGGTGCTGGGCGCTACGTGCAGGGCTCGACGGGTTACGACTACACGCTCGTCAACGGTCAGGTGTTCATGGATCACGGCGAGCACACCGGTGCGTTCGCCGGGGCGATGCTGAAGAACCCGGCGGCCGGTTGATCGACACCGCCACGTTCACCTGTCCCCGCTGCGGCACAGACGTCGACGAGCGGTTCTACGGACCGTGCCAGTCGTGCCGCACCGACCTGCGCGCCAAGTACCTCGGCGAGGGTCGCGTGGTCGAGGTCGCCGAGTACGAACCGAAGTTGAACGTCACACCGAACGCGGTCGCGCTGAAAGACGACTGAACCGCGTCGCTACGACGACGGGTTCGGCAGGCCTGCGCCGGGCCGGAACGTGGTGTCGTTCTCCGGCTCCTCGTGCTTTGCTGCGCGCGCTGCGGCCCGCTCGGCCATCTGCGTCATCGTCGTGGCCATTGCCGCGGCCGCGCCGTCGTGGGCCAGGATCTTGCTCATCACTGCGGCCGATGCACCGCCGATCAACTCGGCCTTGTTGGCTTCGACGAAGTCGGCCGATGCCTGCATCGGACGCACCGTGCCGTTGAGCGCCGGGATCACGTAGCGGGCAACGAGATCCCATGATCTGCGAGCGTTCTCACGGTTGGCCCAGTCGTGGGCGAATCCCAGCACGACACCGAATCCACCGGTGAGCTCCTGCAGGTTCTCGATGGCCTCGATGAGATCGTCGGGCGTGCCGATCACGGCAGCGCCGCCGCCTTCGGCACCGCTCTCGGCGACCTGGTCGAGCAGATCCCACGGATCCTCGACGTGGGTCGCACCCGGTCGGCCGAGCACTCGCACGTTGTACTCGTTGTGCCAACGATGCAGACCGTGCACCGCCTCGCGCCGGGCCTGCTCCTTCGTCTCGGCGATGTGCCAACTCATCAACACCCGCCAGTCGGCGCGGTCGACCGTTGTGCCGTGCTGCGCAGCGGCTTCTTCGGCGAAACCCCATTGCGTCGGAAGCGCCTGCAGGCCCTCGGCGCTGGTCGACGCGATCGAGAGCACGCCGATGCCGTACTTGCCGGCGATCTGCATGCCGCTGGGGCTGATGCTCGACGCCGTGGCCATCGGCATGCGTTCCTGGATCGGCAGGATCTGCAGCGCCGCGTCGCGCATCGTGAACCAGTCGCTGTCGTAGCTGAACCGCTCCTCACCGTTCATCAGGCGGATGATCACACCCATCGCCTCGTCCTGCCGGTCGCGCTGCACCATGGGGCTGATGCCGAGCGTGCGGGCATCGCTGGGCAACGCACCTGGCCCGCTGCCGAACATGGCCCGGCCCTTGGTCATGTGGTCGAGTTGCACCATGCGCTGGGCGACGTTGAACGGGTGGTGATACGGCAACGACACCACGCCGGTGCCGAGCTTGATGGTGCTGGTCACCTGCCCGGCGGCGGCCAGGAACATCTCCGGCGATGCGATCATCTCCCAACCGGTGGAATGATGCTCGCCGCACCAGAACTCGTCATAGCCGAGATGGTCGAGGTGCGTGGCCAGCTCGAGATCACTCTGGAACTGCAGCGTCGGGCTCTCACCGATGGGGTGGTGTGGCGCGAGGAACGTGCCGAAACGGAGGCGTGGGGACCGCATGCCTCCAGACTAGAGATCGATGCCGCCGCAGCTCTGGCCGCAGTGCGAAGGCAAGAATCGGCACGGGAAATCTTTGACGCCTCCCGCTATCCTGAGGACTCCCTTCGGGGACGTAGCTCAGTTGGCAGAGCGCTACCTTTGCAAGGTAGATGTCAGGGGTTCGATTCCCCTCGTCTCCACCCGAGAGTGACCTGGTCACAGCGCTGGAAGCGGTGGAGCGGCCCACCAGGTGCACAGAATCTGCGGTCTATCGGTGGCAATCAGGCGCCCCCGACA
>JANMNE010000266.1:0-10892 GCA_031373785.1 Ilumatobacteraceae bacterium
GTCACACTGGTCGCGCCGACGTCGGCCGGGGCCGTCAGTGTGGTGTCTTCGATCGTGTACGGCCGGATCGAGTGCTCGTAGCTGTACCCGACGGAGGTGCCGTCGGACCCGGTCGGGTCGAACTGCACGTGGTGGATGTGCATCTCGACCTTGGCGAAGCCACCGAACACGTCCTGGTCGTTCTCCTCGGACGTCAGCGTGACCGCGCCGCAGTCGCCGACGTTCATGCGTATGGCCAGTGGCTCTTTCTTCAGCAGGCCGCTGAGCAACGCCGCCTTGTTCTGCGCCAGGGTGAACAGCATGCCCTGAGCGTCACTGTTGCGGGTCGTCACATCGACCGTCGTCCCGACGGCGACCACGTTGAAGTTCTTGATCGGCGCGTTCGCCGGACAGAGGCCGTCAGGACGCGCCAGCCACGGATTGGCCGACATCGGGTCGGGTGCTCGATCAGCGGTTTCGCCAAGCCCTGGCGCACCGGAGTGTAGGTTCGGGGCGAATGGTGGTCGCCGTTCGAGATGAGGTCTCAGCATCGGGAACGCCGGTCTACCGGTATCGGGGTTGAACAGGATCACCGGTCTGGTCCCCATGAAGAAATCGCCGGGTCTGGAGCCGAAGTGACCCGTTACGCCCTGGGTGAAGTTCGGTGTCTCCTCGGTCGCCGGCTCCGGCTCGCCGAGGTAGATCGGGTGCGCCGGATCGCTGTTGTCAACGGCCCAATCCCACACCGAGGCGTCCTGGTTGCCGATGGAAACGCCCTGCGGTGGGATCTGCGGGGTGATCCAGGCCGCCAGGTTGTCCTTGGTGATCACGGTGCCGTTGGGCATCGTCTTGCCGATCAGCTGCGCCGAGGTGACCGCAGTGTGCTTCGGTGCCCGGTCGGGCAGCGGTGCGAGGCCTGGCTGCAAGGTGTCGAACACTCGCCAGATGCCCCACATGCCCGACGGGTAGTGCTCGGCGATGTGGCAGTGGAACAAGAAGTCACCGGCAGCCTGCTGCACGCCACCAGCACCGCCTTCGATCTCGGCGTTGAAGCTCTCTCCCGGGCCGGTGTTGACAGCGTCGACGCGGTCGGATTGGGAGATCTCGACCGGTGTCTTCTTCAGGCCGGTGTCGCCATAGCTGTTGGTCGGGTCGCCCTCGGGGTTGGTGCGCCAGCGGTCGCCACCACCATGCAGGTGGTAGATGTGGAACAGCTCGGCGCCGCCGTGCACGATGCGGAACTTGGTCGGGTCGCCGACGTAGCCCTGCGGGATGATCGTCGCCGGGTCACCGAACACCGACGACGAGTAGGAGTGTGCCTTCTCGTGCGGCTTGAGGGTCAGGCGATCCATGAACGGCTCGGACCGGTAGTTCATCCCTCGGCTGCCGGGGCGGTATGCCTCGGTGATCGGGTCGACGGTCGGCAGGGGCAGGTTGTTCTTGTCGAAGACCTCTTCCTTCTCGTTGCCGATCTCGTGGAGGATCTGCACGTCTTCACGGAACGACGGTGCATCGGACGGCCAGATCACGGCTTCCCAGCCGGACTCGATCGGCGTCGTTGCATCCACGGGCGACAGCCACACGGAGTTCGCCGGCTCGACCGACAACACGCCGAACAGACCATGGTCGATGCCCGCCCGGTGGCCGGCTCCGGGGCTGATGTAGTGAGCGCCCTCGAGCGCCTTGTCGTTCGGAACGAAGTAGCGATACGCGGAGGTCTGACCCGCAGGCACCTCACCGTTGAAGTTCTTGCCGACCTTGTCGCCCGCCCGATCGTACGGCAGACCGTCGATGTGCAACCCGTAGTTGCCGCCCGAAGCGCTGTTGGTCACGTTGATCACGACACAATCACCCTCATTGGCACGGATCACCAATGGTTGGATCGGGTCATCACGCAGACCCAACGACACTTCACGACTCAGCTCCTGGGCGCGAATCGCCGGGATCTGACTGGTCAGTGCATACATCTTGCCCGCCGGGTCGTGATCGCCCCAACGGTTCAACGGGATGTCGACATCGATCATCGTCACGTTGTACGAGCGAGTGAAGCTGCCCGCCGGGCAGACACTCGTGGGGGTGGTCGCATTGGCCTGCGAGGTCGGGATCGTCACGATCCCGACGGCGAACAGGCCGGCGAGGCCCACGGCACCGCGCTGACGCGCTGACAGCGCGCGACGCGCCGGCCAGGCGATCGAACCCAGAGCGATCACGGTCGCGCTGATCAACAACGCCGCGGGCAGATCGATCAAGAACTCCGCCAACATCGACACCGGCAGGGCCGGCACCGAACCACTGTGCGCCGCATGACCGAAGATCCCGGCATGCACCGGAACACCCAGCGCCAACACCGACGCCACCGCAGCCGCAACAGCACTCGCCAGCCGCACCGTCTTGGCATGCCGGCCAACCACCATCGTCGCCACCAGCACCGCCAGCAACACCAACGGCACCGACAGCGTCGAATCCCGCAACCAGTGTGCCCAGAACGTGACGTCGCTCGACTCTCGCGCACCACTGCGCCAGTGCACCGCGTGCGTCCACAGTCCCACGGCATACGCGGCAACGACCGCTATCGCACAGGTACGCCGATCCAGTCGCGCATACCTCGAGTCGCCCGTCCAGCGATTCATTTTTGTCCCTCTCGTCGTGTCGTCGAACCGGCTCCGTCTGGGTTGTCGTCCCCACTGGTGCCGGCATTGCTTGGCGCGCGGTCGTCAGCCGTGCGTGTGATCTTCCTTCGGTGTGTCGCTGCATCCACCGGTCACGGGCAATGGCCGGCCAGTGCCGCCCTGCACCGTGCACCCGACGTCGCCGAGACTGATCAAGATCTTCTCGCTCGTCGCCGGGTCCACAAATCGAACAGTGAAGGGCCGCGCATCTGCGGTGGTGACAAAGTCGACCAACACGTCGATCGCTGCCGACGGTTGCAACTCACCGGGCAACTTTGCCGCCCTCGAAATCGGCACCACTGCACCGGCGTTGTCGATCAACTCGAACTGCGTCGGCTCGTACTGCAGAACATTGTCGGAGAGATTGGTGATGACCGCCGCAACCTGTACATCGATCGAGCCCGCCGAGACCAGCCCGGGAACATTGTGCGCGCCGGTGACCTGCGCGTCGTTGAGACCACTGATCGCTGTCGCGTGCTCGACCGCCACCACACCGAAACTCGTTGCCACGTCCTCACCGATCACGTGGGCCGCCGGCCCGGTCGGACTCGCAGGGGCGGTGACCAGTGGATTACCGCCACGCAGCATGTCGACGGCGAGCACCGAGCCCGCCGCACAGCCGAGGATCAAGGCAGACGCGGTAGCGGCGCGCACCCACCGCCGACCCAACTGCGCCGGACGAACGATGACCGCAGTCATCGTGTCGCCGTCCCAGTGGTCCTCCGACGCGATGTTGCGTCGGCGGTGGAGTGGCTATCCGAAATCTCGACGTACGCGTCGACCGCTATCTGAGCCCGTCCGTTCATAGATTTCCATCCCTTATCTCACCACCCCGTCCAAAGCGGTGTTCGCACGCAGCGTGACAGCGCGGCAACCAGAAGGCAATGATCCAATGGGGGTACTGCCAAGGTCGTAGTAGATCGAAGGGGCGACCGACTCAAGGCGTAAGCCTTCTAACGTTTCTTCGCGAAGAGCGGTCACTGGTAGCTCTAGAGTCACAAGGTGTGACGGAAGTCATGAGAATCTGGGCCGCGGATTCAGCATGGACGGCGGTCTCAACCGGAGCGAACCGTTGCCCGATAGCTCACATAGTCACCACATAACCACTCAACGTGATGTCAGCTCGACACGTCTTGATTCGGCATCGGTGCAGCGACACCGCGTAGTCGCCGCCTTCGTACGGATCGCCGTGCCAGGTTGCCCAGCGGCCGGCCGGTTCCAGTCGACAGGCAGCGCACAGCTCGTCGTACTCGCCCAACGTCAGCGCATCGTGTTCCGTCTGTAGCGCGAAGCCCGCCACCAGCCAACCGGCATCCGCCAGGTGGGCCGCGGCGTTGTCGATGATGGCGCGGCGATCGGCCGGACGACAGAAGATCATCACGTTCCCGGGCATGGCGACCACGTCGAATCGGCGATCGAGGCGCATGCTCGCCAGATCTGCATGCACCCATCGAAGTGACGGCTCCGTTCGACGGGCGAACTCGAGCAGATCGTCATCGAGGTCGACCCCGACCACGTCGATGCCACGCCGAGCCAGTTCGATTGCGACGCGGCCCATGCCGCAGCCGGCGTCGAGCACCGAAGCCGGGTGTAGCGATTCAATGAAGTCAGCCTCGCCATGTGGCGATCGACCGGTCTCGGCGAGGCGGCGCCATCGGCTGTAGTACTCGGCGAGGTCGGTCTCGGCGCGCCACTGGGACCAACGCTCGCTGACATCGTGCACATCGTCGGGGCCCATCGCCACAGTCTGTCGTGTGCCGCTCACAACGGACTATCTGTGTCCTCCGACATCGGGCGCGGGCCCCAACCGAGCGGGTCGTCGCCTTGGCCTTGTGGATCGATGACCTCGAACTGACCCATCATGTCGTGATCCTCGTGGATCAAGTTGTGGCAATGGATCATGTACTTGCCGCGGCCCTCGAACTTGGTGATGACCCGGACCTTTTCGTTCTCACCGACGTAGACCACATCCTTCGGACCGAGCTCCTGCGGCAGCGGCGGTTTGCCGTTGCGATCAAGGACCTTGAAGTCGACCAGGTGGATGTGGACCGGATGGAACCATCCTCCGGAGGAGTTCTCCAGCTCCCAGATCTCGACATCGCCACGCTGCGGCTTGGCCAGGCAGAACTGGTAGTCGCTGTCGACCACCTCCTTCCACGTGTAGCCGTTGATCGTCCATTCGCCATGCTTGCGCTCGAACTTCATCTTCCGAGTCCGCACCGCTTGTTGCGGCTGCAGGGCCATCGTCGGGTCGTTCGGATTCAAGAGGTCGGGGATCGAGTTGTTCGACAGGTCTGTCGGTTCACCGACGACATCGAACGCCATGATCTTGTTGGTGTTGGCATAGTCGCGGTTGTTCTTGTTGCTGGAGTTCTGCAGGATCACCCGGCGACCGATCGGGTACTTGGCGAAGTCGATGATCACCTCGTACCGCTCCGCCGAGGCGGCGCGGAAGCTCCTGACGAACTGAGGGCTCGCCATCAGCCCACCGTCGGTGGCGATCACTGCCATCGGGTCGCCGGAGTCGAGCGAGAACTTCCACGAGCGCGAGATTGCAGCACCAAGGATTCGGAAGCGGTACTTGCGCCGCTCGACCTGCATCACCGGCCAGGGACGGCCGTTGACGAGAATCACGTCACCCCAGATTCCGGCGTCGTCCTCGAGGGTGAACAACAACGAACCGTCCTTGTTGAACAGCGCATCGGAGATGATCAGCGGCACGTCGTAGACGCCATGCGGAATGGGCAGTGACTGCTCCAACGGATCGAACATGTGGTACTGCCCGACGAGCCCGTGGTACACGTTCTCCGCGGTGTGATGCACTCCGTGGTCGTGGTACCAGAGCGTTCGCGCCGGCTGGAAGTTGGGATATTGGTAGTCCTTGAACTGATCCGGACGGGTGATGTCGCTGGCATACCCGTCGAACTGCGGCAGCGAAGCGGAGCCGTGCAGATGCACCGAGGTCCACGGCTCGTATCCGTATGTCGGGTGCGTGACTGGCAGCGTGTTGCAGTGACGCACGACGGCCTTGCGGCCTTGATCGACCTTGATCGTCGGGCCCGGCACGGAACCTTCGTAGCCGAACATCAGCGTCGGATAGCCGGGCACGATCTCGACAGTCGTCGGCTGCATGTGCATGGCGTAGTAGTCGGTGGTCGCGTCGCTGCGCACCGGTACGGCCACCGGCGGCATCGCGAACGGTGTCGTGAACGGCTTCGGCAGCTTGCTGGCCGGCATCCGGCCATCGAGGGCGGATTGCCCCGACACCACTCGCGACAATGGCAACGACATCGTCGCGCCGGCGAACACGCCGGCCTTGATCAGGTCTCGTCGAGTCAACGCCATGGTGACGCCTCGCAACCTGATCGCCGTCCGTTGTCGCTCATCTCGGCGCGTCCGTCGGCACGCGCGCCCGCGCGTTCGTTCGCCCAAACCCGTTCGTCCACACAGGCCTCCCATTGACCACATCGCCAGCCCGTCCAGGTAGGTGCTGCGCCTTCCAGGTTCTCTGTATACGATCTTTATGTCAATGCATCGTTGGTGGTACGGCCAAGGATGTACTCGTGGCACCGAACAGCACGACGATCGGCTTAGGTCTGTCGAGGGTCGCCACGCGAGGTCAGCACCCGAACTCCAAGCGTGAGGTCGGCCCGGATGGATCGATCAGCCCAGCGGCCACAGCGTGGCCACCAGCCGGCCGTCGATGGCATCGACATCGACCGGCCCGAATGCCCGCGAGTCCTCCGACGTGGCTCGGTGGTCGCCGAGCAGGAACACCTGGCCGGGCGGCACGACATCGGGCCCGAAGTAGAAGCCGTCCATACCGTCGTTGTCGATGTAGTGCTCGACGACCCCGACGCCATTGACAACCAGTTGGCCGTTGTCGATCCCGACGGAATCGCCGCCGACGGCGACAATCCGTTTGACGATCGATGCGCCGGTGCGCGGATCGGACGCCACCACGATCTCGCCACGGTGCGGATCACGGGCGTGCAACGTGACCTTGTCGATCAGCAGCACGGCTCCGGAGGGAACGGTTGGCTCCATGCTGTCGGACCGGACCCGCACCGGCTCGATGACGAAGCTGTGGATGAGCAACATCGCCACGAGTGCCGCGGCGAACCACAGCACCCGTCGCGTCGTCCTGGCATCGTGGTCGGGTCGCTCGACCTCTTCGACCTCTTCGTCGTCCGACGCGGGTTCGATCGTGGCCGTCACCACACGAAGCCGAAGATGCCGGCCCCCCACAGCAGCACACCGATCCACAAAAGGCGGTTGACCGCTCGGTCCTTCAACGCCCTCGGCAACATGGTGAGCAACGTGATGACCACCAGGATCTCGGCCGCGAGGGTGACGATGTCGAGCGGACCGACGTACTTGGCGCCGTCGGGCACCACCGACCGACCGGGCACCCATCGACCGCCGTGGAACGGAACCGGCGGCTCCATCGGCAAGCCGACCGTACGGCTGGCGACGTAGACCAGGATCACCCCAACGGTTCCCCAGATACCGGCCAGCACGAACCACGGGGCGCGAACGCCGCGCAGCAGCGCCACCGCGCACGCCGACTGGGCGACACCGAGCACCACGAAGAACAACCCCGCGGCCGGCCACCAGGTGTAGTGGCTCGGTGTTGCGACGAAATGGGCGAGCGCTCCGAAGGCTGAACAAACGATCGCCACGTCGACGGTGAGGCTGCGACGTCGTGCGGGTCGGTCGTCACGACCCGCACGACGCTGCGCCACAGCCACGTTCACAACGGGTAGTTCCCTTCGTCGGCGACCTCGATCGGCAGCGTGCCGAGTGGGTCGTCGCCAGGTGTCGTCGGGTCGACGACCTCGAACTGGGCCATCATGTCGTGGTCTTCGTGGATCAGGTTGTGGCAGTGCATCATGTACCGGCCGACGCCTTCCCACTTCATGAGCACCCGGACCTTCTCGCCCTCGCCGACGTAGACCACGTCCTTGGGCCCTTGTTCGTGAGGGAACGGCGGCTTTCCGTTGCGGTCGAGCACCTTGAAATCGGTGAGGTGCATGTGGATCGGGTGGAACCACCCTCCCGACGAGTTCTGCAGCTCCCAGATCTCGGTGTCGCCCCTGTTCGGCTTGGCCAACGAGAACTGATAGTTGCTGTCGACGACGTCTTCCCATGTCGTGCCATTGATCGCCCACTTGCCACCGTCGCGCTCGAACTTGAACTTGCGGGTGCGGACCGCGTCACTCGCCTTCAACGCCATGACTTCGTTGTCGGGATTCAAGGCATCGGGGATCGAGTTGTTCGACAGGTCCGTCGCATCACTGACGACATCGAAGGCCATGATCTTGTTGGTGTTGGCGAAGTCGCGGTTGTTCTTCGGGCTGGTGTTCTGCAGGATCACCCGACGCCCGATCGGGTACTTGGCGAAGTCGATGATCACCTCGTAGCGCTCCGCCGACGCGGCGCGGAAACTGGTGACGTATTGCGGACTCGTCATCAGGCCGCCGTCAGTGGCGATCACGGCAATCGGGTCGCCGGAGTCGAGGGAGAACTTCCACGAGCGCGAGACCGATGTGCCGCAGATGCGGAAGCGGTACTTGCGCCGCTCGACCTGCATCACCGGCCACGGACGGCCGTTGACCAGGATCACGTCACCCCACAGCCCGGACTCGTCGTCGAGTGAGAACAGCAACGACCCGTCGGCGTTGAACAACGCATCGCCGATCAGCAGCGGGACGTCGTACTGCCCGTGCGGGATCGGCAGCGACTGCTCGAGCGCGTCGGTCATGTGATACTGCGCGATCAGGCCGTGATAGGCGTTCTCCGCCGTGTGGAACACGCCATGGTCGTGGTACCACAACGTTCGCGCCGGCTGGGAGTTCGGGTAGTGATAGTCCTTGAACTGACCGGGATGGGTGATGTCGCTGGCATAGCCATCGAACTGCGGCAGCGACGCCGAGCCATGCAGGTGCACCGACGTCCACGGCTCGTAGCCGAGCGTCGGGTGCACCTGCGGCAACTGGTTGCGATGGCGGATCACAATCTTTCGGCCCCGCTGGACCTTGATGGTCGGGCCCGGCACCACACCCTCGTACGTGAAGAACATCGTCTTGAAGCCAGGGATGACCTCGTGCAGTGTCACCGCCGTCGTCATGTCGTAGTAGTCGGTCGTGTCGTCGGTTCGGAAGGGAACGGCAACCGGCGGGATTGCGAATGGTGTCGTGAACGGCTTCGGGAGCTTGCTCGACGGCATGCGGTTCGACAACGTCGACTGACCCGACACCACGCGCGACAGCGGCAACGAGAGCGTGGCACCGGCGAAGACGCCGGCCTTGATCAGATCCCTGCGGGTCAGCGCCATGGTGCCCCGCCCCGGATTCGGCCGCGCTGGCCCATCACTGCGGGCGCGCTCGCGCACCACCCTGCTCGTCCCCATACGACCACAACAGGCCTCCCGTGCTCACATCGCCAGCCCGTCCGATCCGGTGCTGCACGACTCAGCCTGGTACTAGGTCACGCGGGCGTCAATCGATCTTTCGTGGTAAGCCCAAAGGCGCAGAATTCGTCGGATGCTTCTCCGGCGAACGGCGTAGGCCTGATCGGGATCCGACACTATTTGTCGCCCGTCGACCCCGCCGGGTGACACGTCACCCGACCAGCTGAGAGGCCAACTCGCCGAGATCGCGGATGCGTTCGAAGTCGGCCCCCGGATGATCATCGTGCGGGTCGAGCAGAATTGGGTGCAGGCCGGCCGATCGGGCAGCACCGATGTCCATCGTCACCGAGTCGCCGATGTAGGCGATCTCGTGCCGATCGATACCGTCGAAGTACGGCAGCGCATGTTCGAAGATCCCCGGGTCGGGCTTGGCCACGCCAACGATGTGGCTGTCGACCACCACACGCATCGAGACGTTGGGGCCGGCGCCCGCCTGACACACTCCGCTCCGAGCAAGCACCTCGGCGATCTGACCGCTTGCGTTCGACACGACACCCAGCGGTACGTCGGTCGCGGTCAACGTCGCCAGCGCCGCCTGGCTCTCGGGTATCGGCCACCGCCACAAGTACGCGTTGCGGGTGTGATGCAGCGCCGTCGCCGCAGCATCGAGATCGCTGTCGGCCACGCCGACACTGCGCACGTACGAATGGTCATACTCGTCCCAGAACGCCTCGCCACTGCCGGCCGCGGACTTCGCCGCCATCCCGGCGTAGTGCGCGCGGCGATGCGCTGCCACGGACGGGTCGCCGCCGTAGTACGACAGGAGCGGACCGAGCACGGTGGGATCCGGCAGCACCAGCACACCACCCGCGTCGAACAGAATTGCCTTGAAGCGCACAGTCACCGGACCATCATGCCCGTTTCGCCGTCACCCGTGCCGACACATACCCTTGCGCGCGTGCGTAGCGCCAGAGACTTCTTCAGCCCGCTCGCGGTCGGCGCTCCAGCGCCGCTGCGCGAGATCCCATTTCCACCGAGTCGGGTCATTCACTTCTTCCCGCCGCACATCGGCAAGGTCGTCGCCAAGTTGCCCGACGTCGTGCCGGCGGTCGACATCCTCCTCGGCAACCTCGAGGACGCCATTCCAATGGCCGACAAGCAGGCGGCGCGGTCGGGGCTGGTCGATGTGGCTCGCTCGATCGACATGGGTGACACACAGCTGTGGGCCAGGGTCAACAGCCTCGACTCACCGTGGGGTCTCGACGACATCACGACGCTGGTCACCGAGGTCGGCGACAAGTTCGATGTGTTGATGATCCCGAAGGTCGAGGGCCCTGAAGACATCCACTACGTCGATCGACTACTCGCCCAACTCGAAGCCAAGGCCGGGCTGCAGCGCCCGATCCTGGTGCACGCAATCCTCGAGACGGCGCGTGGCATGGCCAACGTCGAGGAGATCTGTGGTGCGTCACCGCGCATGCAGGGTCTGTCGCTCGGGCCGGCCGACCTCGCTGCGAATCGCCGCATGAAGACCACACGGGTCGGCGGCGGGCATCCCGACTACCTCGTGCGCAGCGACCCGGATCCGGCCCAGCCCGACGCGGCGCGGCCCACCTTTCAG
Organism: Ilumatobacteraceae bacterium; assembly: GCA_031373785.1. Taxonomy (GTDB): domain Bacteria; phylum Actinomycetota; class Acidimicrobiia; order Acidimicrobiales; family Ilumatobacteraceae; genus JAENVT01. Next base: position 10,682 of record JANMNE010000266.1, read on the forward strand.
CAAGATCTCTGGCACTACACACTGGCCCGAATGGTCGACGCCTGCGCGATGTTCGGGCTGCTGCCGTTCTACGGACCGTTCGGCGACATCGCCGACACGGTGGCCTGCGAGGACCAGTTCCGCAACGCCTACCTGCTCGGCTGCGTCGGCGCGTGGAGCCTGCACCCCGTGCAGATCGAGATCGCCAAACGAGTGTTCAGCCCGCGACCGG
>JANMNE010000398.1:0-7921 GCA_031373785.1 Ilumatobacteraceae bacterium
GGAAGGGCTGGTGGGCACCTGCCAGCGGAGCAGCGAGCCGCCCGACGGCTGACGAGTGATGCTGCAGTCGCCGCCGAGCGCGGTGGCGCGTTCGACCATGTTGCCCAGCCCGCGCCCGCCGATCACCTCGTCGGGCACGCCGATCCCATCGTCGGCGACCGTGAGGGTGACGTTGTCGTCGACCGTGATCGACACTCGCGCACTGTGGGCTCGAGCATGACGGGCGACGTTGGAAAGCGCTTCGCGGAGCACCGGCACGAGCTCATCGGCGACGGTGACTGAGATCGCGCCGACGGGACCGTCGAACTGCATGCGCGGCTCGAACCCCAGTGCCTCCGACACCTGGGCGATCGCCTCGACCAGACGCCCACGGATCCCTCCTGGCGCAGCATGTGTGCTCTGCAACGAAAAGATTGCTGCTCTCAGCGCCCTGATCACCTCATCGAGGCCGTCGATGGTGGATTGCATCTTCTCCCGGGTGTGCTGCTGGTCGTGGATGTGGGCCATCGCTGCCTGCAGGCTGAGGCCCTCGGCGAACAGCTGTTGAATGACGGTGTCGTGAAGATCGCGGGCGATTCGCTCGCGGTCCCTCGCAATCGCGACCTGTTGTTCGGCGTCGCGCAGTGCCTCGTGGCTCTGACGAAGGTCGGCCTCCGCCATCAAGCGAGCGGAGATGTCGCGGGCGAGGACGATGATCCAACGGTTTCCGTCCCTTCCAGTCTCCGCCGAGCGATAGGTCTTTTCGACCCTGATCTCCTCGCCGTCCTTGCGCAACATGGTGGTTTGGCGCACGGCCGCCGAGGTGTCGTCGGCAACCAGCGAATCGACCAGGCGCCGGTACTCGGCCTCGCTCGCGTACGGGTTGAGATGCAGCGGCGTCATCGCCATCAATTCTTCGCGGTCGTAGCCGATCAGGCGAACTGCTCCCTCGTTGACGAACGAGTAGCGCAACGTTTCCGCGTCGAAGATGAACACTCCGTCGTCAGTCGCGTCGAGCGTGCGCAACACTCGGCGCAACTGCTCCTCGGCCTCGACGCGCTCGGTGATGTCGCGAACCGCGGCGACGGCGAACACCTCGTCACCGAGGCGAAGCGGACTGAGGCTGATCTCGACGGGGAACTCGACCCAGTCGGATCGACGTGCCCGCAACTCGAAGCCTGCGCCCATTGACCGAACGGTTGGTTCAGCTCGATATCGCGTGCGGTGGGCGCGATGGACGGCTCGCAGCCCCTCGGGGAGCAGATCCTCGACCACGCGCCCCAAGAGATCGTCGAGGGTGTAGCCGAACAGCTCGCCGGCGTGATCGTTGACGAACACGATCTCCCCACTTCCGGCAACGACCATCGTGGCGTCGGGCGCGGCGTCGAGCAGTGACCATGCAAAGTCGTCGCCGAACGCCTTCAGGGTTGCAGAACGTGCACCCATACCTACCAACTCTCTGAACCGAAGGGGACCAGTCTGCCGTCATGACGGAACATCGTCAATGTGATCACCGGCGGTGGCGTCGTCCGGCCCTCGGCCCACGCCGGCGACCTGGCAACCTTGGGTGATGGAACATCTCGAAGGACGGATCGCCGTGATCACCGGAGGCGGCTCTGGCATGGGCCGTGAGTTGGCCCGCCAACTGGCGAGTGCGGGCTGCAACGTTGCCACGTGCGACGTCTCGGCTGACAGCCTTGCCGAGACCAAGGAGCTCTGTGACGCGGATGCGCCCCGTGGTACGCGCGTCACGACGTTCGTGGCGGATGTGGGCGACGAATGCGCTGTGGAGGCATTTGCTGCAGCGGTGGCCGCGGAGCACGACACCGACCACATCAACCTGCTGTTCAACAATGCGGGCATCGGTGGTGGGGGCAGCTTCATCCTCGACGAGCGAGCTGACTGGGAGCGGACCTTCAACATCTGCTGGAGCGGCGTCTACTTCTGCACCAGGGCCTTCATGCCGATGCTGTTGGCGAGCAGCGAAGGCCATGTGGTCAACACCAGCAGTGTCAACGGCTTCTGGGCGTGCCTCGGCCAGGGGATCCCGCACACGGCCTACAGCGCTGCGAAGTTCGCGGTGAAGGGCTTCACCGAGGCGTTGATCATCGACTTCCGTCTCAACGCCCCGCACCTGCATGCCTCGGTCGTCATGCCCGGGCACATCGGCACCTCGATCTTCATCAACTCCGGCAAGGTGCTCGGCCGTGAGCCGAAGGAGTTGACCGCAGATCAGATCACCCAGCTCCGTGTGCGCCTGGAGCGCAGCGGGATCGACCTCGGCGGGGCCAGCGACGACGACATCCGCCTCGGCATGCAGATACGCGGCGAGATGTTCCGCGACAACGCGCCGACGACGGCGGCCGAGGCCGCGACGGTGATCCTCGACGGTGTGCGTGCCGACGAATGGAGAATTCTCGTCGGCGCCGATGCGGTCGCGCTCGACGACCTGGTGCGGCAGATGCCCGGCGAGGCGTATGACGACTCGTTCGTGGAGATCTTGAAGAGCAGACAGATCTTCGACTTCGACTGAGCACTGACGCGTCGATGCTCTACGGTGACCTGGCTGCGGCGTCACAGCGTGTCGCGGCCACGGCGAAACGATCGGAGAAGATCGCCACGCTCGCCGAGTTGCTGTACTCGACCCCGGCTGACGAGATCGAGGCGACGGTCGGTCTTCTGATCGGTGAGCCCCGACAGGGGCGGCTCGGTGTCGGTTGGGCGACGATGTCGAACCTCCAGGTCGCCGCGGCATCCGTGCCGTCACTGACGATTCACGACATCGATGCCGCGCTCACGGTCGTGGCAGCACTCGAGGGCAGCGGCTCGCAGGGTGAACGTGTGCGGGTGATGCGTGAGCTGTGGTCGGCTGCAACCGAGGCCGAGCAGCACCACCTCCACCGCGTCCTCACCGGGGAGTTGCGCCAGGGCGCCAACGAAGGCGTGGTCGCCGATGCTGTCGGAAAGGCCAGCGGTCAACCGATCGCCGCGGTGCGGCGCGCCGCGATGCTGCTGGGTGACCTCGGATGTGCCGCCCAGTTGGCGCTGACGGGTCGATCGCTCGATGTCGGCCTCACCCCGCTGACCGCCGTGCAGCCGATGCTTGCCGGTACTTCGGCCAGCGTCACCGATGCCCTGGCTGAGATCGGGCTGGCCAGCGTGGAATGGAAGCTCGACGGCATACGCGTGCAGGCCCACAAGCGGGGCGACGACGTACGGCTGTTCAGCCGCGGTCTCAACGACATCACCGCCGGGTTGCCGGCGGTGGTCGATCTCGTGAGACGCGTGCCGGCGAACTCCGTGGTGCTCGACGGCGAGGCACTCGGGATCGACGAGGAGGGTCAGCCGCTGATCTTCCAGGAGACGATGAGCGGTCTGGCCACGACCAGCGCGTACTTCTTCGACGTGTTGCACGCCGACGGCGCGTCGCTGATCGACGATCCGCTGCGTCGTCGCCGGAGCGTGCTGGAGGCCCTGCTGCCTGTCGGGGCGAGGCTGCCGTCGATCATCACGGCCGATGCCGACGAGGCCGAGGCGTTTGCGGCGAACGCGGTGGCCACCGGCCACGAGGGCGTGATGGTCAAGGCGATCGAGTCAACCTACGAGGCAGGTCGGCGGGGCACAGGGTGGCGCAAGGTCAAGCCGGTTCACACCCTCGATCTGGTCGTGCTGGCCGCCGAGTGGGGTCACGGCCGACGCGTCGGCTGGCTCAGCAACTTGCACCTCGGTGCCCGTGGGACGGACGGTTTCGTGATGGTCGGCAAGACGTTCAAGGGCATGACCGACGACCTGCTGCGCTGGCAGACCGAGGAGCTGCAGCGGCACGCGATCGCCAACGAAGGTCATACCGTTCACGTGCGACCGGAATTGGTTGTCGAGATCGCCGTCGACGGTGTGCAACGCTCGACGCGCTATCCCGGCGGTGTGGCGCTGCGGTTCGCTCGGGTGCGGCGGTATCGCCCCGACAAGACGGCGAGCCAGGCCGACACCATCGAGCGGGTGCAAGGAATGCTCGGCGGCGCCCGCTGAGGGTATGGTCGCGCTCGCCATGGCGACCTTGCGCTTCAACTTCGGCACGATGGGCTCGGGAAAGAGCACCATGGCGTTGCAGATCCACCACAACCTCGCCAGCCGCCAGCTGTACGGGTTGCTGTTGACCAAGCTCGACCGAGAGGGCGCCCAGGTGACCAGCCGCCTCGGGGTGGCCGCCGAAGCGATCGAGGTCGTGCCGGAGCTCGACCTGTTCAAGCTGGCCGTCGATCATTGGCCGATCCACTACATGGTCTGCGACGAGGTGCAGTTCTATAGCGTGCAGCAATGCGATCAACTGGGTCGAGCCGTGGACGACCTTGGGGTTGACGTGTTCGCGTTCGGCCTGATCACCGACTTCCGTGGCGAGTTGTTCGACGGCACGAAGCGGATGCTGGAGATCGCCGACGAACGCGTGCCGATGCAGGTCGAGGCGAGGTGCTGGTGTGGCGCACGGGCAACGCACAACGCACGCGTTGTCAACGGCGAGGTGGTCTACGAGGGCGACACGGTGGTGGTGGGTGACACCGGCACGGCGGGGGAGCAACCCCTGTTCGGCGACGTCGTCCGCTACGAGTTGCTCTGCCGCCTCCACTACCGCCAAGGCGAGCTCGGCATCTGACCGCACCGGAATCTACGATCACGCGATGACATCAGTCTTGACGGGCATTGCCCCGTGCAGCACGAGGCGTATCGTGCGCTCGCTCCGTAGGCGGCGATCATGAGACTCATCGTCGCCGACGCCTACGGGTATGGGGTCCACTCCAACTCCGAGGCGGGAATCCAGGAGATCACTCCCGACCAATGGGCCGAGATCGACGTCCGCGACGAGGTCATGGCGACCTTCGGAGAGGTCGTGGTGCGGTACCGCGACACTGGTCGTGAGGTCACCGTACCCATCGGCAGCACCAACCAGGTCGAGTACGACAATCCTGATGTGATCGACATCCGTACGGCCGACACCACGGCCGACGAACTGATCGAGGCGATAGGCGGCAGTCACGTCCATGCCGAACGCGTGCTCGAGATCCTGCACGCCGTGCACGTCGGCAGCAAGATCGAGGAGCTGAAGGGTGCCTACGAGCAGCGCACGGGCGTCTCGGTGGAGGACGCGCTACGCGAGAAGCTCTCCGGTCACGAGCTACGCGAAGCGCTGGCCCTTCTCGGCGTCGCCTGACCCTGCGATTCGTGCCGCCCCAGATCGATGGAGCAGGCGCGACGATCGGTGGGGTGTGAGCCGGGTATCGCGTCTTCGCTCTTGATCCGACTCACAGCGACTCGGAAACCGGCGTCTGTGTTGCGCCGGAAACCCGAGAGTCGGGCGCGATTCTTGCCGCCGGAGGCGTGATATCGATCCCGATGGGGCTGGTCAGATCAGATGTCGGGGTTGATCAACCAGGACAACCGGCGCATGTCGGCCTTGCGGGCGGGGAAGCTGCCGACACGCTCGGCGACCTGTTTGCGCAGCCAGGGCATCGAGGCCGCCATCTTGGTGCCGGGGCACAGGGTGGAGCCGATGCCGCGGTGGCCGACGATGTTCGGGAACACCAGCTTCGTCGAGTCGGTGGCGATGAACTCGTCGCTGCCGAGCGGGTCGATCCGGTGGCGCTGCGCCTCCCATGCCGCGAGGTGGATCAGGCTGGCGATCGCCGCGCCGGACGGTGCCGTCTTCATGAAGTTGCCGATCAAGGCGATGCCGCAGGATCCGGCGTTGCGGCCCTTGGTATGGCCGCCGATGATCGCGTTGCGTGCACCATCCTCACCGGTGTGCAGTTCGCCCTTGCCGTACTTGCGTGCACGGCGGCCCTCGAAGATCTCGCCATCGGGGCCGATCAGGAAGTTGTAGCCGATGTCGGTGAAGCCTCGTCCGACGACGTGGAGCTCGTAGCCGAACCGCACGGTGGCAGCGGGGTTCTTCACGCTGTTGGGACTCGCTGTGTGGTGGACGACGATCTTGCGGAACGGCGCGTACCCGATCACGCGAGAGTCGCGGATCGACTCGTCGGCACCCCACTCGGCACGCGTCACGATCGAGGGTGCGGGGATCAGGCCGATCTTCGGATGCGCCGTCGCCGCGGGTTTGGTCGGCGACTTGGGCTTCGCTTCGGCGATCCCGGAATCGAATGCTGCCCCGGCGGCGATCGCGACCGCGCCGGTGGCTGCGAGTCGCAGGAATCGTCGGCGCGGCAGCGCATCTTCGGCGATGCAGTGTTCGCACATAGGAGTCTCCTTCGGTTGGGGACTCCACCCGCCGCCAGCCGCAAAGAGTATCTGGTGACCGGCCTGTTGTGAAGGGATCCCCGTCGGCGGTCGCAAACATGGTGGCGCGACCCGCACGCAACCCGGTACGATCCTTGCACCGTTCGGGCCAGCGTCGTCCCGTGCGCCACCTAGCCGTTCACCGACTCCGTGGAGCCAAACCGATGCGCACTTACTCTCAAACGGGACTTCCCGCGCCGCAGGGTCTCTATGACCCTCGGTTCGAACACGACGCCTGCGGCGTCTCGTTCGTCGCGAACATGAAAGGCGTGGCCAGCCGATCGATCGTGGCCATGGGCCTCGGCGCGCTCTGCAACCTGGAGCACCGAGGCGCCACTGGTGCCGAGGCCGACACCGGCGATGGCGCCGGCATCCTGATCCAGGTGCCCGACCGGTTCCTGCGTGCGGTGGTGGGGTTCGACCTCCCACCCGCCGGCGCCTACGCCGTCGGCTTGGCCTTCTTGCCCCTCGACGTGACCGACGCCGAGAAGGCCCAAGAAGCGATCGGCACGATCATCGTCGACGAGGGCTTGACCGTGCTCGGATGGCGTGACGTTCCCGTGAACCCGGACTGCCTCGGCGCCAGCGCCAGGGTGGTCATGCCGATCTGCCGGCAGCTCTTCGTCTCCGACCCGGCCGGCGCCGCCGGAATCGAGCTCGACCGCAAGGTGTTCATCGCCCGCAAGCGGATCGAGCACGACCTGCCGACCGAGCAGCAGACGTACTTCCCGTCGCTCAGCAGTCGCACGCTGCTGTACAAGGGCATGCTCACCACACCACAGCTCGCCGTGTTCTTCCCCGATCTCGGCGACGAGCGACTGGAGAGCGCCCTGGTTCTGGTGCACAGCCGGTTCAGCACCAACACGTTCCCGTCGTGGCCACTGGCGCACCCCTACCGGTACATCGCCCACAACGGCGAGATCAACACTGTGCAGGGCAACCGCAACTGGATGCGCACCCGCGAGTCGCTGCTGGCCAGCGATCTGCTCCCCGGTCTCGAGCGGGCGTACCCGATCTGCACGCCCGGTGGCAGCGACTCGGCGACGTTCGACGAGGTGCTGGAACTGTTGCACCTCGGTGGGCGCAGCCTGCCGCACGCGATGATGATGATGATTCCCGAAGCGTGGGAGAACCACGACTCGATGGACGCCACCAAGCGGGCGTTCTACCGCTTCCACTCGTGCCTGATGGAGCCCTGGGACGGACCGGCCAGCGTCGCCTTCACCGATGGAACGGTGATCGGCGCAGTGCTCGACCGCAATGGACTGCGCCCCAGCCGGTACTGGGTGACCGACGACGATCTGGTCGTGATGGCCAGCGAGGTCGGTGTGCTCGACATCGACCCCGCAAAGATCGTGCGCAAGGGTCGCCTGCAGCCCGGCCGCATGTTCCTGATCGATACCGCCCTGGGTCGCATCGTCGAGGACGACGAGATCAAGCGCACGCTCGCCGAGGCACAGCCGTACGGCGAGTGGTTGGAAGAGGGTGTGGTCGAGCTGGGAGAACTGCCCGAGCGCGAGCATGTGGTGTTCAGCCATCAGAGCGTGCTGCGCCGCCAGCAGGTGTTCGGGTACACGCACGAGGAGTTGAAGATCATCGTCGCCCCGATGGCCAAGGCCGGCGCCGAGCCGATCGGCTCGATGGGCACCGACAC
>JANMNE010000408.1:0-2558 GCA_031373785.1 Ilumatobacteraceae bacterium
GGCGATGGACATGTGCGGGTACAGGGCGTAGTTCTGGAAGACCATGGCGATGTTGCGGCTGCGACTGGGAAGATCGTTGACCAACCGGTCGCCGATGCGGATCTCGCCGGCTGTGGGATCCTCGAGCCCGGCGACCATCCGCAGCGACGTTGTCTTGCCGCAGCCCGACGGTCCGACCAAGACCATGAACTCTCCATCGGCAACGTGAAGGTCGAGGGCGTCGACGGCTAAGGTGCCGTCTTCGAAGGCCTTGGTGACGCCGGACAATGTGATCGATGCCATCAGTCGTCTCTACGTCGGGGAATGGTGCACACGAACTTCCAGGCCGCCTCGGTCTGGGCCTCGGTGATCGGGCGGAGGTCGGCGATCGTCATGTCGAGTCGTTCGGCGCGGGCGTAGGCGCTCAGCCCGAGCAGGCACGAACGGAAGTGCTCTTCGGTAATGCCGAGATCTCGTGGGTGCGCTCGGGCGCGCGAGGTGGCGACGATCTGTCGGGCGCGTTCAGCGTCGTTGCCCTGCAAATGGGCCAATGCGCACACCGCGAACGCGATGATCTCGCCATGAACCGGGTGGGCACCGGTCGCGTGCTCGTAGGCATAAGCCCAGAAGTGCTCGCTGCCTTCTTCGAATCGGCTGTGCCCGGCATGGGCGCAGGCCGCGCCGATGAGCCGGTAAGCGCCAGCCAAGAAGCGCACCCCGTCCGCCGTAACGGCGGCAATGTCGTCGGCGGCCGCCTCCAGGTCCTTGAGCAGGGTGGTGCCAAGCGTGGCAAGAACTGGATCCCAAGCGGGCCTGTGACCGGCGCCGCTGGCGAGCTTCCAGTCGAACAGCCCGGTGTGGCACGACAAGATGTCGCCGATGCCGGCCCGGTTCAGTCGCTTCGGAGCGCTGCGGATCAGGTCGATGTCGACCACGACTTTGTCGGGGGCGATGTTGCCGATGTAGCGCACCCTGCCTTGGTCACGGATCCCGATCGCATCGGTGAAGCCGGCATCGACGGAGGTGATCGTCGGTATCTGCACGAGCGGCCGGCCGAGCTTCCAAGCGATGAACTTGGCCGTGTCAAGGGCCGTGCCGCCACCAAATCCGACGACCGTGGTCGCGCCAACGATGTCACGCTCGGCGAGCGACGCGGATCGTTGGGTCAAGTGATCGAGGTCCATGTTCCAAGCATCGACGACGGTGACTGCGGCGTCCATCCTGGTCGACATCGATTGCCAGAACGACCTCCACGGGGGATCGTTGGCGCAGATGACCAACGGTACGTCGAGTGCGATCAGCGCCTCGTCGGCCCGCTCCTCGACGCAAAGGAATGGTCGGCCAATGACGGTTGAGCTCAGCGGAGACATCACGACTCGCCTTTCTGGAGTCGGAGGCTCACACGGCGAGACTCGATTTCGGGGAGCGACCGCAAGGCATGGTGAACGGCGCCGACCAGTCCGGCGCGGCCGCCGAGTTCCGCCGCTTCCAATGCAACGGGCCAAGGCGTGACTCGGTCGACCTCACTGCGCAACGTCGCCAACATCAGCGGGTTGGAGCCGATGCCACCGCCGAGCACGACGACTTCGGGATCGAGCAGCGAGACCACGGCCAGGATCCCGAGGGTGATCAGTTGGGCATGGCGTCGAACCACCCGCAATGCCAGAGCGTCGCCCGCGTCGGCGGCGTCGTAGACATCGCGCGCTGTACTCACCTTTGTCAGTGACGTCATTGAGTTCTTGCGAACCGTCGTCAACTCGTCGATGAGGATCTGAGTAACCGCCGACCCAGCAGCGGCAAGCTCGAACGCACCACGTCGTCGCCCCGACTTGGTGGACGGGTCGCCGCCGATCGGCAGGTAGGCAACCTCGCCGGCGGCACCGCGGGCACCACGGACGAGATGTCCATCGACGACGATGCCAAGGCCGAGACCGGTACCGATCGACAAGAGCACGAAGCTGGTGCGGCCCTGTGCAGCGCCTGTGGCGTGCTCGCCCAGAGCAGCGAGGTTGACATCGTTCTCCAACAGCACGGGCACTCGAAGGCTGCTTCGCACGGCCTTGGCTAGCTTGACACCGTCGAGCCCGGGAATGTTCTCGGCCATGTGAATCGCCCCGCTGGAGTCTTGGACACCGGGTGTGCCGATTGCGATTGCATCGACCGCTGACCAGGCGATCCCGGCTTGACGGGCGACAGCGCGGGCTGCGTCGGCGATCTGCTCGACGACAGCTTTGCCGCCGGCCTTCGATGTGACCAGCTCGATTTCGGCCTTGAGTCCGCCGGACAGATCAGCGATGGCCACCGCCGTCTTGGTGCCACCGACATCAACACCGATGACGTACGCGGCCTGTGGGTTGTGCTCGTACCCGATGGGCCGCCGTCCCGCGCCGCGGGGCTTGGCCGCCAGCCGTGTCGATCGGATCAGATCCTCCTGCTCGAGTGCCGCGACCAACGCCAGAACCGTCGGCTTCGACAAACCGGTGAGTCGGACGAGATCATTCCGGCTCGCCGGCGCGTGCTCGCCGATCGCTCGAAAGACGGACTCGATGTTGGCGCGTCGCACCAACTCGTGGCGATTG
>JANMNE010000426.1:0-17497 GCA_031373785.1 Ilumatobacteraceae bacterium
CGCGAGGCACGATTCGCGGCGAAGTCGCTGACGCCCAGCAACACGCCCGCGACAACGCCCAGAATGACACCCATCGTCGCCTCAGTCCGTGACCGGGACGCGCTCTGTCAGCGACGGAGGCGGATCGGCCGGCGCCCCGTAGCCATGACGAAGGCCCGTCACCCCGCGATACGCCGCACGCTCGGCGGGCTTCCAGTCGTGCAGCAGCTCGGCGTCGGGCTGGAACACTTCGACGCGCAGCGGGTTGCAGTTCGGTTCGGCGTCCGAGCCTTCGCCCCACAAGGGGACCGCAAGATCGCCGCCCGGACACAGTGAGATCGCCATCAAGAGATCGAACTCTGCCAGAAGCTCCACGTAGTCGCCGGGCTGGGCTGGACACGTCTTCATGAAGTAGCGCTTGTCGTCGGGCATCAGGCCGGTCACCTGGAAGAGGTTGATCACGTCGTGCACGTCGAACTCCGTGAGGCCGAACTGGGTGACGGCGCGGGTGAGGTTCGAATGGCAGTGGAAGTCGTACGCGGCGCCACTCAGCAGTTGATTCACGTACGGGTCGCACCGCGTGCCGAGCAGGTCGTGGCAACCGGCGTCGTCTTCGTCGCGTCCGTACCCGACCGTGTCGGCGATGAACGTGACCATCGGACGAAGGAACGGCAGGTTGCTCCACAGCCGGTGGCCGGTCGTGACATGGGTGCCGTAGAACTGGCGAGTGCGCGCAGCCCAGAACCGCTCGCGGGGATCGTCGCGTGCCCACAGGTTGAGGTCGACGACCTGGGGTCCATCGACGATCGAGAATCGCACGATCTGCCCGGCTGTCACCGCAAATGCGTGACCGGATCGCACCGGCACGATCGTGTCGCTGACGGTCGTTCGACGATTCGTCTCGGACGCGAGTCGTGAGATCATTGCGACATCTGGAGACAACGGGCTGTCGCCTGAAGCGACGTACGAGGCGTGCGGCACCTCGGCAGCATGTCATACCCGACCAGCGCGAGAACTAGAACTGCGGGATGAGATTCAGCCTGGCGATCAACCTCGAACGGATGGACCCGACCGACGACATGCAGACGGTCGCCGACCATGTCTTGGAGATGGTGCAGACGGCCGACGCTGCCGGTTTCGACACCGCGTGGGCAGCCGAACACCACGCCATCGAGATGACGATCGCCCCCGGCCCGTTCCAACTGCTCGCATGGTGGGCAGCGCACACCGAGCGGATTCGACTCGGCACTGCAGTCGCCGTCGCTGCCTATTGGAATCCGATTCGTCTCGCCGGTGAATCAGCGCTGCTCGATCTGCTCAGCGGCGGGCGGTTGGAGCTCGGTCTCGGTCGCGGCGCGTACCAACGCGAGTTCGACCGGATGGTGCCAGGTCTCGACTCGGCCGGGGCCGGCGCCGCGCTACGCGAACTGCTGCCGGCAGTCAAGGCGTTGTGGGCCGGCGACTACGCCCACGACGGTGATCGCTGGTCGTTCCCCACATCGACGTCATGTCCGAAACCCGTTCAGCGGCCACATCCCCCGATCTGGGTCGCAGCACGCGATCCCGACACGTACGACTGGGCCGTGGCCAACGGCTGCAACATCATGTGCTGGCCACTGATGCGACCGTTCGCCGAGCTGCAGGCGTACGCCTCGCGCATGGACGATGCACTCGACAAGGCGCCCGGAGTTCCGCGACCGAAGATGGTCGCGATGCGCTACTCGGCAGTGTGGGCCGATGAAGGCGACGCCGATCGCTACATCACCTCCGTGCAGCGTCAGGCGGGCCAGTTCGAGAACCTCTTCAAGAAGCTCGGCGACGTCGACAACGGCTTCGCCGAGCGGATCGATCTCCAGCAGCTCGAACACCGCGACGAATACGCGCCGGCGACCCTGCGCGAGCACTTGATGTTCGGCACTCCCGGCGAAGTGATCGGCAAGCTCCGCGCCTACGAGGAACTCGGTGTCGACTTCTTGTACTGCGCCAGCTACGGCGCCCCGATCGCGGATCAGAAGCGCTCGCTGCAACTCTTCATCGACGAAGTGATGCCGGCGTTCGCGGACTCGACTACATGAAGCCCACGTCCACGCCGTTGGTACTCGTGCACGGCGTCGGACTGGACCACACGATGTGGCTGCCGGTGATGGCCGTTCTGGCGCGCCGCCGCACCATTGCCTACGACATGATCGGACACGGCCGAGCGGCCAAGCCCGCCGGGCCGTACACGCTCGACACCTTCGTCGAGCAGTTGGCCGCAGTCGTCGACGCCTTGGACCGCGACATCGACCTGGTCGGGTTCTCGATGGGTGCATTGGTGGCCCAGGGCCTGGCGTTGTCCGACACGTCGTCTCGGATTCGCCGGATGGTGCTGCTGAACGGCGTCTACGATCGGTCGCCCGACGAACGCCGAGCCATCGTCGATCGAGTTGCCGAGGTACGCACACGCGGGGCGGCGACCACGATCGAGCCGGCGATCGAGCGCTGGTTCACACCGAGCTTTGCTGCAGCTCGACCCGATGTGATCGCGTCCGTCCGGCAGCGGCTGCTCGACAACAACGAGCGCGCCTACGCCGACGCGTACGAGGTGTTCGCGACCGCCGACGCCGAGTTGGCGGGCCGGGTGGGCACCATCGCCGCGCCGACGTTGGTCGTCACCGGCCGCGGCGACCAGCGCTCGACACCGGCGATGGCCGAAGCACTCGCCTCGGCGCTGCCGAACGGGCGATCGATGATCTTGAATCGCGTCCGTCACCTGGCCCCGCTCGAGGCACCGAGGATCGTCGCCGAGCTGATCGACGAGTTCACGACGGCGTGACCGCCGGCGTTACGGTGCCACGCATGCAGATCACATCCGTCGAGGCATACACCTACGAGCTCGGGTACCGATACGGCACCTACGTCATGTCGGGCGGGCGGGTCGTGAAGACGCTGACCAGCACCGTCGTACGAATCGTCACGGACGAAGGCATCGATGGGTGGGCCGAGACGTGCCCACTCGGGTCGACGTACCTCCCCGCACACGCGCGCGGCGCGGTGCCCGCGTTGCACGAACTGGCGCCGGCCCTGATCGGTGCGGACCCGACGAACCTCGCCGACGTCAACAAGCGGATGCGTGAAGCGCTGATGGGCCACAACTACGCGAAGAGCCCGCTCGACGTCGCGTGCTGGGACATCTACGGCAAGGCGGTCGGTCGACCCGTGGTCGATCTGATCGGCGGTCGCCTGGCCGCCGATATGCCGCTGTACAAGGCGGTTCCGTTGGGCGATGCGGAGTCCATGGTCGCGTTCACCCTCGAGCAGCGCAGCCTCGGCATCCATCACTTCCAGTTGAAGGTGGGCAACGATCCTCGCGCCGACGCCCGCTCCAGCCTCGCCGTGGTCGAAGCGACCGACGACGACGATCTGATCCTCGCCGATGCGAACGGTGGATGGCGTCGTCAAGATGCCGTAGTGGCGGCCCGGATGATGGATGGCGCCGAGCGGCTGTACCTCGAACAGCCGTGCCCGACACTGGCGGAGTGCCTCCTGGTCCGGCGGAACACGACGATCCCGTTCGTGCTCGACGAGGTCATCACCGACGTCGCTGCGCTGGTCGAGGCGGCGCAGGCGGGGGGCATGGAGGCGATCAACCTGAAGCTCAACCGAGTCGGCGGCCTGACCAATGCCAAGTTGGTCCGCGATGTCGCGGTCGAACTCGGCATCCGGCTGACCATCGAGGACAGTTGGGGCGGCGATCTCACGTCTGCAGCAGTCAGCCACCTCGGAGCCAGCACTCCCCCACACGCGCTGTTCGCCGTCTCGTTCATGAACGACTGGACCGACAACCACCTTGCCGGCTATCAGCCACGCTCGAGCAACGGACGAGGCGCCGCGCCGACCACACCGGGCCTCGGCGTCACGGTCGACACCGCCGTCCTCGGCGCCCCCGTCGCCACCTGGACCTGAGCCGGTCGGGCGCGATTCCGGTACCAGCGCTGCTCACAGCGCGCCCGCGCAACGTGGCGCTAGACGATGTTGTGCTCGGGGCGGGTCTCACCTTTGAAGCGTTCGACGTCGAACCCGCTGACGTCGACGGCCGGGGTGTGACCGAGCACGAGATCGCGTAAGACCTCGCCTACGGCGGGCCCCATCAGGAAGCCGTGACCGGAGAACCCCGTTGCGTAGATGAACCGCGACACGTTCGCCGACTCGCCGATCAGCGCGTTGTGGTCGGGCGTGGTCTCGTAGAACCCGTGCCATCCGCCGGCGATTCCGACGTCGAGCAACGACGGCGCGCGGTGGGCCACCACGTCGCCGACGACCTCGAGCCAGTCGGGCCGCATCGGTGCGTCGAACCCGGCGGGCTGGTCGGGGTCGGCCATGCCGAACAGCAGACCGGGACCCTCGTTGTGGAAGTAGAAGCCGGTGGAGAAATCGATCGTCATGGGCACGTGCGCCGGCCGGCCCGGCATTGGCTCGGTGAACCAGATCGGTCGGGCCACGGGTCGCACGGGCAGGCCCACACCGGCCATCGCGGCGATGTGTGGCGACCACGCACCCGCCGCGCAGATCACCGTCGATGTCGATATCGATCCGCGTGGCGTGTGCACGCATGTGATCTCGTCGCCATCGAGGTCGATCCCGATGACGGGGCACTGCGTGGCGATGGAGATGCCCAGGGCGCGCGCTGCGGTCGCATAGCCCAGCACCACGGCATCGGGGGTGGCGTGACCGTCGCGCATGCAGATCGATGCGGCAAGCACATCGTCGACATGAGCGAGTGTCGACAGGGCTCCGGCCTCGGCGGCGGAGATCATGCGACTCGGCACCCCCATCGAATTCTGCAAGGCGGTGTTCTGTTCGAACACGGCGACATCGGCGGGGTCGGTCAGCAAGAACAGGTAGCCGACCTGCTGCAACCCGATGTCGGCGCCCGGCCGCTCGGCGAAGCGCTCGAATGCATCCATGGATCGCAACGCCAAGGCGATGTTGATCTCATCGGAGAACTGCAATCGCACACCCCCGGCCGACTTCGACGTCGACCCGCACGACAGCTGATCGGCCTCGAGCAGCAATACATCGGTCACGCCGGCTTCGGCGAGATGGAAGGCCGCGCTGGCGCCCATCACGCCACCGCCGATGATCACCACCTCGGCGCGATCAGGAAGCGATCGGTCCAACGCCATACAGTCTCCGAGTGTGACCGATCTACCCGCCCCGATCCAACCCGTCGCGGCAACGAGCATGCCTCGCTATGCCGGATCCTCGACGTTCGTGCGGCTTCCCGAGCTGCGCGACGTCAATCGGTGCGACGTCGCCATCCTCGGCGCGCCGTTCGATGGAGGGGTCAGCTTTCGCCCGGGCGCGCGGTTCGGCCCGATGGCGGTACGTCAGGCATCGCGGGCAATTCGGCCGCAGTACCACCCGCAGTTCGACGTGCAACCATTCGCCAACCTTCAGTTCGCCGACGCCGGGGATGTCGCCTGCAACCCGTACTCGATCGCCGAGTCGCTCGCCGCGATCGAGGCGCGCGCCAGCGAGCTGCTCGGGCCCGCCGATGGTCCGCACCCGGTCGATGGGTTGATCACCATCGGTGGAGATCACACGATCGCCTACGCTCTGCTGAAGGCGATGCACCGCCGCTTCGGCAAGGTCGCGCTCGTCCACTTCGACGCCCACCTCGACACCTGGGACGTGTACTTCGGTGAGCGCTTCACGCACGGGACACCGTTTCGTCGTGCCGCCGAGGAAGGCCTGTTCGACACCGAGGCCTCGATGCACGTCGGCATCCGCGGACCGATCTACTCGCCGTCAGACTACATCGACGACGCCGCGCTGGGCTTTTCGATGATCAGTTGCGACGACATCGAGCGGCTCGGGGTCGACGAGGTGGCCCAGCGCATTCGGACGCGTGTCGGTGATCGCCCGCTGTATCTCTCGATCGACATCGACGTGCTCGATCCGGCGCACGCGCCAGGCACCGGCACCCCGGAGATCGCCGGCATGACCAGCCGCGAGTTGGTGATGATCCTGCGTGGATTGGCCGGGATGAACCTGGTGTCGGGCGACGTCGTGGAGGTCGCCCCCGCGTACGACCATGCCGAGATCACCTCCCTTGCTGCGGCAACCGCGGTCTACGAGATGGCCTGCCTGATGGCGGTCAAGCAGCGCTGAGAGTGAGACTGCTGGGGATCCTCTGGTTCGCGATCGCGGCGATGCTTGCCGCGCCACTGGTCTCGGACCGTTCGGCAGCGGCGAGCTGCGTTGCGCCTGTGGTCAAGATCAAGCCGGCGAGGGTCGCCCGAGGCGCTGTGCTGACCGTGACCGGACAGAACTTCGGTGACGATTGCCTCGACACGGGAACGCTGCCGCCGGGTGTCGGGCCCCTGGGCGAACCACTGACTGGCTTGGTCATCGTGATCGACCAGGGCGGCAACGAGTTCGTCGTGGCCACCGGGTCGGCGGGAAGCGACTATGCGTTCAAGGTCGACGTCGTGGTCCCCGCCTCGTTGGAGCCCGGCAAAGCGAGCATTGCACTCCTGGGTGCCGGGGATGCTCGGCTGACCACCGACGTGGCGCTGTCGATCTCCAGCGCGCCACCCGTCGGGGCCGCGGACGCAACCGTCGCAACGTTCGGTCCCCCGCCGCCGGACACTGAGCCGGAAGGAACCGTGCCGCCACCGGTGCTTCCCGCGGACATCCCCGACGAGCATGTTGTGACCGTCCCGTCGCTGTCGACGACACCTCCACAAGCCGATCTGAGCAACACCGACGGTCAGCGACGCGCAGTCACCGTCGGGATTGCCGTCACCCTCGGAGTCGCGGCGATCGGATTCGCGTTGTGGAGCCGTGCCCAGCGACGCAGCTGACGGATCCAGTGACAGAGCCGGTGACGAGTGCCTCGACTGCCGATCTGTGCTCGGTATTCGTCCGGCACCTCGGTGATATGCCGGCCGGGTCGGGGCATCGGCCGAGCACGGCGAACGTTGCCTGTCAGGCCACTAGTCCTCGCCGAGGTACGCCTTGCGGACCTGGTCGTTGTGAGCCAACTCCTTGGCCGGCCCTTCCAAGGTGATCAGACCTGTCTCGAGCACGTAGGCGTGGTCGGCGATGTTCAACGCCACGAGTGCGTTCTGCTCCACCAGCAGCACCGTGGTGCCTTGTTCGTTGACCTTTCTGATGGTCTCGAAGACCACATCGACGAGCACCGGGGCCAGACCCATCGACGGCTCGTCGAGCAACAACAGGCGCGGCTGTGCCATGAGCGCCCTGCCCATCGCCAGCATCTGCTGCTCGCCACCCGACAGCGTTCCTGCCTTCTGCGTCAGTCGTTCCTTCAGGCGCGGGAACAGCCCGAACACTCGGTCCATGTCGGAGGCGATCCCGGGCTTGTCGTTGCGTAAGAACGCGCCGAGCTCGAGGTTCTCGGTGACGGTCATGCGCGGGAAGATGCGCCGACCTTCGGGGCTCTGGGCGATTCCGCGCTGGGCGACCTCGTGACCCTTCAACCCGGAAACCTTTTTGCCTTCGAAGTGCACGTCGCCGCGCTTGGGCTTCAACAGACCGGAGATCGTGCGCATGGTCGTCGACTTGCCGGCGCCGTTGCCGCCGATGAGGGTGACGATCTCGCCGGGATAGACCGTGAGCGAGATGCCTTTCACGGCGGCGATGTTGCCGTAGTAGACGTGGATGTCGTTGACCACCAACATCGGCTCGCGCCCGCCTGCGCGCGCCGCGGTTGGGGACAGATCGATCGATGTCATGCTGCGCCTTCCGTTGCCGACTTGCCGAGGTAGGCCTCGATCACGCGATGGTCGGCGCGGATCTCGGCGGGAGTGCCTTCGGCGATCTTGGCGCCGTACTCGAGCACGGTGATCCGCTCGGCCGTGCCCATGACCACCTTCATGTCGTGCTCGATCAACAGGATCGTGATGCCTCGCTCGTCTCGCACGCGGTGTACGAAGGCGGTGAACGCGGCCGACTCCTGCGGGTTCATCCCTGCGGTCGGCTCGTCGAGCAACAACAACTTCGGCCGCAGCGCCAGCGCCCGGGCAACCTCCAGGCGGCGTTGATCGCCGTATGGGAGGTTCTTGGCGAACTCCTCGTCCGTGCCGCCGATGCCGACGAACTCCAGCAGTTCCTTGGCCGTCTGGCGAGCGTCACGCTCTTCGTGGCGTTGCTTCGGTAGCCGCAAGATCGTCGAGGTGACACCACTCTTCAGGTGGGGGTGCATGGCGACCATCACGTTCTCTGACGCGGTCATGGCGCCGAAGAGGCGGATGTTCTGGAAGGTGCGGGCCATGCCACGAGCTGCGATGGTGTGCGGCGGCACGCCGAGAACGGAGCGACCGTCGAAGTCGACGAACCCCTGCGTCGGCGTGTACAGACCGGTGAGCACGTTGAAGAACGTGGTCTTGCCGGCGCCATTGGGGCCGATGAGCGCGACGATCGAGCCGAGCGGAATGTTGAAGTCGACATCGTTGACGGCGGTCAGACCGCCGAACTGCACCCGAACTTCGCGGGCATCGAGCAGTAGCTCGGTCATGCGTCCACCTCCTGGCTCGCCAGCACCTCTTGCTCTGCCTTCTTGACCTGCTTGGATCGTGCCGCCGGGATGAAGCCATCCGGACGGAACAGCATCATCAGCACCAGCACGAGGCCGAACAACCCGAACTGCAGGTTGATGAAGTTGAAGTCGGTGCTCAAGGCGCCGTTGATCTTGCCGCCGATGTATGTCAGGCCGGTGTAGTTGAACCAGGTGATCACGACGGCACCGAGGATTGCACCCCAGACGTTGCCCATGCCCCCGAGGATGACCGCGCACAACACGATGATCGAGAAGGCGAACGTGAAACCGTCGACGTTGACCGTGCCGACGATGGTTGCGTAGAACGCGCCGCCGACACCGCCGGCCACAGCACCAACCGCGTAGGACCACAACTTGGTTCTCATCAGTGGTACGCCCATCAAGCTGGCGGCCAACTCGTCTTCGCGGATCGCCATCCACGCCCGGCCGAGACGACCGTCGCGCAGCTTCACCGAGACCCAGACAAACAATCCGCAGAACACGAGGATCACGTAGTACTTGGTCCGGTAGTCGCTCGACACGATGGTCTTGGGGATGCCGGGGATGTAGTCCAAGAACCCCATCCCGACCCGGTCGACCGGGCCGATGCCCTTCGTGCCGTTGGTGATGTTGAGGTGCCCCGGTGGCACGTCGTCGCTGTTGCGGAACATCTCTGGCAGGATCTCGCCGAAGCCGAGGGTCACCAGGGCCAGGTAGTCACTCTTCAAACGCAGCGTCGGCGCGCCGATGATGACACCGGCAATGGCAGCGACAATGCCGGCGATGATGATGACGATCCAGAACGACAGGTGGACACCAGGGATCTTGGCACTGGCCGCGTCGAGGATGTGGATGTTGATGTCGCGGGTGCTCTTGGCCACGTTGACGGCGAAGTCCGACATGAACCAGGCCCCGACGTATGCGCCGACCAGGAAGAAGGCGACATAGCCGAGGTCGAGCAACCCGGCGAATCCAACGACGATGTTCAACCCGAGTGCGAACAGGGCGTACACCGCGCACAACACGATGGTGAACAACGGCAAGAAGCCGTCGGTCTCCTTGGTGAACCACAGATGGGGAAGGGCGAACGCGAGGGCCAGCGCAAAGCCGCCGAGGGCGGCTCGGGCGGGAGCCATCTTGTAGAAGTAGTACATGCCGGCCGTGCATCCGATGAAGATGATGGCGGTCGTGATGGCGGTCATCATGGCTACACCTTTTCCTGTTGATGCGTGCCGAAGATGCCTCCGGGTCGGAAGATGATCATCAGGATCAGGATTCCGAACAGGACGGTCTGGGTCCACTTCTGACCCGGGAAGAACCCGAGCCCGCTGTCGTTCAGCGATTGGATGACGCCGATCAACACCCCGCCGATGACCGCGCCGAGCAGGTTGCCGACACCACCCAACACGGCAGCGGTGAAGGCGATCAGTCCGAGGCGGAAGCCGGCGTCGTACCGGGTCTGCCCGTTGACCTGCACGAACATCGTGCCCGCAGCACCAGCCAGCGCACCGCCAAGGGCAAACGTGTACGAGATGATCTTGTCGACGTTGATCCCCATCAACAACGACGCGTCACGATCCTGCGCCGTGGCGCGCATGGCCTTGCCGGTGCGGGTCTTTTGCACGATCCAGGTCATCAGCAGCAGCAATGGGATGGTGATGGCGATCACGATGATGTACTTGACACGGATCTCGATCGAGCCGACCTTCAACGACGATTGTGGCAACACGCTGGCCCGAGAGTTCGGTGCAGAGCCGTTGAGCAGAATGCCGATGTTCTGGAGGATGAAGCTGACGCCGACCGCGGTGATCAATGGGGCCAACTTCGGTGCGTTACGCAGTCGTCGGTAGGCGAGCTTTTCGATCGTCACGTTGAAGGCCGCGCAAGCAGCCATGACCGCCAGCATCACCACGGCGAGCAGGAGCCAGGCGGTCGGCGATGACTTGGTCTGGTTCAGTCGCTCTTCGAGGAAGATCGCAGCGAGAACAGAACCGAGCATGAACAAGTCGCCGTGGGCGAAGTTGATCAGCTCGATGATGCCGTACACCATCGTGTACCCGAGGGCGATCAATGCGTACAGCGCACCGTTCGACAGGCCGATCACCAAGACCTGGGTAAAGGTTCGCGGGCCGTCGAAGAACGCTACGACGACGCCCGCCACCGAAACGGCGAGCACGATGTAGCTCAAGACCTGCAGCGCCGTGAACTGAGTTCGACGCCCAAGCGTCACTGGAACAGTTGACAAGAATACCCCCCGGTATGAACTGGGGCGGCCTCCGACGAGGCCACCCCAGTCTTGTATGAATTGGTACGAGTTCAGCCCAGGCTGGTCAGGCGACCGGCCAGGCCTTCAGGAAGGTCTCGGTATTGTCCTTCAGGATCTGGATCGACATGTCCCTGACGGTGACGTCGCCGGACTTGGGATCGATGCTGAACTCCTTGCCGATGACCGACTGATCAGCAGTGATCGTGATCTTGCCGGAGAATGCGGCATCGAGCACGCCCTTGCGGGTGCCATCAGAAGCGGCGATTGCCGCCATGATGTACTGCGTAGCGGCCGCACCGTAGATGGCGTACGCCGAGGCCGGATCATGGCCGAACTTGGTCTTGAAGTCGGCAACGAACTTGGCACCGGCGCCGCCGGCTGCGATCAGCTCCGACGCAGGCAAGCCGGCGAAGGAGATGTACATGCCCTGCGCTTCGGCCAGCTTCTGCACCGTGGGGTACCCGGTGAATCCGTCGGGGGCAACCAGCTTCACTGCTCCGTCGTTGGGGCCGAGCACTGCAACCTTGTCACGGATCAGCTGCTCACCGTTGTTGTCGTTGATGCCGCCGAGGAACACGCAGTCGGGGTTGAGGTCTTTGAAGCCCTCGAACAACGCTGTGTAGTTCGGCTGCTTCGCATCCCACGCCTCGTCAGCGACGATCTCGATGCCCTGCTTCTTGGCTTCGTCCTTGAAGGCCGTGGCCACGCCGACGCCGTAGGTCTGGGCGTCGTTCAACACGACGCACTTGGTGACCTTGAGGTCCTGCTTGGCGAACTGGGCGTCTGCTGCACCCTGGTTGTCGTCAGTCGTGACGACGCGGGCGTAGTTGCGGACGCCTGTCGGGTAGTACTTCTCGGGCTCGCCCGGGTCCCACGCCTTGGTCAGGCCAGGGTTGGTGTTGGCGTGCGAGATCATCAACATCGGGCCGGTCGGGTCCTGGTTCAGGACAGGAACCTCGATCTTCGCGCAACCCGAGTTGTACGTGCCCATCACGGCGACTTCTGCCGCATTGGCGACGTGATCGCTGGCGTTCTTCGCGCAAGTCGCATCGTCCCAACCGCCCTTGGCGGCCGTCGAGTTGTCGTACGGCTTCATCGCAACGCTGTATGCGCCGGCCTTGCCGCCGGCCTGCTCGATGAGCATGGAGATGGCGTTGTTCGTGTCGTCAGAGGCGTCCTTGGATGCGCCCTGCAATGGGAGGTCCGTGGAGATGATCAACGTGCCTCCGGCGGCCGGGGCAGCCGTACCGGCGGGCGCTGCGGTCCCTCCGGGTGCTGCGGTACCTGCGGGCGCCGCGGTACCAGCCGCATTGTCCTTCGAGTCGTCGCCACACGCGACGCCTACAACTGCCAGCGCGATGAAGAGCGCTGACGCTTTTTTGAACCTCATGGTCCTGCCTTTCGTTGGCATGTATTGGTTTCTCCCCCTCGGCAACAGAAATGGAGACAGGCCAAGATGGCTCGCCCCCACATGCGACCGACAGTACGACCCGACTACGGAATCGCGCCGGAACCCTAACAGCACGCTTTACTACTGGCAAGTAACCCCAGGCCCTGCGTGAGGGGCGTCGAGGTCGACGATTTGGTCGGCCACGGCGATCAAATCCGCATCATGACTAGCGCAAACGACACAGCCGCCCCCTCGGGCGCATTCGACGATCGCGCGTGAAAGTAACCGGGCCGTAGCACGATCGAGCTGCGACGTCGGCTCGTCCAGCACGATCACCTCGGCGTCGACGGCGAGCGCTCGGGCGACGGCCAAGCGTTGCCGTTCGCCACCCGACAGAGCGCCGGCCGGCCGGTCGACCAGGCCCGCCAGGCCGAGGTCGCCGAGCACCCCTGCGTGATCCATCGGCGGCTTCGCCCGGATTGCCCGGACGAGGTCGATGTTGTCACCGACGCTCTGCTGGTCGGCGAACGCCGCCGTTTGCGGAGCGCAGCCGAACAGGTCGGTGAACCGCTGGACCAGACCTCGTGTCGGTGGGCCGGCGCCCAGGATGACCGAGAGCACGCTGGTCTTTCCCGAGCCAGAGCGCCCGGTGATCACGGTGATCTGGCCACGCAGCAGATCCATCGAAACCGGGCCGATCGTGTTCGTTTCGAGGTCGATCTCGGCGTCGCGAAGCCGCACCAGGACTCGATCGTCGTGCGTGTCGGCCGGCGGAGCCGACTCGGGCTCGACGCGGTCCTGCGACGACGCGGGTTCCGAGCGGGTCAACGCGATCCGCCCGTCGTCCGCTGTCGCCCGCACACGTGCCGCGATCCCGGTCTCTGCCCGAAGCACGTCTGGCAGCCGAACCCAGCCCCGGCCGTCGACGACCAGGGCACTGTGCCCACCCAACGTCTCCTCGCTGAGCCTGCCATCGTGAATGGTCAGCACTCGCGTCGCGACCCGCTCGGCACGAGCGTCGTGGGTCACGATCAGCAGAGCGGCGCCGGTGCGTTCGGCCTCGTCGCGCAAGAAGTCGTACACCTGATCGGCGCTGACTGCGTCGAGCTCACCGGTCGGTTCGTCGGCGATCACCAGTCCGGGGCCGTGAGCGAGTGCGGCGGCCACGGCAATTCGCTGGCGCTCGCCTCCCGAGAGCGAGGTCGGGCGACGGTGGGCGAGGTGCCCGAGGCCGAGCCGATCCAACGCCGTCGCCGCAGCACGTCGACCCTCGTCGCGAGTGGAACGGCCGAGCCGTGACTGCAGGGCCACGTTGTCGAGGCAGTCGAAGTCGTCGATCAGGTCGAGGCCGGAACGCTGACTGACGACGCCCACGTGAGCGGTGCGAAGCCTCACCGCCGCCGCATGGTCGAGCTGGCCGATGTCATGCCCGAACAGCCGGATGCGTCCCGCGCTCGCCCGCACCTGCGCCGTCACGGCGCCGACCAGCGTCGACTTACCGGAGCCGCTCGGCCCGCGAACGACGATTCGCTCGCCCGGTTCGACCCGCAGGCTCAGCCCGCGTAGTGCGGCCACATCGTGGGCGCGGCCGCGGTGCAACACAAAGGCGTCGTCGATGTCGATCACCGGCACACCGGTCGTCGGCAGCATCGCGGCGCTGGTCATGTCGTGCCGCGCATCAGGTCTTCGCGTGGCACTCGACGTGCCGACAGCGCGCCGGCAACCGCGCCCAAGCCGAGCAGCGCCATCAGCGCAACCGAGAGTGAGGTCACCACGACCCACGGCACGACAAGTCGCAGTGGTGGGTTGGCCTGACCCGATGTCGCGGACACGGCGACGAGGCGGGTGGCGATCTGCAGCAGCCAGCGCCCACCGACCAGACCGATCGGCACGGCCAAGCCGACCGCTGCCATCGACTTGCCCGCCACCATCTTGACGAGGTGCTGACCGTCGACGCGCTCCAGCGCGAGCATGCGCAACAGTGGCCGGTCGTCACTCGCGTCGGCCGCCGCCCCGAACAGCACCGCGCACGCCCCCAAGACCACAGCGACAAGAGCGGAGGTGGTGAGGATCAACAGCGTCACCACGGACAGCGGGTCAGTGGCCAACGCCGTCTCGCGCGTCGAGCGCCGATCAATCTTGATCGCCTCGAACTCAGGTCCGTCGAGTTGCGCGCCGAGCGCGACCTCATCCGCTGGGCCGTCGGCTGCCAGCCACACCTCGTTGGCGGTGCCCGCCCCCGGCTGCAACAGATCGAGTGCGGGTTGCAGCGAGGAGATGTCGAGGATCGCAAAGCGGCTCCCGACGCCCGGGAATCGGTCGACGATCACGCTCGGACGAAGGCGCAACTTGCCACTACTGGTCTCGATCACGACGACGCCGTTGCTTGCGTTGCGAGCCGTGCCGGGATCCATCACCGCGTCGATCGGCTCGTCCTGACCGGGGCCGGGTGGCGTGACGAGGATGGCGACGCCGAGCAGTGACCCCGTGACGCGAAGTGCGTCGTTCGGCTCGACTTCCACCTTGGCGTCCGCCGCACGCAGGCGATCGTTCCGCATCTGGATGCGCGTCGGGGTGCCGTCGGCCGCCACCGTGTGCACCTCCCGCAGAACGACATCGATGGCACGCGCAGCCTCTGAGGTATCGCCCTCGCCGATGTGGTGCTCGACGCGGGCGGACACGTCGGCGGGCTGGGCCAGCCTGAATCCGACCAGGGCGCCACCCGCATCGCCTGATGTCAACGCGGTGCGCACTCCCCCGTCGAACTCCTCGTCGAGCGTCAACTCGTGCCACGTTCCGTCGGCGCGAGCAATGACCGCCGACGTGTGCAGTCCTTCGAACCCCGTTCCGCTGAAGTCGATCGACACGGCATCAGTCGGAAGTGGCGTGCCCAGATCACTCGGTGCCGGATGGTCGAGCGACGTGGCGAACGTCGACGGCTGAGCTCCGAAGCTGGGCCGCCAACCGTGCAGATGACCGAGGGTCGCCGGATCCACGCCCAGCAACTCGACGGTCTGGATCCCGGTTGCCGACGAGCGCACCGCAACGCCCCGGCGCAAGACATCGGTTGCGGTCGTCCCGGCTACCAACGCCGACCAGCCGCCAGTCGGCTCTGTCGCCTGCGGCCGAACCAGTGCGGCACTGAGATCGAGCCGGAAGTCGTAGGGAACGGCGAAGGCGGCCTGGTCACGGGACCCGACCCGCAACGTCGAGGCGTAACCGAACGTCAGCAATGCGAACATCACCGTGACCGCGATCAACGATGCGCTGGCGATCGACCGCAATGGCTGCGCGGTGGCCTCTGCCAAGGTCAACTTCGTCAGCGGCCACCGCCTCGGGCTGGCGTTCGAGGCCGCCCTGAGGGTGATAGGCACCACTCTGACGACGAGTGATGCGAGCGCGATCGCGGCGAGAACCGGCACCGCCACCAACGACGGATCGACGACACGGTTCAACGATGCGGTGGAGATCGAGCCGCGGGCCGTCATCACCACCAGCACGGCCAACGCCGAGATGCCGGCGACATCACTGGCCATCGGTCGCCGGTTGCGACGCGCGAGTGGCGCGTCATCGACACTGAGCACGACGAAGATCAGCAGCCAGACGGCAACGGTGACGGCCGCGACTCGCAGCATCAAAGAACCAGTGAACGAACGCTCGAGCACGCTGGCCGCACCGAGGCCGGCTCGGTCTCCGAGCCACCCGCCGACGGACAACGCGGTCGCCATACCGGCCAGCAGACCCCCGATCACGGGCAGCGCGGCTTCGAGCGTTCGGAAGGTCGCCATGACCTGCCAATTGGCCCCACGCCGGCGCAAGACCGATGCGATGCGGCGGTGATCCGCTCTGCCGCCCAGACCAGCGAGCACGGCGACACCGAAGAACAGCACCAGCAGCGCCCCGACCGGCACCGCCAGGCGGTTGTCGGAGATCCGCGTGCGACTGCTGATCGACAGCAGCCGGTCCTCCGGACCCGATACGTGCAGGCCGAAGCCCGACAGCGCAGGGTCGTTTCCGATGGAGCGCACACCTGCCAGCAACGGGCCGACGTCGAGGCTGCGGAGCTTCCCCGGCTCCACCGCCACCTGCCAGGCGTACGTGCGCCGGAACAACTCGTAGGTGGGTAGACCGGACACCTTGGCGACACCGTCACCGATCACGATCAACTCGTCGTCACCGGGTTGTAGCTCACCGGACAGAACCTGGTCGTTCGTGGCCACGCCGGTGCCGACGATCGTGAGACCAAGTGGTGAGTCGGGGGAAAGCGGTGCGACGGTTTGCGAAGCTGCCGGCGAGCGGAGCAGGGCGAGGACTTCGCAGTTGTCCGCGTCGCAGCGCGTCGGCCACGCTCCGCTGGTCAGTCGAATAGCGCTGCGCGGGTCGTCGAGGCCGGCCAGCCGAATCGTCCGACCGTCGCCAGCGGCCAGGGCGCGGAACTCGACCGTGTGCAACGTCGGGCTGAGCCCGCGATGTCGGAATCGGGCCCCGATCTCGTCGTTCAACACACTCAGATCCGCCGATGTCGGCGGCAGATCAGGCGACATCGTGGCGGTGAACGCCCGCTGCGCAGGCTCGAGACCCTCGATGCCTCGTTGCAAGGCGCGGTCGCCGGCAATCGTGCCCGCTACCTCGACCAGCATCAACCCGGCGAGCCCGACGGCGATGGCGGCGACGGTCGCCAGCAGCCGACCTCGCCGGGTCCAGGCCCGGCGCAGCGCGCACCCAACGGCGACTGCGATCCCCGTCATGCTCGAGCCGTCACAATGTGCCCGTCGCGCTGATCTGGCGCTGGTGATAGCGCCGCATCTTGCTGCGCACGCCGCAGGCGTTCATCGAGCACCAGCGCCTTGCATGTGCACGAGACGTGTCGAGGAACAGCCAGCCACAGCCTGCGCACGACCCGACCCGACCAGTCGCCGAGGAACGCAGGAGCTGCATCGCCGCATCCGCCAGTTGATCGCAGATTGTCTCGATCGAGTCCGCCGGCCACGACGGTACGAAGCCCGCCGGGCCGGGACCCCAACGAGCCGTGCGCAATGCCTGCGCAGCGCGACGTGTCACGAACGACAACGCCGAGTCGTGCGGTTCGAGGCCGTGAGCGATCGGTCCGAAGACCCCGTACAACTGCTCACGCAACATGACAACGCTGTGGAGCGACGACGAGGCCGGCCCACATGCTGCGGCTTCATCGCCCCGGGCGCGCATCCCGGCCGCCTCGGCCCACCGCACGACATCGTGATCCGAGGTGAGGTCGTCGCGGCTGTACGTCGGTCGGCCGTTGACGGTGTTGGTGAAATCCAGCACGATGTGGTTGGCG
>JANMNE010000039.1:0-12069 GCA_031373785.1 Ilumatobacteraceae bacterium
GCCCGCCAGATCGCCGAACTCCTTCATCGTGGTGAACACGTCGATGGCCAGACCTTCGAGTGCCCGGTTCACGCCGGCCAAGCGCAGCACCGGGTCGCTGCTGCACGCCGCCTCGAACAGGACCGTGTTCTCGGCGAACTGACCGATCTCGGTGCCCATCCAATCGCTGAGCATGACGCTGATCTCGACGTGGCGAGCTTCATCCCAGGCCTGGCGGGCCATGTCCATCTTCAGCGCAAACGGTATGGCGTCGGGGGTCGAAGCAGCGCCGGACGTGCTGGTGTCGAAGTCATGGCATGTGCGGCCGGCGCCCTCCAAGGCCTGGATCTCGCCGACGAAGATGCCGTGCATCAACGCTCTTGCCGCGTCGCTGGCATCGCGCCGCGACGGCGTGAGGCGGTTGCTGTTGCGTGCCTGAGCGCCGGTTTGAAACACCGTCCGAGGGTCACCCATCCGCTCGCGGTTGGTGACGGTGTGGAAGCGCTCGTCGCGGGCCAACTCCTCGACCGGGAAGAACTGCCTCATCAGTGATCCCTCATCCCTGAGCCCCGATCGTGCCGGGCCCGGCGATCCCGCCGGCCTCGAGCATCAACTTCTCCAGACGCGCCTGGTGCGCCGCGGCGCGGTCGACTTCCTCGGGAGTCTCGATCAACGACTGCAGCAGCATCTCGCCGTCGCGCCAATCGTCGAACTCGTCCTGCAGGATGAAGTTGATCGAGCGGACGGTTGGGGCGTCGGTGATCTGGCTGGTGTTGTTGCGGTGGTAGGTGTACGCCGAGATGAAGTGGGGGATGTAGACGCGGTACACGCCGACGAGCTTCTCGATCGTCATGTCCGCGGCCTCGGGCTCGGTCATCGCCTCGACGAACCGGACCATTGCGTCGTTGGCCGGCTGGGTCAGTCGATCCGGGTTCATCTCGCGCAGTTCGGGCAGGCGCTTGTGCCACAGCTCGGCGTGCCACGCGTGCTTGTAGCAATGGGTGCCGAGGCGCATCTTCACATCGAGCTCGGGCACGGTCGCGACCCAGCCGCCGAGCGCCTCGAACAGCTTCATCTCCGCCCACTTGTAGTTGCCGACACGGCGTGCCGATTCCTCGACATCGAACGCACCGGGGAGCTCGCGACGGTCCCACGGCGCGAACGGTGCCCTCGGCTTGTGCGGATCGGCCACGTTGCCCCCTCTGACGCTTGGCGAATAGGTCACCGACGTCGTCTCGACGGCGGACTCCTGGTGCCGGACAGTAGCGGGCGCGATTCCTCCCGGGTCAACGCGGACGGTGGTGCGGCTGCGGTTGTCGCCAAGCAAGCCAGGCCTGTTCCGCTTCGCCGAGCGGGGTCGCCGGCGGTCCGCCGTCGCGGTACTCGAGCAACATCGACCGCCATGGTGCTGTCACTTCGAGCTTGCCCAGGATTGCACTGACCCCCCACACGACCCGGTCGAGGATCACAAAGCTCGGTGGCATGTTGAGCTTCTCGATCACCTCTGCGTGAGGGCCTCTGACGTCGATGATCGTCGCCATCGCGTCACGGACGAACTGGCGGGTGAACGTGAAGGTGTCGGTGAGGTATGGCGTGTACGGGGTACTGACGTAGTCGTAGACCTGTTGCGCGGCCAGCCCGTGACCGGTGCGGAGAAAGCCGATCTCTTCCATGACCGACACCAGCAGCTCCGGGTCACGATGCACCACGATCGCGTCGATGCTCGGTGCCAGCTGCTGCCACTCGCCGGGGGTCCATCGCTTCACCAGTCCGAAGTCCAAGAAGGTCACGTCGCCGTGAACGCTGAACCGATAGTTGCCCGGATGCGGATCACCGTTGAAGGCGCCGAGGCGGTGCACGGCGTGCTGGGCGAAGCGCCAGATCGACTCGCCGGCTCGGTGGCGCGCGGCCCGGCCGGCGGTGGCCTCGAACTCGGCCCACGACAACCCCTCGACCCACTCGGTGGTCAGCACGCGTTTCGTGCTCGTGGCAGTGTCGACGGCCGGGATGGAGATGAACGGATGACCGGCGAAGTGAGTGCCGAACTCGGTCTGGCTCGCCGCCTCGAGCTCGTAGTCGAGCTCGTCGCGCATGCGGGCGCGCAGCTCGTCGACCAACCCCTTGACGTCGAGGCCCTTGAGGACGAACGCGGTGCCGAGCCGGTAGAACGCCTCGGCGTTGTCGAGGTCGGCCTCGATCGATTCGGCCACGCCCGGGTACTGCACCTTCACGGCGACATCACGCCCGTCGTGGGTGACGGCCCGATGCACTTGACCGACGCTTGCCGCGGCCACCGGCACGACCTGCCAATCGAGGAAGACCCGCTCGGGAGGCCGGCCGAGTTCGTCGGTGACCATCTTGGCGGCGAGTGAGGGGGCCATCGGCTGGGCGTCGGATTGCAAGGTGGCCAGTGCCTTCTGGGCATCCTCGGGCAGGGCCTCCATGATGAAGCTCAGCAGCTGACCGAACTTCATCAGCGCGCCCTTCATGTTGCCGAGCTCGCGAGCCACGTCTTGCGATGTGCGAATGGCGAACTGCTGGTCGAGGTCGTCGCGTCGCTCGCCGCGGTGACGCAGCCGGCGCACGCGGTGCACGACGTAGCGCCCGCCGTTGCGAGCGGTGAGTCGCCAGACGCGTGCCGTGCGACGCCAGCGGAGCTGCCGGCTCACGCCAGTCGGCGCGCCGTCGGGATGGCTGCGAGCAGGTCGTGCGGCAGATCGGCGCCGGTGACCTCGTCGGTCCAATACGTGCCGGCGTCGAGCCGGGCCAAGGCGACCTCGACGTCGGCGAGGTCTTGCTCGATCTCGTCGAGATCGAGGGGCTGGTCGGCGGCGTCACTCATCGCCCCGATGGTACCGCCGGCGCCGCGCCCGTGCCTCCCGCATCAGCCGTCACCCGGCAGTGCGGGCGCGCGTTCCGCGCCCGATCGAATGGGGGATGACCTACTGTTCGGGCGTGGCCCAGGTACGACTCGAGCACATCACCAAATCGTTCGGGGACGGTAGCGGCGCCGTGAAGGCGGTCGACGACGTGTCGATCGACATCGAGGATCACGACTTCATGATCCTGCTCGGCCCATCGGGATGCGGCAAGAGCACGCTGCTGAGGATCGTCGCAGGGCTGGAGACGCCGACGAGTGGCGACGTCTTCATCGGTGATACCAAGGTCAACGATGTCGCTCCCAAGTTGCGTGACGTGGCGATGGTGTTCCAGAGCTACGCGCTGTACCCGCAGAAGACCGTCCAGGCCAACATCGAGTTTCCGCTGAAGGTCCGCGGCGCGTCGAAGAGCGATCGTGCCGCTACCGCCAAGACAGTTGCAGAGTCGTTGGGCCTCAGCGAGTACCTCGACCGCAAACCGGGCCAGCTCAGCGGCGGCCAACGCCAACGTGTGGCGCTCGCCCGCGCAATCGTGCGGCAACCGGCGGTGTTCTGCATGGACGAGCCGCTGTCGAACCTCGACGCGAAGCTGCGCAGCGAGACCCGCGCCGAACTCGTCGATCTGCACCGCCGCCTCAACGCGACCATCCTCTACGTCACTCACGACCAGGTCGAGGCGATGACCATGGGGACACGCGTCGCGGTGATGAGTCGCGGTCACCTCCAACAGATCGGCACGCCGCAGCAGGTCTACGCCAAGCCTGAGACCGTGTTCGTGGCTACCTTCATCGGCACCCCGCCGATGAACGTGATGCCGGCCGGTCTGTTCGAGCGCAGTGACGTGTCGGTCGGCGTCCGTCCCGAACACATGCGGATCTCGTCGAATGGTGGCCTGCCGGCGACCGTGCGGATGGTCGAGCAACTCGGCCATGAGACGTTGCTGATCTGCGACGCCGCCGGCACCCGCATCGTCGTCCGCCAGGCTGCCGAATCCGAAGTGCCGCCGATCGGCGCCGAGATCCGGCTCGACGCGGACGAGGCCCACCGTCACCGTTTCGACCCGATCAGCGAGCGCAGGATCGACGGATGAAGAGGAAGTGGCGCGACTTCCCGATGGCAGTCGGCATGTTGGCGCCTTCGGCCGTGATTCTCGGAGTCTTCGTGGTGTACCCGCTGGTGCGCGCAATCCAGCTCGGTCATCTTCGCTGCGACGCCACGGGCAAGCGCTGCCGTGAAGGTGGATGGGGTCAGTACCTCGACGTCTTTCGCAGCAACGAGTTCCAACACGCGCTGGCCAACACCACCCGGCTGGCGCTGATGACGGTGCCGATCGGTCTGGCGCTCGGCATCGGCCTCGCCGTGCTCGCCGACAAGCAGATCCGCGGCATCGGATTCTTCCGAACGGTGTTCAGCTCCACGATTGCCACCAGCGTCGCGGTCGCGAGCCTGGTGTGGTTCGTGTTGCTCCAACCGGAGGTGGGTGTTCTGCCCGATCTTTTCCACGGGATCATCCCCTCGCTGAAGCAACCCGGTTTGCTCCGCGATCCAGGCACGGCATTGCCGGCAGTCGCTCTCAGCAGCATCTGGGCGAGCCTCGGGTTCACGTTCATCGTGATGACGGCCGCGCTGCAGGGGATTCCGCGCGAGCTGTACGAGAGCGCGTTCGTCGACGGCGCCGGTGGATGGATGCGGTTCACCAACGTCACCCTGCCGATGCTCGGGCCGACCATTCTGTTCACGTTGGTCGTGCTGACGACGCGTGCCTTCCAGGCCTACGGCGAGGTTGCGCTGCTCACCGGCGGGGGCCCCGACCCGGAGCGACCGACGCAGTCGGTCGCGTATCTGATCTACGGGCAGAACTCGTTGGTCAAGAACGACATCGGGCTGAAATCGACGGCCGCAGTCCTGTTGTTCTTCGTGCTGTTGGTGCTGGCCTTCGTGCAATTCCGAGGCCTCGACAAGCGGGTGCACTATGGCAATTAGGACGGGGGCAACTCGAACGGGCACGGGTGCCACCGAGATTTCGCACGGCGCTCGCAAGGTCGGGCGCTACGCACTCCTGATCTTCCTTGCCTTCCTCGTGCTCTTCCCGATCTACGCAACGTTGATGCAGGCGTTGAAGAGTGGCCCCGACGCCATCGACCACCCGAAGTCGCTGCTGCCGATCAACTTCACGCTCGACACCTTGCGCAGCGCGTGGCGGATCGGCGATCTCGGTCGCTTGATGTTGAACAGCGTGCTCGTCGCAGTGGTTGTCACGGTGGGCGTGATCATCACCAGCCTGCTCGCCGCTTACGCGTTCGCCTTCCTCACGTTTCCAGGAAAGGGCGTGATCTTCGTCTTGTTCCTGGCGACGTTGCTCGTGCCGGCGGAACTGACCGTGGTGGTCAACCAGCGCACGATCGACTCGCTCGGTTGGATCAACAGTTACCAGGGTCTGATCGTGCCGCTGTTGGCGACGACGTTCGGCACCTTCCTGATCCGTCAGGTGTTCCTCACCGTGCCGAAGGAACTGCGCGAGGCTGCAGCGCTCGACGGGGTCGGCCACTTCCGATTCCTGGGCGAGATCGCCATGCCGCTGTGCCGCCCGACCCTCGGGGCGCTGGCACTCTTCACGTTCCTTGGTACGTGGAACCAGTATCTCTGGCCGCAAGCGATCATCACCGACGATGCCCATCGCACCATCCAGATCGGTCTCGAACGGTTGAAGACCGGTGACATCGACAAGTTCAACCTGGTCACCGCCGGCCTGGTCATCGCCGCGCTCCCGATCTTCGTCGTGCTGGTCGCATTCCAGCGACAACTGGTCCGCGGGCTCACCGCAGGCGCTGTGAAGGGATGAAACGCCTGGCGCTTGTCTCGGTGGCGGCGCTGCTCGCCGCCTGCGGCTCCGGCGACTCGATCATCACCGCGGGGCGAGAGCCGACTGTGGTCACGCGGCCGCCGCCGGTCACCCTCGCGCCGGGCGAAACGCTGCCGGTCGGCGAGACACTGCCGCCAGCCGATACGACAATCGCGCCGACGACGACCGCGGCGCTGCTCGACACGCTGCCCGACTGTCCGACGGACGCACTGGCGGGCGCCACCGGCACAGTTGAACTCACGTTCTGGCACGGGATGCAAGGCCCGAACGGCGCCGAGCTGCAACGACAGACCGATGCATACAACGCCGCTCAATCCAAGGTCAGGGTCACGTTGATCGAAGGAAGCTACGAGCAGACCATCGACAAGTACTTGCAGGCCGGACAGGGCAGTCGACCCGATCTGGTGCAGATGCCCGAGTACATGGTGCAGACCATGGTCGACTCGCAGTCGGTGGTTCCCGTCGAGGCATGCATCAACGCCGGCGACTTCGACACTGGTGAGTTCCTGCCGACCGGTCTCGGCGCCTACGCCACGCAAGGGGTGCAGTGGTCGATGCCGTTCAACATCTCGAATCCGGTCCTCTTCTACAACAAGAGGATGTTCGCGGAAGCCGGGCTCGATCCCGAGAAGCCACCGGCGTCGCTCGACGAGTTGCGGGCCGCCAGTCAGGCCATTGTCGAGTCCGGCGCCGCCAGGTATGGGCTGGCACTCGATTCGGGTTTCGACAGCGGAGGTGGTTGGTACATCGAGCAATGGTTCGCCAAGGCGGGCGAGTTCTACGCAGACAATCAAAACGGCCGTACAGCACGTGCGACGCAGGTGCTGTACAACAACGAGGTCGGGCGGTCGCTGCTCGGCTTCATGCAGACGATGATCAACGACGGCCTGGCGGTGAACGTCGGTGACAACTCGACGTCGGGTTTCGACAACTTGCTGAAGTTGGTCGACGGGGCCGAGCCTGCAGCGATGACCATTGCGACCTCGGCATCGATTGGTCCGGTGATCAGCATCTTGGGTGGTGGTCAGTTTCCGCAGATCACCAACGCTGACGTCGGCGTGGGTGTGATGCCCGGACCTGACGGCAAGCCCGGAGCGCTGGTCGGTGGTGCGTCCCTGTGGGTCGTCGACTCGGGCGACGACGTTCGCACTGCTGCAGCGTGGGATTTCATCACCTATCTCACGTCAGCTCAGCAGCAGAGTGAATGGTCGGCGGCAACTGGCTACGTGCCAGTGCGCACCGACGCGTTGACGCTCGACCCGTTGCAGACCACGCTGGCCACCGATCCGCGTTTCAAGGTTCCCTACGATCAACTGTTGTCGTCGCCCGACGCGCCGACCTCGGTTGGCCCGATCGTTGGCCCGTTGCGCGAGGTGCGCACTGTGACGGCCCAAGGCGTCGCCGCGATCTTCGGTGGCGCCGATGTGGCCTCGACGCTGGCGGCCGCCGTCGAGCAATCGAACGCCTTGATCGCCGACTACAACTCGCGCAACGGCTGAGACAGGCCGCCGACGCGCCAGGTCATACCGTGGCGTGAGCCGAGCCTGTGGAGTGTTGCGAGGTACCCAGGTGGGCGCCAAGAACTCGACAGGGCTGGTGTGGAGTCTTTGACGCCCACCTGGGTACACCGAAGCACTCCACAGGACCGTGTCGTTCTCGACACCACCTGCCTCGAAGTCGCGCTGGACTGCAGCGCCAGCACCGTGCCATCGGGCATTGGTGTGAGGTCGACGAATTGAGGAGCGAAGTAGTTCACACCGCCGGTTCCGAACGACGGGTCGCGTTGGCCCGCCGGGGTGTACCGAGCGAGGAAGTTGGGTCGGCCGGTCGCAGTGATGACACCGGTCAATAACCCGGTGACGAGCACGGAGCCGTCGGGGAGTTGGGTCGCCTCGATCTGCGACACGTGGTTGCCCTTGCGTGATGAGGTTGTCGACCACGATGCCGTCGAGGCCGAAACCGGCGACCGGCTCGCCATCTGCGTCGGCGCGCGACGTGAACAGCAACGGCGTCACCATTGCGACCGCCGCCGCCACTCGCCCCCATCGGTTCACCGTCCGCACATTAGGCGTGCCCGGATAGCCTGTCGACCCATGGCTACCCCCTTTCCCGCCCTCGATGGTTCCGCGGCCCGCAAGCAGCAGTTCGACTCCGCCCCCGACATGGGCATCGACACCAGCAAGCGCTACACGGCCACCATGGAGACCAGCATGGGCACGCTGGTCATCGCCCTCGACGCGATCAACGCTCCGCTCAGCGTCAACAACTTCGTGTTCCTCGCTGCCCACCACTACTACGACGGCGTGGTCTTCCACCGCATCATCAACGGCTTCATGTGCCAGGGCGGCGATCCGACCGGGACCGGTCGTGGCGGCCCCGGCTACCGGTTCAACGACGAGCCCGTGAAGCAGCGGTACCAGATCGGCTCGATGGCCATGGCCAATGCCGGGCCCAACACCAACGGCAGCCAGTTCTTCTTGATCAGCGGCCCCAGCGGGGTCGGCCTGCCGCCGCAGTACAACCACTTCGGTCAGGTCGTGAAGGGCCTCGACATCGTCGAAGCGATGCACAAGGTCGCCACCGATCACAGCGATCGACCGCGCACCGATGTGGTGATCAACTCGGTCACCATCACCGTCGCCGACTGACCAACGGTGGCCGCCGAGAAGATCTCGCTGGCGGCAGCGCGCCGGATCGCCCTTGGCGCGCAAGGCTTTGCCGACCCGCGCCCACGCGGTCGCGTCGATCGTCGGCACTTCCGACGCGTGCTCGATCGCATGGGCGTGATCCAGATCGACTCGGTCAACGTGCTCGTGCGCAGCCAGGAGTTGCCACTCTTCGCCCGCCTCGGGCCACATCCGCGCAGCATGATCGGCGACGCCACGAGAACCGGTGCGCTGTTCGAGTACTGGGTGCACGAGGCGTCGCACGTCGACATGGCGCACTACCACCTGCATCGCTGGCAGATGGCGGGCGATCACAAGTGGGCGCGCTACTGGACGCTGGCCAAACGGCGCCCGGGGTTCGTCGACGAGGTCTACCAGCGGATCGCGGACGGGGGCGCGGTCGCCTCGGGAGACCTCTCCGAACGGGTCGGCAAGAAGGGCACGTGGTGGGATTGGGACGACGGCAAGATCGCACTCGAACACCTCTTCTGGAATGGCCAGATCACGGCGACGCGTCGCCCCAGCGACTTCGCCCGCATCTACGATCTCACTGAGCGGATCATCCCGGCAGAGGTGCTGGCCCGCCCGGTGGTTCCCGAGCGCGAGGCGCGCAAGCAGCTGCTCGAGCTCGCCGCACGCCACCACGGCATCGGCACCTTCACCGATCTCACCGACTATCACCGGCAGAAGAACCAGCCGTGCAAGGCGCTGGTCGCCGAACTGGTCGAGGAGGGAGCGTTGCGCGAGGTCCAAGTCGAGGGGTGGACGCAACCGGCATATCTGCATCGGGACGCCCGCATCCCACGGCAAATCTCGGCATGTGCACTGTTGAGCCCGTTCGACCCGGTGGTGTGGAACCGGGACCGCACCCACCGGCTGTTCGGCTTCCACTACCGCATCGAGATCTACACGCCGCAACCGAAGCGAATCTTCGGGTACTACGTGTTGCCGATCCTGTGGGGCGACAGCGTGGTCGGCCGTGTCGACATGAAGGCTGACCGCCAGGGTGGCGCATTGCTGGTGCAAGGTTCGTTCACCGAGCCCGGCGTGCCGGCGGCCGCCCTCGCCGAGGATCTGGCGCAGGAACTGCACGAGATGGCGACGTGGTTGGGGCTCGAGCGCGTCGAGGTGTTGTCGCGCGGAGACCTGGCCTCCACCCTTCGCGACGCGGTCGGTCACTACGCTCGGCACTGATGTCCGAACCCCAGCCGTGGTTGCCGCCCGAGCACTTGCCGCGATGGGTCTGGAAAGCCGTCGCCATCTTCTGGCTCGGCTACATCTTGTCGATCGTCACCCGCTCGGTGTGGGCCAGCCTGTCGGGCCTGTTCTTGCTGTTGCTGGTC
The DNA here is from genome assembly GCA_031373785.1 of Ilumatobacteraceae bacterium. Taxonomy (GTDB): domain Bacteria; phylum Actinomycetota; class Acidimicrobiia; order Acidimicrobiales; family Ilumatobacteraceae; genus JAENVT01. The sequence continues at coordinate 9,731 of JANMNE010000039.1, forward strand.
TCGCTGTTCACGTCGCTGGCGATCGAGCCGGGAGTGAATCGATTGGCGGCCAGGGGCTGGCGTCGCGGTTCGGCGACGGCCGTCATCCTGATCGGGGTGTTCGTGGCCTTCGTCGTGTTCGTGGCGGCGATCGGCACCCTGGTCGGCCAACAGATCGCCGAGCTGTTGGGCAACTCCGAGAAGTACGTCAGTCGCACCGTCAACTTCCTCAACGACACGTTTGACACGAAGATCAATGCGTCGCAAGTGATCACATCGATCAACGATGAGAACGGTTCGGTGCAGAAGTTCATCCGCAGCCAGCAAGGCAAGGTCGTCGATCTCTCGGTGACCGCGCTCGGCGTGCTGGTGCAGGCATTGTCGGTGCTGCTGTTCACGTTCTACCTCGTGGCCGACGGCCCGAAGATGCGCCGCTCGATCTGCAGCAGGTTGCGACCCGACCGTCAGCGGCGGGTGCTCGACGGGTGGGAGCTGGCGATCGACAAGACCGGCGGCTACCTGTACTCGCGTGCCTTGCTGGCCGGCCTGTCGGCCTTCTTCCACTGGGTGTTGTTCCAGGCCATCGGCATCCAGGCGCCAGTTGCGATGGCGCTGTGGGTCGGCCTGATCAGCCAGTTCCTCCCGGTGGTCGGCACGTACATCGCCGGCGCCTTGCCGGTGCTGGTGCAGTTCGTCGATTCGCCGCCGAAGGCGCTGGTGATCTTGATCTTCGTCATCCTCTACCAGCAGGTCGAGAACTACTTCTTGCTGCCGCGCATCACGGCGCGCACGATGGACCTTCACCCGGCGATTGCGTTCGGATCGGCGATCGCCGGCGGTGCGGTGCTGGGCGCAGTCGGCGCGGTACTGGCGATCCCGGCCGCGGCGATGGCCCAGGCCGTGCTCAGCAACGTCGGCGAGCGGCACGAGGTGATCGACAGCCACCTCACGAACACGCTGCCGCGCAGGCGTGTGAACCGCAAGTCACGAATGAGGCGAGTCGAATCCGGCACCATTGATGCCGACCCCTGAGTCGTTCGCGCCCCTCGCCGTCACGCGCCGGAGCGGATTCGATGAGTCGGTGCACTTCGGCGCGGTGGTCGGGCTTGCGTCGAGTGGTGCGGTGGCGTTTGCCGTTGGCGATCCCACTACCACCATCTACCCCCGGTCGTCGAACAAACCGATGCAGGCCGTGGCGATGGTGCGCGCCGGGCTGCAGTTGCCGCCCGAGTTGCTGGCGCTGGTGTGCGCCAGCCACGACGGTAGGCCGATGCATCTCGCGGCGGCCAGGAGGATCCTGGCGACGGCCGGGCTCGACGAGCGATCGTTGGCCAACACGGCCGACCTGCCACTCGACGAGGCATCTGCCGCGGTGGTCCTGCGAGCCGGAGGTGGTCCGACCCCGTTGCAGATGAACTGCAGCGGCAAGCACAGCGGCATGCTGGTCACCAGCGCCATCAACGGTTGGCCGATCGACGCCGGGTACCTCGCGCCGGACCATCCGCTGCAGCAACAGATCACCGCCACGATCGACGATCTGGCCGCCGAGCCGCACCGTCACATCGGCGTCGACGGATGCGGGTCGCCGGCGCATGTCATCTCCCTGCTCGGTCTGGCGGTTTGCTTCCGGTCGATCGCCGTCGGTGCTGCGGGGGCGGCCGGCGACGCGGTGTACCGGGCGATGACGTCGCACCCCGAGATGGTCGGCGGCGACAATCGTGACGTCACCCAGTTCATGCGCGGTGTGCCGGGGCTGATCGCCAAGGACGGCGCCGATGGGGTGTTCGCCGCGGCGTTGCCAGACGGTCGGGCCATCGCGATCAAGATCGCCGACGGTGCCAATCGGGCGCGTCCGCCCGTCATGGTTGCCGCGCTACGCGCCCTCGGCATCGACACGACGGCGATCGAGGCCAGCGTGACGCAGTGGATCCTCGGTCATGGAGCGCACGTAGGCGAGGTCAGAGCCATTGCGCCTCTAGGGTGACGCGATGAGCGCGATCCCGTTCGTCACCCTCGATGAGCCACGGTACGGCACGGCCGTGCAGGTGTCGCCGCTCGTGCGGCGAGTGATCGCCAACAACCCGTCGAAGTACACCTACCTGGGAACCGGCACCTACATCGTCGGCCACGATGACGTCGCGGTGATCGACCCGGGCCCGATGCTCGATGCGCATCGCGATGCCCTGGCCGCCTGCCTCGAAGGCTCGCGGGTGCGGGCGATCCTGGTGACGGGGCCCACTAACGGCACCGCCACTCTCACCTATGAAGGGCGCCTGGTGTATAAACCCAACGCCGGATTCACAGGTTACGATTCGGTGTACTACGTGGTCTCCGAGCGAAATCCGAACAGTCAGCTGTTT
>JANMNE010000067.1:0-5289 GCA_031373785.1 Ilumatobacteraceae bacterium
GCGTGACTCGTCCGGCTCGATCTCCTCGAGCACGAACCTGACCGCCTGGTCCTTGAACTCCGGCGTGAAATCCTTCCTTGCTGGCATCTCTTGATCCTCTCAGGGACTGGGAGAACCTGATGCAAAACCCCGGCCGGTTCAGAGTGCTTCTGCTTCGGCGGTCCAGCGTGTCTGCAGATCTGCGGCACCGTTGCCGGTCTTGTGACCACGAGTGTCCGCCGACGCTTCACGAGTGAGGGCGGCGCGTTCCCAGCGGGTCGGGTCACGACCCTCACGATCGCAGAACACTTCCAACTTGACAGTAAGTGCGGCATCGACTTGTGAGCTGCGCTTGGAGAACGTCTCCAACAACTCGTCAGACAGGCCGGCGATCTCCGCCTGGCCGTTGACGATCGGACCCCACGCGACCCCCAACCGGTCCACGAGCTCGCTGCGCAGCACCGACTGATACAGGCCGCCGAGCATCCGCTGATACCGCTTCAAATATCTGGCATCGAGCGCCAACCAGCGACCGTCCACCGTTTGCACCTTCGCTGACACCACTGCGTGAGTGTGCAACTGCGGATCATCAGCGCGCGATGTCGTCTGACGAAACGTCGCGATCATCAATCCTTGCGAATCGGGATGCAGACGGCGACCGTCAGCACGCACCCGCGTGGTCGACCCGAACCGCTCCAAATGCGCCAGCGCCGCCGTCACCGCCGCATCGTGCGCCTCCAACAGCCGCGGATCCTGCGTTAACGCCCACAGGACGCTGACCGACTTCGGCGCCGAGAACGTCGCGTCGAACCCGGCGACAGCTCGCACCACCCGACCGTCAGTCAACGTGCGATCGACGAGCGGGTAACCGAGCCGTGTCCCACGAACAGGGTCACGGCCCTCCAACAACAACTCCAACGCCTCACCGGTCACACTGCCGGCGAGACCGAGATCGTCGGCCTGGTTGCCGGTCCACACACCATCCACCTCGCCAGGTGCCCGCGCCAAATAGCGCGTGTAGTAGTTCGCCGTCGCCGCCGCACTCGACGCATACAGGGTCGTCACCCTCAACATCGGGTTCCCGATCGCGTTCGGGCACTTGTCTGTTTCTCATGTAGTGCGTCGGTCGGGAAGTGGCGCATGAGAGGTCGCCGGTCAGTCCGTTGCCAGCAGTGACAGTTGGGCGCGGTCGGTCAGGTTCTTGCGACGGACTCGTGGTTGACGCAAGCGCGGTGTTGTCGCCTTGATCGGACTGGCGGTGAGTTGGACAACAGTGCCGGTCGTGATCAGTTCGCGCAGTGCGAAACTGGGGACGCGCAATACGCCACCGAGGCGCAACACCGGCAGACCATCGGTTCCACCGCCCTCGAGATAGCGGCTCGCCAACTGATACGCCAAGGACCGCCCAATGCGCAGCACACGCGCCGCTTCATCGACCGTCAACATCGCCGGAAGGTCATCCAGCGACCCATCGAGCACGACCGCAGTACGCATCAGGATGTCTTCACTACACCGATGTCATTCGCGATGCAACCCCCGCAAACCCAAGTCCCACAACGGTTCCGGACGCACTGGTACGCACCGACACCAAACGAGACTGTCGGACACTGACTGACACACGACCGCCCGTTGATGTGACGAAAGTCATACCGTGACGAATTCGTCTGGCAGCGCTCGCCCGAAGAGAAACCGGCCGCGAACGGGAAGTCTTGGAGTCTGCTTTTTGCGACGTCAGAACTGTGTCATGACGGCCTGATCTGCGCGTGTGGCTTCATGTCACACCCACGGATTGACGACGTCGAGTTGGGCGAACCGCTCGAAGTCGTGCACGTTGCGGGTGACCATGATCATCCCGTGCACCAGGGCGGTCGCACCGATCAGGGCGTCTCGAAAGGGCGCTGGGTCTGGGACATGCAACGCGGCGGCCCGAGTGGCCACGGACACGTCGACGGGCACGATTCGATCGGAGAATGCAGGCACGACGCTGTTGTCGAGCCAGCCGCGCAGGACCTCACCCTTGGCCGGGTCACTTCGCTCGGCGAGTAGCACGCCGTGCTCGAGTTCGTGCAATGAGATCACGGACATGAACATCAGTACCGCGGGAACGTCGCTTGCCCAATCGATGACACGGCGATGCGCCTTTCCGGATTTGGCCTTGCGAAGCTCTGATACCACGTTGGTGTCGAGCAAGTACATCAGTCGAACCGTGCAGGGTCGGCTGCATCTCCGATGACCGGAATCTCGAAGTCGATGTCTTCGATCCCTCTCGGCTCAGAGAGCAGTTCGATCATGCTCGTCTGGTTCGCGGCGAGCCGCTTGTAACTCTCGAAGCTCAAGAGAACATGAGAAGGACGACCTCGGTCTGTGATGTAGACCGGCCCCGATTGGGCTGCTCTCTTGGCGCCGCCCGTGTCCTGGTTGAACTCTCGACTGGTTAGTTTGTTGGTCTTCATAGTCAACTCCTCGACACATCGTTGTAGCAATGTTACTACAATGGCCAGGCGAACGCAATGCGTCAACCGGCAGCAGTAGTTGCGGCAGCACGCGGTGAGCCCCGCCCGACGGTGAGTCGTCAGGTGCCTTGCCTAGCACCGGATCCATTATCCGGTTGCCGAACGGACGCAATTGACAGACAATGGTGTCGCCGCCCCGGTATGGAGGAGCGGAAGTAGAGCCCCGGAGGAGCCGGCGACATCCGAGAGGATGATTGCGGGAGCCGGGGCTCATGCGTGTCGCCCGCCAGTGGGATGGGACCACTTTGAAGTGAGTTCCGCCAGTGTGATGGGACCACCTGTCCGCCAGTGATGGGACCACCCGGGGGTCCGTCAGTTCGGTGCTGTCACGGGTGAGCATCGCCGCTCCTGCTGACAGTCCGAGAGGCGGCGATGGCATTCCGGGAGGTTCCGATGTTCGAGGTTCGAGAAGTGCTGCGGTTGTGGTTGGGGGGTGAGGGACTTCGTGCCGTCGCCCGGCTCAGCCGGGTCGATCGCAAGACCGTGCGCCGCTATGTCGACGCCGCGATCGAGGCCGGCGTCGTCGCCGATGGCGGCGTCGGGCAGCTCACCGATCAGGTGTTGGGTCGGGTGGTGGAGATCGTGCGCCCGCATCGCAGCGATGGTCACGGTGAGCCGTGGGCGATGCTCGTTGCTCGCCGCGACAAGGTCGCCGAGTGGGTCACGGCCGGGGTGGCCGGGGTGAAGATCTGCGAGCTGTTGGCCCGTGATGGCGTGGTCGTGCCGGAGCGGACGGTTCAGCGGTTCATCGCGATCGAGTTCGGTCCCCGTCGAGGACAGGGGTCGACGGTGCGGGTCGCTGATGGTGAACCCGGTGGCGAGTTGCAGATCGACTTCGCCCGCCTCGGTCTGTTGCACGATCCGGTGACCGGCAAGCGGCGGGTGTGTCACGCGTTGATCTTGACGGCGGTGTTCTCGCGGCACATGTTCGTGTGGTTGTCGTTCACGCAGACCACCGAGACGGTGATCGCTGGGTGTGAGGCGGCGTGGGGGTTCTTCGGTGGCGTGTTCAAGGTGTTGATCCCGGACAACCTCACCCCGGTCGTCACGAAGGCTGACCAGCTGGAGCCAAGGTTAAACGAGGCGTTCGTCGAGTACGCCCAGTCACGCGGGTTCGTGATCGACCCGGCCCGTGTGGCGACACCGACGGACAAGCCGCGGGTGGAACGGATGGTGCAGTTCGTCAGGTCGTCGTTCTGGAACGGTGAGACTTTCACCGATCTCGCCGACGCTCAGGCGAAGGTGACAGCGTGGTGTGCGCAGCGGGCGGGGATGCGGGTCCATGGCACGACCCAGTGCCGACCGCTCGAGCACTTCCGTTTGGAGGAGCAGTCGTTGTTGTTGCCGGCCCCGGCCGAGCACTACGACGTGCCGATCTATGCGACATGTCGGGTGCATCGGGATCATCACATCGAGATCGCCAAGGCCCTCTACTCGATCCCGGGGAACCTGCTCGGCGCCCGCGTCCAGGTCCGCGCCGACCGCCGCCTGGTCAGGGTGTTCCATCGGGGCCAGTTGATCAAGGTCCACCCGCGACAGCAGCCCGGTCATCGTTCGACGGACCCGGCGGATCTGCCCGCCGAGCAGACCACCTACGCGTTGCGGGACATCGCCCATCTGCAGCACCTCGCTTCCGGTCACGGCGAGGCGATCGGCGCGTATGCGACTGCGGTGTTGGACACCCCGTTGCCGTGGACGAAGATGCGCCAGGTCTACGCGCTGTTGGGCCTGGTCAAGAAGTGGGGACCGGACAAGGTCGAGGCCGCCTGCCGGCGGGCGTTGGACGCAGAGGCGATCAGCGTGCCGTTGATCGGCCGGATGCTCGACCGGGCCACCGAAGCAAACCAACCAGACGAACCGCCGGCGCCGCCGGCAACGACACGGTTCGCTCGCGATCCCGACGAGTTCACCACCTCGACGGCGAAGGCTCGGAGGTCGGCGTGAGCCCGCAGCTGACCGTCACCTCGGACTTGAAGGCGTTGTTGCGGCGGGTGAAGCTCGGCCGTTGCCTCGACACGTTGCCCGAGCGGCTCACGCTCGCGCACCAACAGCAGCTGACCCATCACGAGTTCCTCGAGACGCTCCTCGCTGACGAGGTCACCCGTCGCGACACCCAGTCGGCGCTGCTGCGCGCGAAGACCGCAGGGCTCGACGCGTCGATGACGTTGGACCGCTGGGACGACACCGCGAAGATCACCTACGACCGCACGATCTTCAACGAGCTCTGCTCACTGCGCTTCGTTGACGCACCCAACGATGTCGTCATCCTCGGCCCCGTCGGGGTCGGCAAGACATTCCTCGCCACCGCGCTCGGTCACATCGCCATCCGCCGCGGGCGCAGTGTCCACTTCGAACGCGCCGACGTCTTGCTGAAGCGGCTGAAAGCAACCAGGCTCGACAACAGCCACGACACCGAAGTCCGCAAGCTGCTCCGCGTCGACGTGCTCATCATCGACGACTTTGCCCTCCGAGCGATGGACAACATCGACACCGCCGAGGTCTACGAGATCGTCGTCGAACGCCACCGGCGCGCCTCGACGATCCTCACCTCCAACCGGGACCCCGGCGAGATGCTCGCCCAGATGGCCGACCCACTCCTCGCACAATCCGCGATCGACCGGCTTCACTCCAACGCCCACGAACTCGTCATCGACGGCGAGTCCTACCGGCGACGCCAACGACCCACCCTTGACACCAGCCACCCCGCCGAACCATCATCACCACGCCGACACTGACACCCCCGACCCGGTCCCATCACACTGACGGACAAGTGGTCCCATCATGCTGGCGGGCGACA
>JANMNE010000089.1:0-1934 GCA_031373785.1 Ilumatobacteraceae bacterium
TTTGCGGTCACTCGGCGATGCCGGCACCTCAATGCTGACCTCGCCAATGGAAGCATCGACGAGGCAGGTTGTCTGGTGTGCCCATGGCACGGCTCGAAGTATGACGTGGCCACCGGCAAGATGGTGCTCGGACCCCAGGGCGTGTTTGCCAAGATCCCGGGCCTCGGCACCGCTTTCAAAGCTCTGACGTCGGTGTTTCCGCTTGGACGCGGCCGAGTCGTCGAACGCGACGACACCCTCTACGTCGAATGATCCCGCTGAGACGGGACGATCAAGGAGGGTCCGGGCTTTGGTTGCGCGCATAGCGCGTTGGTCTCAAGGCAGGTCGGCGGTGTCGATATGTGTCGGCGCGGTTAGCCGAACGGGTTCGGCCGCTCGGTCGTTGACGTCCTTAACGAGGAACGAGATGTGAACGAGCGCTCCCACTTGGGGCGCCGATCTCGCGAGCTCACCAACCACGCGTAGCGATGGTCCCGATGACACAGATCTGCCGGCTCTGTGCGTTGTTACACGGGTGATCGGGAACGTTCTGCTTGCGTTCTGCTGAGTGTTATGCGCTGTTGGCTGAGGGCCTGTCCACGGCCGAGGTCGAGCTCGACGGTTGCCATCGAGGATCGCCGGAATAACCGCGGCGGATTGCCGCGGGTGAGTGCCGTCATGGAGCCTGGCGCGGATCTACAGCATGGGGATGCCACATTTATCATCCGTGTATTCGGCGTTCGGGGACACTTCGGCAAGGCCCACACGTCCGTGATCGGTGCGTTAGATGCTCGCGACTTCTGAGTAGAACTGTGCTCCGGGGACGCTCGACAGGGCTGCGGCGTGCTCCGGAGTGGGTTCTCCGAGAACGACGAACTCGACCGAGTGGATCAGCGCCATCAGACCGCCCATGAACTCGCCATGACCATCCGCCTGCATGTGGGCAAGGTGAGCATCGGAGTCGGCGTAGGATTCCAGCAGCACGAGACATCCCTGCTCCTGTGAGTAGTGCCAGTCGTAGCTGAGAGTGCCCGGTTCGTCGACAGCAACTTTGCATCCCTTCGCCGCGAGCGCCTTCACCTGCTCGACGTTCTCGGGCTTGATGCCCATACGCGCGAATATGGTGATCCGTTCCACTGGAACTCCCTTCGATGTCTCGTGGCGTTGGCGGCCGAAACTATCAGGTTCCTCGGAGTCGCCTGCCCGGGTTGTCGCTGTGCAAATGGTGGGCGCCCGGCAGCCAGGTCGAGCCGATCAGCTCGGTTCCCTTATCGGCGAGCACATGGTGAGCATGCAGCGTCCCCAATGTGTTGTTACACGGGTAGAAGGCGGTCGCCGAACTGTCTACGGGTCGCGGCCGAGAGAGTTTGGCGTGCAGCGTCGCCGAGGCGCGGGCGTCGCCGCCGGGTACTGCGTGGGTGTATTTGTCGAGTGTGGTCGAGACGCGTTGGTGATCGAGCCGACGGGAAACGACCACGATCGGGACGCCGGCGTCGAGCATCTCGACGGCCATGAAGTGTCGGAGATCGTGCACGCGCAGCTCGAATGAACCGGCGCTGCGCTGGCGGATCGAGCCCTCCACGACAGGATCATCGGCTCGCCGAGCTTCCGCCATTGGAACTCGACGACATTTCGGCCGCGTTGCGCTTCGCTGCCGATGCCGTCGCTGATCGCGAGATACCGCTTCAACCCACCGCGTGAAGTTCCTCGTCGACCAGAATCGATCACCGCGACCTGCTCAACTGCTCCGCGAAGCGGGCCACGACGCTGTGCACACCGTCGAGCGCGGACTGGAGCAGGCAGACGATGACGTCCTCCTCGACATGGCACGCGACGAACAGAGGATCGTCATCTCGGGTGACACCGACTTCGGAGCGCTCCTCGCGCTCGCCCGACAGAACTCACCCTCGGTCATCCTGTTCCGAAGCCGCCACCACCGAACCGCAGAACAACAG
>JANMNE010000282.1:0-37228 GCA_031373785.1 Ilumatobacteraceae bacterium
ACCACGTCAACGACCCGACACAGCTGATGAACGCCTCGGCTTCAGGGTCCGGGCCGAGGACGTACGGCGCCGGCGACCTGACCGGGCTCTGGCAGGTTGGCGCAGCCGGCGGGTGCACCGCCTGACGACTCAGCGCGGGAGTTCAGCAGCGAGGCGAGTCGGCAATCGCGCCACATCTGCCCGCAGCGACTGGTCGAGACGAACTGGGCAGCCCATTTTCGCTACGTAGCGTTCCGGGGCTGCCCGGTTCGACCGAACGTAGCGGCTCAGCCGTATGCGGCGGCCTGGATGCGGAACAGTTCTGCGTACTGACCGTTGCGCGCCGTCAGGTCGTCGTGGCTGCCGAACTCGACGACGCGAGATCCGTCCATCACCACGATCAGGTCGGCCATGCGCACCGTGGAAAATCGATGCGACACCAGCACGGTGACCCGGCCGCTGTCCGCGTGCGAGCGTGCCGCGGAGGCGAAGCGTTCGAACAGTGCGTGCTCGGTCTCGGCATCGAGTGCGGCCGTGGGCTCATCGAGGATCAACAACAGCGGGGCGTCACGCATGAACCCGCGGGCCAGCGCCAGCTTCTGCCACTGCCCGAAGCTGACCTCGGCCCCCTCGTCCCACGACGGCCCGAGCTGCGTCTCGATGCCGTAGGCCAGACGCTCGATCACGTCGTGAGCGCCTGCTCGATCGATGGCGCTCTGTGTCGCCGTGCGATCCTCGACTCGCGGCAGGTCGCCGACACCGACGGTCTGCTGGGCGTGCAGCTCGAATCGGTAGAAGTCCTGGAACGCGCCGGCGAGGCACGACCGCCATTCGTCGGTGGCGATGTCGGCCAGGTCGACATCGTCGAGCATGATGCGGCCCGCTGTCGGTGCATACATGCGCGCCAGCAACTTCACCAGCGTCGACTTGCCTGCTCCGTTCTCGCCCACGACGGCGACGACTGCGCCCGCCGGAAGACGCAGCGAGACGTCGTCGAGCACGAGACGATCGGCGCCCGGGTACCGGAACGAGACGTGGTCGAACGTGATCCCGTCGTGCAGTCGGGTCGGCGCAATCGCGTCGGCCGAGGCATCGATTCCTGCTGCGTAGTCCTCGAGCCACGTCAGCCGGCGCGACGAGTCGAGCCAGAAGCCGCGCAGGAAGCCGAGCTCGCCCGCGGTCGCGCCGACGTAGCGCGCCAATCGCGTACCGGCGGCGAGCACCAGCACGACGTCGCCGACGCCGCGGTCGAGACCCGAAGCCACCCACACGATGGCCGACACATATCCGCCGGCGAACACGGCCCACGCCATCGTGTGCCACGCCGCTGTCACCCAGCGCACCCGTGCGACCGGGACGTAGTAGCGGTCCCACGCGGCGCGGCGTTCGGCGACCAACCACTGGCCGGTGTTGGTCACGCGCACCTCCTTGGCCGGCGGCGCGGTCGTACCGAGCACGAACAGGTGACGACCGAGGCGGGTGTTGGCGATCACCGATTCCTCGACTCGACGCTCGACCGCCGGCCGCCACGTCGATACCCAGAACGCGGGGAGGGCGAACAGCATCAACAGCACCAGCGCCGGGTGGATCGAGCCAAGCAGCACCGCGGTGATCGCCAGTCGGAACAGCCAGCCGAGCGTGGAGAACAACGACATGAACATGTGATCGAGGGCGAAGACCTGATCGCGCAACATCGCCAGCCGGTCGAGGTACTCGGGTCGCTCGTGGTGCTCGATCGTCGGCACCGACGCCTGCAGGTGGGCGACGTGGGATTCGAGGGCGATGGCGACTCGATCACGGAACCGGCGTTGCACGCGCTGCGACAGCAACGAGAGGTACCACGTGGCGGTGACGGATATCGCCAGGCCGAACCCGGCGATGATCACTCGCCGTCGTTGCTCGTGCAGCACACCGTCGACGAGGAACTTCAACCACAACGCCAGCAAGGCGTCGGGCAGCATCATCAACAGCGCCAGGCCGAGCGACAGTGCCAGCAGTCGCGGCTCGGCGCGGTACCCGAGCCGGAACGTCCGCAGCAGCGAGCGCATCGCCGGCGGCAACTCCTCGTTGGTGCGGCTGCCCTTAGCTGAGCGAGTCATAGGTCACCTCCTCGCCCTCCTCGTCGTATTCGGTGAAGCGAGATGCCTGCAGCTCGAACATGGTTCGGTAGCGGCCACCCAGCGCGACGAGCTCGTCGTGGCTGCCGAGCTCGACCACCTTGCCATCCTCCATCACGCAGATCCGGTCAGCCAGCCGCACGGTCGAGAAGCGGTGCGAGATGAGAATGGTCGTGCAGTGACGCGTGGCCGCGAGCACCCGCTCGAAGATCTCGGCCTCGCCGCGAACGTCGAGCTGAGCTGTGGGCTCGTCGAGCAGGACGACACCGGCGCCTTGCTGCACCGCGCACAACGCCCGAGCCAGGGCGACGCGTTGCCACTGCCCGCCCGACAGATCGGTGCCGCCCGGATAGCCCTTCGACAAGATCGTGTCGAGATCTCCGTTGGCCAGCTCCGAGCCGCCCGCCGAAGCCAATGCGGCACGAATCACCTCGTCGGCTGCCCCGGTGGGGGCGACGTTGTTGCGCAACGGCAACTCGAAGTGGATGAAGTCCTGGAACACGGCAGTCACCTGCGAACGCCACGCGTCGAGATCCAACGACGTCAGCGGCGCACCGTCGATCTCGATCGAGCCCGACGTCGTGTCGTAGAGACGGCACAACAGCTTGGCGAGTGTGGTCTTGCCGGCTCCGTTCTGGCCGACGATCGCCATCGACGTGCCGGCAGGGATCGTCAGATCGAAGCCGTCCAGCACCGGGCGCCCACCGTCGGTGTAGGCGAACGACACGCCGCGGAAGCGGATCTCCTTGGGTCCTGCGGCAGGGACGGTCGTTCCCGCGGCGAGCGCGCCGCTGCCCACTGCAGCCTCGACGCGCTTGAGCGCGACGACCGGTGCCGCGGCGCCATCCATCGCCCAGTTCAACCCGCCGAAGGCGATCGACGAAACGCCGATCGCGGCCTGCACGAACACGACGACCCGTGCCGTGGAGAGCGTCGAGCCGGCGGCCGCGTCGGCAAGCAGCCAGAACACGGCCACGTTGGCGCCGAGCACGATCGCCAGGCACGACAGGACCGACTTCTCCCGGAGCCGAGTGGCTTGGTACTGCAAGTCGTAGAGACGACGACGTGTGCCGACGAACCGGTCGGTCACCCAGCCGGCCAAGCCGAAGAACCGCAACTCCTTGGCGGGCGCGGCGTCGACTGCCAGCCGGTACGAGTACTCGGCATGACGCTGGGCCTTGCGCACCTCGTCGGTGTTGCGGTCCTTCCACACGCCACTTTCTCGAAGCAGCCAATGGGTCGACAGCCACGCCAGGGCCAGCAACAGCGCAGCCCACCAGTGGAACCCGACCAACAAGATCGCAGCGCTGACACCGACCACCAGATCGACCAACCCGCCGGCGATGAAATCCATCGAGATGTCGAGCGGCGGGCCCATCATGCCGAGGTCGAAGTCGCGGGCCATCGTGAGATCCGTGGTCAGTTCCGACCGCTCGAGATGGGCGATGCCAGGCGGCGAGACACAGACGGTGAGGAGGCGGTCGTAGAGGTGCGCCGCCATCCGCGCCCCGAGGTTCGACGACACGATCTGGTGCAGGGGTTGCGAGACCAGCAACAACGTGAACGAGACACCGACCATCACCAGCGGGCCGACCAACGACACGTCTCGGGTGATCGCACTGACCAGCCACCCGAACGCAACCGATGTGACCGCAGGCAGCGTGCCCCGCAACACCACCAACACCCACCAGCCGATGGCGTACGCGGGTGCGGCACGGCGCAGGGCGCTGAAGAACTGCCACTCCTGCCGGCCTCGCAACCGATCGATCATCTCCCCCACCTTGCCATCGTTGATCCTCAGACATCTCATCGCTCGGGCGCGGCGGATTCCGCCGCGCCTATCATCTCCGCCGAACGGAGGACTATGCGCGACCCCGGGTCCATGATCGTCGGAATCGACAATGGCGGAACGAAGAACAACGTCACCGTGCTCGACGAGGCGGGGCACTTCCTGATCGATCGCATGATCGAGGTGCCCAGCAGGGTGACCGAAGGGACGGCGCCCGCGCTCGACGCCCTGGCGGCCGCGTTCGAGTCGGGGCTGCAGATCACCGGCATCGATCGTTCGGATGTTCGAGCGGTCGGCCTCGACACGCCCGGCCCGGCGTCAGCCGAAGGGGTGATCTCGTCGAAGGGTGCTACCAACTTCGCGCTGCCCGAGTGGTGGGGATTCGACGTGCGCGCCGCGCTCGAGGCTCGGCTCGGCATCCCGGTCGTGTACAGCAACGACGGCAACGCCGCCGCGCTCTACGCCCACTACGCGTACTACGGCGAGAAGGCCTTGCGGCGATCGTCGGTGTCGGCGATCGTCGGCACCGGCCTGGGTGGCGGTGTGATCGAGTCGGGCGCGGTCGTGCGCGGCGCGGCCGGCATGGCGGGTGAGCTCGGGCACGTGCACATCCCGATGTACGGGCTGCTGGGCGACGATCAACCGATACCGCAGTGCAACTGCGGGTTCGTCGGCGACGTCGAGAGCGTGGCCTCGCTGACCGGCATCCGCCGGAACCTACTGCCCTACTGGTTGACGCGATATCCCGATCATCCGCTGGCCGGCACGCCCATCGACGAGGCCTCCAAGGAGCTGCGCGGCTATGGCGAGCGCGGCGACGAGATGGCCCGCAAGGTGTTCGAGCAGCAGGCGATGGCGATCGGCCGGCTGTTCACGATCGCCGCCAACTTCACCGACCCCAACGCCTACTTCGTGGGCGGCGGGGTCGTCGAGGCCGACCCCGCGTTTCGAGATTGGTACCTCTCGGTGGTTCGTACCAACACCCATCTGCGCGACGAGCAACTCGATGTGGCCGAATTCTCATTGGTGCCTGATCTCGACATGGCCGGCGCGCGCGGCGCGGCTGTGGCGGCGCGCAGCGCTTTCCCCCTGTAGTTCGCGCTGGGTCAATCGAGGGTCAGCGCGACGTTGATCCTCTGCATGATGGCGTTGATGTCGTCGTCTCGCTCGTCACTGCGCATCGTCGCTTCCAGGTACCACGATCGGGCGACATCGGTGTAGCCACCCTCGCGGAGGGCGGAGGCGATGTTGATGGCGACCTTCGGCTTCCACTCGTCGAGGAGGTTCGGATGCTCGTACATCGCGTACAGGATCTCCAGCGCCTGATCGTTGAGGTGGGCGTTGATCAACCCCGGCGTGAGCGCGAACATCGCCCGCAGCTCGTCGGGCGTCGACGTCGGCGAGACCGTGGCAGCGGCGACGGGCGCCCGCGCCTCGCGGACCTGCTCGAGCAGATGCTCGACGAGGGCGCGCTGCGTGTCATCGATCGGACGCCCGAGTGCCTCGATCGCCCACGACTCGGCGTATTCGAGGTTGCCGGCTTGATGATGGCCGCGGGCCATCAGCGCCGACGCCATCGCCTGTTCCGCATCGGTCGCATCGGGGTGCTCGTAGGCCAGGAATGCCTGACCGAGCGCCTCGTTGGCGTCGGCGCCGGTCAGCGCATCGTGCGCCGCCGTCAGCAGTTCGGCCGGCGTGCGCGCGCCGTGCGATATCCAGGGATAGCCAGCGGCGCGCTCGGAACCAACTCTGGCCTGCGTCAGCCGCTCTTCGGCGACCGCCTTCTCTGCTTCGGTCGCCGCACCGTCGTACCAGACCTGTTCGAACAGCGCGATCGCATCGTCTTCGCGCCCGTTGACATCGAGGATCTGTCCCATCGCGAGCAGGCAGCGGATCCGGAGGTGAGGCGACACGTTGGCGTGCAGCGAGATCCCGTGCAGGTCCTCGAAGGCCTGATCGAGATCGCCTTGGTGGAACTGGGCGATCGCCTCGTCGTGGGCAAGCTCGAGATCAGCCAGTGGGCTGTCCGCGTGGAGTTCGACACTCATCCGCAGATGATGCCCCAGCATCCGATCGAGCGGGAGGGCCATTCGGGCAGTCGTCGAGGCTCGTCGCTACGCGTTGGCGGGCATGTCACCAGGAGCCGGAGCTGCCCCCACCACCGCCGCCACCGACGCTGCCACCGGAGAACCCGCTGAAGGAGCTGCCGCCGGATGACCCGGACGGGGCGGGCGCCGTCTGGGTACTGGTGAACGATGGACCCATCGTGTACAGCCACATCGGGCTGGCCAGGTTCAGCTCCGGTGCGGGCACGTTGCTGGCAGCGAGTGCCCTGCCCCACGCGTCGGCCGCACCCAGCGCCACCGCCCACGCGCTGTACTCGCGGAGCAGTCCCTGCTTCCACGCCCAGTCGACGTGCTTGCCCTCGCTGGCCGCGAGGAATCGGCGGAACGATTCGGCTCGCAACGTCAGCGCCGAGCCGGTCGCGCTGCGCGCCGGGCGCAAC
The DNA here is from genome assembly GCA_031373785.1 of Ilumatobacteraceae bacterium. GTDB lineage: Bacteria > Actinomycetota > Acidimicrobiia > Acidimicrobiales > Ilumatobacteraceae > JAENVT01. The sequence goes on from JANMNE010000282.1 coordinate 6,392, forward strand.
ACGGCGTACACGAAGCGGGCGAAGATGAGCGGCACCAACACCGCGAAGATCAACGCCGGAACCTTGCCGTGGAACGCACCCAGCACTGCCGACAGGAACGAGCCGGCGCCGAAGACGACGAAGAGCACGATCACGAGCCCCAACCACTTGGTGCCGGCTGCGCCGCTGCGCATGCCGCCCGGCGGGAGTCGCTTCCACCAGCCCGATTCGGCGATGGTCTTGCGTTCCAGCGTGGACACCTGGCCCCACACCGCGCTGAAGTTCTGGTTGTACGAGCCGAGTGCGAGCTCGTCTTTGAAGTCGAGCATCTGATCGACCAATGCCTTGGTGGCACCGTCGAGCTTGTCGCGGTGCGGCCCGGCGCGCAGCACCAGCCCGCCGTCTTCTTGGGCCAGCGTGATCGCATCCTTGGCCACGAGCCCCGACACCCATGCAGCGACGGTCGTTCGATCGATCCGCTCGTTCAACAGCACCGAGCCCTGCCAGGGCTCGATCCCCTTCGGTGGCACGAACTCGATCGTTGCCAATTCGTCCATCTTGCTGTCGGCCACCATGCGCACGTCGGCCCGCGGCGGAGCATCACCCGTCGGCTGCGGCAGCGAGCCGTACGCAGCGTCGGCGGCGCCGCCGGCGAACACCTCGTTGCGACCAGACCGTCGCGACGTCGCGTACACCGCACCGGCGCTGAGCAGACCGAGTGGGATCGTCGCCAGCGCCAGCGCCATGCGATCGTCGGGACGGTGCTTCGGTATGGGCGGGTCGGCGGGTTTCGCCACGGGGATGGTGCCGGTGATCGTGCCGCCGATCGTGATCCCCTGACCGGCCTTCAACGGACTGATCACTGCTCGATAGACGTCGCCATCGCGTCTCAGCGTGCAGCCACCCGATGTTCCTTGACCGCCGATGCTGCACTTGAGGTCGATCAGGTCCAGCCCGGCGACCACGACCTCGAACCGACCGGTCTCGAACTCCTCCGGTTTGCGCCGGTCGCCGATGATGTCGAGCGCGAGCCGGCCTGTCGACACCAGCGCATCAGGCAAGGTGTAGGCCAGGATGTAGCGGTGCTGCCCGGTGTATGTGGTGTTCGGGTCGCCGAGACGGATGCGCTCTCCCGTTGCGACGCGCGTGACGTCAACGTCGGCATTGGCGTCGGGCGATGATGCCTCGATGTCGATGGGATTGCCGAAGTCGGTGGGGATGATCCGCTCGTAGCCGTGACGGTCCTTCGTACCGAAGTCCTCGTCGACCACTTCATGCAGACGCAGCCCATCGCCTCCGGCCGGTGTGACCGTGACGACCTTCGACTCGAACCGCTCGTCGATATTGCCGCGACCGATCACACCGATCGCCGCGAGCAACGCCGTACCGCCGATGGCGCTCGCCGCGACGAGGTGACGCCAGAGACCGAATCTTCCGAGCATGTCCCCAGTCTGGCGCGAACTACCCGCGGAACGCCTGAATGTGCTTGGCCGTGTCGACGTAGTGCCGCAGGTGGGTCACCTTGCCGTCGTCGTTGAGGGTCCACAGGTGGATCTCCTCGTCGCGGTACGACCGCCCACCGCAGTTGCGGAGCGTGGCCTCGATGACGAACGAGACGGCGACCTGGTTGCCGCCCTCCATCATGTTGAGGATCTGGAGGTCGACGATCTCCATCTGCGACGCCGCCGCCAGGAATCCGCCGACTGCCTCCCGTCCCGTGTACGGCTGCAGCCACGGCACGCCGGCGGCGACGGCCTGGTTGTCGGCCCAGTGCTCCCATTCGACATCGTCGGCGAGGTGGCTCATGAAGCCCTCGGCATCACCCGAGCCGAATGCTTCGTAGATGGCCTGCACGGTTGGAAGATGGCTCATCATCATGTCCTTTCACTACGGATCTCGACCTATTCGCCGGTCGGCATGATTTGGATCACTCTGCGCTGCGCTGATGCCGTTCGGTCTGCGATGATCATTGCATGGTGACTGGATATGGGGGTACCTACCGGGCAACGGTCGTCGACGACACCGACCCTATGCAGCAGCACCGACTGCTGGTGCTCGTGCCCGACGTGTATGGCGACACGCCGATCTGGGCCGCGGCATTGATGGCGGGAGCGCAACTGCCCGCGATCGGCGACCTGGTGCGGGTGACGTTCGAACACGGTGACAGCGACTACCCGATCTGGGAGCCCGACACCGGCAGCCAGCAGGACGGGCACACGACCCCTGGGTACGTCGGTAGGCATCGCGGCACGGTCCTGTCGAACGATGATCCGATGCAGGAGAACCGGCTCGAGGTCATGGTCCCCGATGTCGACCCAAGCGCAGCATGGGCCATGCCGTCGTACGACACGCAGTACCTCGCGCCTCCAGATGCCGGCGCGGACGTGTGGATCGAATACGACAACGGTGACCCCGCCTACCCGCGCTGGGTCGGTGTCGCCTGAGCGGAGTCGAGCCCAGTTTCAGTTCGCGGCTTGGAGTTGCGTGAGGTCGCGCCGCGCGTAGCGGTTGTGCCAGAACTCTTCCTCGAAGACGGTGTAGATGCACTCCTGCAGTGGGTTCGTGCCGTTCTCCAGCACCTCGATGGGTCGCGTGAACTCTGTGGTTGCGACCGATGCGAGATAGTCGCGAAATCGGGTGGCCCGATCCGCACGTACCGCGAGCGCGTCCTCGACAGACGGCTTCAGCTCGTAGTCCAAGTCGGGCCAGGCGAACCCAACGGAGCCGGAGTTCGGCAACCCGATCGGGTGGAAGCCTTCTCCGAGGATCGGCGCTGTGAACCACTTGTCCATCGCGAAGACGAGATGTCGCAACGTCTCGACGAAGGACCACTCGTCGTTGACCGACTCGTGCAGCGAGGCCTCGGGAAGCGCCTTCGCCGCGGAGACCGTCTTCGCCCACTCGACTTCGAGCGCCACCCACGCTGTGCGCATGTCCTCCGGGTTCGACGGACGGAGCATTGCGCGCAGCGGGTACCACGGATCACGCTCGTTCACGTAGGCGGTCACATCGACGCCATTGATCACAACCGTGTCGACCAGCGCATCGATGTCGACGTTGACCAGCCAGGCGTGGCTGATCTTGGCGTCGGTGAGGTTGACGTCGCGGAAGCGGGCGCCGGTCAGATCAGCCCCCCAGAACACTGCTCCTGCAAGATCCCCTTCGAACTCCTCAGCCATGCTGCCTCCCGTCGTGTCGCTGCCATTCAGCGTGACGATTCGTCCAGTCTGCCAGCGGTCAACGTTGCGTCAGCGTGTCGTGGCTTCGTCGTAGGTCATCGACGCCGTGTAGCAGACCGGGTCGCATCCCTTGCCGTTGGGTTGATTCCGTCGCAGTCGCGCGGTGCCGCCGGCAGCGATCGCCACCGTTGCGGAGGACGTCGAGCGGACCTCCACCCGGTCCAGGTCGTAGCGTCGGCTCGAACGATGAACACGCGACCGCCACACGCCAACCCTGCGATTGCTGAGGCGCCGAACGCTGCACCGCGGTGGCCGGTTCTCGGCGGGGCCATGGCAGCAGGCGCACTGTTGTTCGCGCTCGCCGCTCCACCGTGGACGGCGCTGTACTGGTACATCTTCCCGCTCTTCGGTCTCGGTGGCTGCTACATCGCTCAGTTTCGATCTCAGTTCCCACCGCGATGGAAGGTCGCCTTCGCCGGAAGTGCCGTGTTGAGCGCCGTCGCGCTGGCGTTGGACTGGCCATTTTCCGGTCACGTGCTCTGGAACGTGCTCTTCATCGGACACGCGTGGGTGACGGGCAAACGTCGCTCGACATGGATGGCGCTGATGGCCGCGTCGCTGGTCTACCTGTTCGCGTTGAAGGTCGCGTTCCAGACGAGCCGCGACGTGACGGGCGCCGGCATCTCGGTCGTCGTCGCGGCGATCGCGTTGCTCGCTCTCGTCGACCGACGCAGCGCCAACTCCAAGTAGACGGTGCGAGACTGCGCGGTATGGAATCACGCTCGCTCTCCCCGAAGCATGCCGATGCGCCGAAGGTGCCGATCATCGGGATGGGCACGTCGAAGACGTTGGACACCGACGATCTCACACTCGCCGGCGACGTGGTGTCGGCAGCGCTCGACGCAGGCACGACCTTGTTCGACTCGTCGCCGATGTACGGCAAGGCGGAACGCGTGCTGGGGGCCGCGCTCGACGGTCGACGTTCTGGGACGCTGGTTGCCACCAAAGTGTGGACCGACGACGACGAGGTGGCAGAACATCAGATTGCAGCGTCGCTGTCGTTCTACGGCGGCCACATCGAGCTGTTGCAGATCCACAACATGGTCCGCTGGCCCGAGCGGCTGCGGCGCATCGAGGAGCTCCGCGACGCGGGTCAGGTAACCCTCGTCGGCGCGACGCATTGGCAGGCGTCGAGCTTCGGCGAGCTCGAGGCGGCGATGGTCACCGGTCGTCTCGATGCCATCCAGATTCCCTACAACCCACGGGAGCGCGAGGTCGAGGATCGCCTGTTGCCACTGGCCGCCGAGCTCGGACTCGGTGTCTTGATCATGCGCCCGTTCGCTGCCGCCGACCTGATGCGCACCTCGCCGACCGCCGCCGAACTTGCCCCGCTCGAGCCGTTCGGCATCCACACATGGGGACAGGCACTGCTGCAGTGGGGTCTGAGCCACCCGGCAACCACCGTGTCGATCCCCGCCACATCGAAGCCGGGTCGGGCAACCGAGAATGCCGTTGCCGGCGACGCCCGGCCGCTCGACGACGAGCACCGCACGGTGATCAGCCGACTGGCAGGCGCCTGACCCAGTTGGCGTTAGTTGCCTTTCGGACCGATGGCTGTGCCGACGTTGTCGACCACCGCAGTCTGACTGTACGAGTTGTCGACGCACCGGGCAGCGAGGTTCCGCGCCGCTGTGCCGGCAAGCAATCCGACGTCGGATAGGTAGAAGTAACCGCCACGGCCCTCCACGGCGCCGCCGATCCGCATGATGTCGCCGACTGGCGAGACCACCGACTGGTTGGGTTCGTCCCACTGGGTCCCCGCCGGCCAGAGAACCGGGAAGCGCTCCCCGATCGCATCCTGAACGAGGTACAGGCAGTCCCCATCGAGTTGCAGCACGCCGGACAGCAGGGTCGCCAACTTGCCCGAGGCGGACGATGTCTCCTGATAGCGCATCACCGGGCCGTCGATCGCCCGTGCTTCCGCTGCCGTCGTGCTCGATGTCGCAATCACCTGAGTGGAACCGGTGGAGTCAGAACTGCCGCACGCTGTCGTCACCATCAACACGGCAAGAACGGCCCTCCTCACGCGCTTACGCGCCGCCGGTGCGTGCCAGACTCGCAGCATGATCCGGCTTGGAACCGTCGTGCTCGGCGCCGACGACATCGATCGTGCAGTGTCGTTCTGGTCAGCCGTCCTCGGGTATGAACCACACCACTTCCCTGACTCGGACAACGGATTCACGATCCTCGTGCCACCGTCCAGGGAGGGAACGAGGGTGGCGCTACAGCGATCGGAGACGCCACCCGAAGCGCACCCAAGAGTCCATCTCGACCTCGTTGTCGACGACGCTCCCGAACAGGCGGCCGAGATCGAGCGCCTGGTCGGCCTCGGCGCCACCCGAGTGCCGTGGGACTCGTATGGGGTCGACCCCGACTTCGTCGTGCTGGCCGATCCGGAGGGGAACCGCTTCTGTGTCGTCGACGCCAGCCACGGCTGAGGTCGCGGTCGGCCTCGCGGCAGGCAAGTCACCCAATCTACGGTGCAACCCGAGATTCCGTGACTTGCCTCGACACCTACCGACACGCCCGACGTTCACCCGCGGCCGGCAAACGGCATGCCGGCGGCCATCACGGTCATGAACAGCACGTTGGAGTCGGGAGGCAGGCTGGCCATGTAGCGAACGGCACGGGCAGCATCGTCGACGTTCATCACCGGCTCCGGCCGACGGCTGCCATCAGGTTGCGGCACACCATCGGCCATGCGGGCGGTCATCGGCGATTCGGCGTTGCCGATGTCGATCTGGCCACAGGTGATGCCGAACGGACGTCCGTCGAGTGCGATCGACTTGGTCAAGCCGGTGATGGCATGCTTGGTCGCGGTGTACGGGGCCGAGTTCGGTCGTGGCGTGTGGGCGGAGATCGAGCCGTTGTTGATGATGCGACCGCCAGCAGGATCTTGCCGCTTCATGATCGCCATGGCTCGCTGCGCGCACAGGAACGACCCGGTGAGGTTGGTATCGACGGCGCGCTGCCACTGCTCGAGGGTCAGCTCATCGAGGGGGACGGGCGGCGCACCGACGCCGGCATTGTTGAACAACAGGTCGAGCCGTCCGAATCGTAGATCGATCGATGCGAACAGCGCATCGACACTGCCGACGTCGGTGACGTCGGTCGGGTGCAGCACGGTGTCGGTGGCGATCGTCGCAGCGGTCTCTTGCAACGCGTCGGCCCGGCGGCCGGCGAGCACCACGGTGAAGCCGTCGTCGGCGAGGCCAACGGAAACGGCGCGACCGATGCCGCTGCCGGCTCCGGTGACCAAGGCAACTCGTGTGGTCATGTGCGCCTCCCTGCGAATGCGGCGAACCGGTCTGCCGCCGTGGCGCCATCGCGTGGCTGCGTCTCGTCGGCGTACGTCTCCGGATTGCGGCCGTTGGTCGCGAACCGCAACTGCAGCAACTCGAGGCCGGTGGTGTACATCGGCGGCGAGAGGTCGGTCGACATGCCCACCGCTTTGGCCAGATCCCAAGCGTGGGCCAACTGATCGGTCGATCGGGCCAGTACTGCCACCCGGCCGGGTACTTCACCGAACGACAGCGAGAAGGTTCGGTCGAGCCCGCCATCGACTTCGAACGTCGCTGCCGCTGCCCCCGCGCTGGCGGCGTATGCGGCCGACAGGTCGTCGCCCATCACATCCTCACCCGGGGCAGGCGGGTCGCCGGCAATGCGACGATTCCCACCGATCATGTGCTCCAGGACCTGGCGTACGTTCCACGCATCGCACGGCGTGGGACGCTCGAAGTGTGATCGGTCGATCGCGTCGACAACGCCCTGCGCGACGCTCAATGCCTCGCGGTGAAACCCGACAGGATTCATGTGGCGTAGTTTTGCATGCCGCCCGACGAATTCATTCACAGAACAGTCGTGCCGTGAATCGGCGATTCGCTACAGTCGGCCGAGCATGCGCATCGTGGTTGACGACCAACCGATCGAGTACGCCGACGGCGATTCCGTGGCCGTTGCGGTGGTGCGCGCCGGCCAGCATCCACAGCACGGCGGAACCCTGTGTCTAGCCGGCGACTGCGGCAACTGCTGCGCTGAGATCGACGGCGTTGCGTTCACCCGCACCTGCCTGACTGCGGCGCGGCCGGGGATGCGGGTCGTTCGGCACCCGGTCGTCGGCGCTCCCCCGCTGCACCTCGACCCGCCGGTCGACCCGGTGGCGTCGCCGAACCACACCACCACGACATTACGGCGCGAGCACGCCGACGTCGCGGTGATCGGTGCCGGTGAATCGGGCACGGCGGCGGCCGCTGCGGCTCGCGCCGAGGGCCGCGACGTGACGGTGCTGGCCGGGGAGCTCGGCCACGACGTGGTCGGCGTCTACCCCGGGCCAGTGGTGATCGTCAGGCTGACGACTGGCGAGATGCTGCACGTGCATGCCCACGACGTGGTGATCGCGACCGGGGCCTCCGAGCTCCACCCGGTGTGCGACGGCAACATGCTGCGCGGCATCTACACGTCGCGCGCCGCCGACCAACTTCGCGCGGCGGGGGTCTACCTCGGCGTCATCGCCACCGTCGACCTCGACGAACTGCTGCGAATCGAAGGCACAGACGGAGCGGTCACCGCGGTGGTCACGGCCGACGGTGCTTCGACCCCGTGCGATGCGATGGTGGTCACGTCGACGCGTGCCGCGCCGCGAGACCTGCTGGCCCGAATGGTGGCCGACCCGCACGTGCAAACCGTCGGCCCTGCAGCAGATTCGTTCGAGCTGCCCGCGTGCCCGACTGCTGGTGTCGTCTGCCCGTGCTCGAAGGTAACCGTCGATGAGTTGCAGATGGTGTGGGACAAAGGTTTCCAACACATCGAGCTGGTCAAGAGAGCCGCGCTCTGCGGCACGGGTACCTGCCAGGGCAGCGTGTGCATGCCGCACCTCCGTGCCTTCGTCACCGACCGATCGGGCCAGCCCACTGCGCCGTTCACCGGTCGACCGGCGTCGCGTCAGTTGACGATCAGCGAAGCCGCAGCCGATATGCACCTCGACCCGTTCCGGCGCACCTCGCTGCACGACGAGCACGTCAACCTGGGGGCGCGCATGGATCGCTTTGGTGGCTGGTGGCGGCCGTGGAACTACGGCAACTTCCTCGACGAGTATTGGGCGGTGCGCGAGGGCGTGTCGCTGGGTGACGTCTCGACGCTGGGCAAGATGATCGTGACAGGCCCCGATGTGGTGGAGGCGTTGGAGCGCATCTACCCGACCACGATCCACGACATCCGTCCCGGCCGCAGCCGCTACGTGCTGCTGCTCAACGAGCGAGGCCACCTGATCGACGACGGCATGGTCTGTCGTGAAGCCACTGACGACGGCAGCGACCGCTTCCTGCTGACCTTCACGTCGGGCGGTGCATCGTTCGCCGAAGCATGGATCCGCGACTGGATCGAGTCGTGGGGGCTGGACGTGCACATCCTCGATCGCACGTTGGCGCTCGGCGCGATCAACGTGACCGGCCCGCTGGCCGGTGAGCTACTGCGGCGCGTCGGCCTGACCGAGCCACCGCGGTTCCTCCAGCACGTTCACACCGACGTCGCCGGCGTGCCGTGCCACGTCTTGCGCCTGTCTTTCACCGGCGAGGCCAGCTTCGAGCTGCACCACCCGCGCACGCACTCGGTGGAGTTGTGGCAGACGCTGATGGAGGCCGGACGCGACCTCGGCGTGCGCCCACACGGCCTGCAGGCGCTGTTCGCGTTACGCCTGGAGAAGGGCCACGTGATCGTCGGGATGGACACCGAGATGGACTCGACACCGCGGCGGCTGAACATGGAGTGGGCGGTGAAGCTCGACAAGGCCGACTTCATCGGCCGAACCGCGCTGTTGCGCACCGCCGACCTCGACGATCGCCGGCACCTGTTCGGGATGACGATGCATGGCGCGGCGCCGGTCGAAGGAGCGCCCATCTGGGTCGATGGCGAGATCGTCGGTCATGTCACGTCGACCTTCCAATCCCCCGGGCTCGGCATGACGGTGATGCTCGGCTGGCAGAAGCACACACCGTTCGCCGACACCGTGACCGTCGACGGTCGCCTCGCCCACGTCACCGCCACGCCGTTCTACGACCCCGAGGGTGCCCGTGCGCGCGCCTGAGCAGCTGCACGGGTTGCGTGTCGTGGCCAAGCCGGCCGCGCTCGATGCCGTGGTGTTACCGCACGGCGCGACCATGCTGCGCATCGCACCCGACGACGCGATCGTCACCGATGCGGCCACGGTGACCGTCGATGATCCGTTCGCGATCGTCGAGCCCGAGTACGCGTTCGTGCACTGGCGCCTGACGCCCGCCGAGTTCGACGGCGTCACCAACCACATCGAGTGGCCACTGCCTACCGACGGAGCGCTGGGCCAGGGTTTGATCGCCGGTGTGCCCACCAAGATCGCCATCCGACCCGACCATGTGTTGCTCGTCGTGTCGGCCGGTCTGGCCCACGAACTGTCGGAGCGGCTCTGGTGAACGAGTTCGTCGAGACCCTGCTGGAGCTGACCTGGCACGAGCCCAAGGCCAGCTACGACGTCGTGATCATCGGCGGCGGCGGCCACGGCTTGGCGACCGCCTACTACCTGGCGACGCGGCACGGCATCACCAACGTCGCGGTGATCGAGGCCGACTACATCGGCTCCGGCAACTCCGGGCGCAACACCACGATCATCCGCGCCAACTACGGCATCCCCGAGTCGATCCGCTTCTACAACCACAGCGTCGAGATGTACCGCGATCTGGAAGACGAGACCGGGTGTCGGATCATGCACGCCACCAAGGGATTGATCTGGATGGCACACACCGAGTCGGGCATGCGCGCCGAGCGATCACGGGTGCAGCTCAATCAGGCGTGCGGCGTGGAGACGTTGCTGATCGACCCGATGGAGGTCAAGCGGCTGTGCCCGCAGGTCGATCTCACCGGCGGCGGCCGCTACCCGGTGCTGGGCGCGTCGTACCACGTGCCCGGTTCGTCGGCCCGCCACGACCGAGTCGTGTGGGCCTACGCGCAGGGCGCCATGCAACGTGGCGTGCACGTGCTGCAGGGCACGCGGGTGACCGGTCTGTTGCGCGACGGCGATCGGGTGGTCGGTGTGCAGACGTCGCGCGGCGACATCAGCGCAGGAACGGTGATGAGCGCGGTCGGCGGCGACGTGTCGACGATGGCCGCGCACGCCGGGCTGCGGCTGCCGGTGCGCACGCACCCGCTGCAAGCCTTCGTGACGAACGGATACGCGCAGGGCCTCGGGCCGATCGTGTCGTCGACCGATCTGCTCTGCTACGTCTCGCAGACCGCCCGCGGCCAGATGCTGATCGGCCACGAGTTCGAACGCGAGTCGAGCTACTCGCGCCAATCGTCGTTCCAGTTCCTGCAATCGTGCTCGCTGAAGATGGCGTTCCTCCTGCCGTTCGTCCGCGATCTCAAGATCCTCCGTCAGTGGACGGGCCGGTGCGACATCTCCGCCGACTTCTCCCCGATCATGGGGTTCACCGGCGTCGACGGGTTCGTGATCACCACCGGTTGGGGGACGTGGGGGTTCAAGGGCATCCCGGCCGGCGGCGAGCAGATGGCGGAGCTGATCGCCACCGGGCGCACGCCGGATCTCATCGCGCCATTCGCCCTGTCGCGCTTCGGCGCCGACCACCCGATGGCCGATCAGGGCTCGACGGGAACGCGCTGATGCTGACGATCACGTGTCCGAACTGCGGACCACGACCGGTCGAGGAGTTCCGCTTCGGCGGCGAGCTGCCCGAGCCACCGGCTCACGTGACCGACGAGTTCGATCGCGACCTCGATCGCGTGTGGATGTTCACCAACGCCGACGGCGTGCAGACCGAGCGCTGGTTCCACGAGGCCGGGTGCCACCGCTGGCACACGGCGCGCCGCGACACCAGCCTCGATCGCTTCGTCGACTGACCGTCGGCGCGGTCAGCTCTTGGCTTGCAGCCGCCGGAGCTCGTCGATCGGGATGTGGCAGCGCATCGCGTGGCCGGGACCGACCTCCAGCAACGGTGGCTCGGTCACCTCGCAGACGCCGGGGATCACACGCGGGCAGCGCGGGTGGAACACGCACCCGGTCGGCGGATTGGCCGGAGACGGGATCTCACCTTCGAGGCGGATGCGCGACGTCGGCTCGCCGTCGACACTGGGAATCGCCGACAGCAGCGCCTCGGTGTATGGGTGGTTGGGCCCGTTGAACACGTCGTCGGTGGGCCCGACCTCCTGGATGCGACCGAGGTACATCACGGCGATACGGTCGGCCAGGTAACGCACCACGCCCATGTCGTGGGTGATGAAGACATAGCTCGTCTTCTCCTCGGCCTGCAGGTCGGCCAGCAGGTTGAGGATCGCGGCCTGCACCGACACGTCGAGCGCGCTCGTCGGCTCGTCGCACACCACGATGCGCGGATCGCCGGCGAAGGCCCGGGCAATCGCCACGCGCTGCTTCAATCCACCCGAGAGTTGGCGGGGCTTGAGGTCGAGGTGACGGGGTGTCAGCCGCAGGTGGGCGGCAAGGGCCTCGACGCGCTTGTTGGCCGCGTCGCCCTTGATGCCGGTGAGCTTCTCGACGCTGCGCATGAGGATGCGGCGAACGGACCAGCTGCGGTTGAGTGCCGAGTCGGGGTTCTGGAACACCATCTGCATGGCGCGTTTGTCGTCGGTGCTTCGCCCCGAGGTGTTGGACGCGACGGTGTTGCCGTCGAGCGACACTGTGCCGCCGATGTCGGCCGACTCGATGCCGAGGATCGTCTTGGCGAGTGTTGACTTGCCGGACCCCGACTCGCCGACGATCCCCAGCGTCTCGCCCTCGGCGAGTTGCAGATCGACGTCGACCAGTGCAGGCACGTTCGAACCGCGTTGTTTGAAGGTCTTGGAAAGACTGGTCAGCTCGAGCACCTCGGGGTTGGCATCCGACGGGGCCAAGATCCCGATCGGCGCGTCCGGCAGCGCTTCGATCAGCTCCGGGATTCGCTCGGAGTGATGACAACGGGTGTAGCGCAGACCTTCGGCGCCAACGGGCACGACCGGGGGCACCACGTCGCGGCAGGTGTCGTCGGCCAGGGGACAGCGGTCGAGGAACACGCAGGTCGGCAGGTCGCTGCCGATCAGCGGCAGGATGCCGGGGATGGTGGCGAGGGCCCGCTCGGTCTTGCGCACGCCGTGCCGGGGCAGCGACCGCAGCAACCCCACGGTGTACGGATGTTGGGGGTTGTCGAAGACCTCGTCGCTGGGGCCTTCCTCGACGATCTTTCCGGCGTACATCACACCGACCCGGTCGCACAGCGAGCGGATGATCCCGAGGTTGTGGGCGATCAGCAGCACAGCCGCGTTGCTCTCCTTGCGCAGCGCCCGAACCAGATCGAGCACCTCGGCTTCCACCGTGGCGTCGAGGCCGGTGGTCGGTTCGTCGAGCACGAGGAGCTTGGGGTCGCATGCCAACGCCATGGCGATGACCACTCGTTGCTGCATGCCACCGGAGAGCTGGAAGGGGTACCTGTCCATCACACGCGTCGGATCAGCAATTCGGACGCGCCGAAGGGCTTCGAGCGCCGACTTGTGCGCAGTGGCCTTCGACTGACCCAGCAGTGTGTAGCTCTCGACGAGCTGACGGCCGACTTTGACTGACGGGTTCATCGCCTGCGCCGGATCTTGGTACACCATGGATGCCTCGGTGGCCCGGAAGCGCTGCAACTGCGAGGTGCTCATGCCGGTGACGTCGTCGCCGGCAACCAGGACGTGGCCGCCCACGATCTTGCCGTTCTGTGGCAGGTAACGCAGAGCCGCATAGGCCGTGGTGGACTTTCCGCAACCACTCTCACCGACCAGGCCGTAGGCCTCGCCCGGGGCGATGCTGAACGACACGCCGCGCAGCACGGCGCGATCGACGCCGCGCACCGTGTAGACGACCTCGAGATCTTCCACAGCGAGTGCGGATGTGGTTGCGGGTGCGGCAAACGTGGCGCTCATGATGCCTCCACCACCGACTGCACGGAGTCGGCGATCAGATTGACGGCGATGACGAGACTGGCGATCGCCGCTGCCGGGAAGAAGGTGGTCCACCAGATGCTCGCGCTAATGGAACGAAAGCCCTCGCTGACCTGTGCGCCCCAGTCGGGTGACGGTGGCTGAGGGCCGACCCCAAGGAACGACAGTGTGGCGACCGTGAAGACGGCGTAACCGATGCGCACGGTGAGCTCGACGATGATCGGGCCGCTGACGTTCGGGAGGATCTCCTTGAACATCACGAACGCGGACGATTCGCCGCGCAGCTTGGCCGATGTGACGTAGTCGAGGTCGCGTTCGGCGACCACCGCCGATCGCACGGTTCGGGCGACGACCGGGGTGAACAGTGCCGCCACGACGCCGATCACCACGGTCGTTGAGCTCCCGAGCGTGGTGGCCGCCAGCAAGGCGAGGAGTGTCACGGGCAGGGCAAGAAACGCCTCGACGATCCGGCCCAACACGAGGTCGATCCAGCCGCCGAAATACCCCATCACCATGCCGACGATCACACCGAACACCACACCGAGCAGAGCGGCTGAGGGCGCAACCTTCATGACGTCGCGTGCGCCGGCCATCACACGGGACAGGACGTCGCGGCCCTGTTCGTCGGTGCCGAACGGAAACTTGGCACGCGGCGAGAGATGCGTGCCTGCTCGGTAATCGAGCGGGCTGTGCGGGGTGATGCGGTCGCCGAGGGCCGCACAGACCGACCAGACCAGCACGATGAACACGCCGATGATGAATCCCGGCCGGCGCCGGATCAACCGCCAGTTCTCGCGGCGGGCCTGCTGGCGCTCGCTGACCTGCACAACACCGCTCAATTCGAGCTCCGCCGGCGTGGTAGGGGGAGTGGCCGTGGTAGCGATCGTCGATTGCGGCACGAGCACGTCGGCGCCGGGTGTCGAGACCACTTCAGCGGGCTGTGGGACATGTTTCTCCGAGTCGCTCATCGTGACGTCTCCAGTCGTACCCGCGGGTTGAGAAATGCGATCAACACGTCGGCCAGCAGCGTCGAGACCATGTAGACGATTCCGACAAGGAGCACGGCTCCTTGCAGCACGGGGATGTCGTGACTGGTGATCGCGTTGATTATGGTCGAGCCAAGACCGTGATAGTTGAACACCTTTTCGACACCGATGATGCCGCCGAACAGGTATCCGACCTGCACGCTGATGACGGTGATCGTCGGTGCCAGCGCATTGCGCAGGATGTGCTTGCGCATCACAGCGCCTTTCGACAGGCCCTTCATCGTCGCCGTGCGGGCGTAGTCGGCTTGCAGGCCGTAGATGACGCCTGCCCTCGACATTCGAGCGATGTAACCGAAGTAGGCCACCACCAATGCCAGCGCGGGTGTGAGGAGGTACGGGAGCTGGCCGACGACGGAGCTGCCGGGCGGTGGGTCGGCGAACACCTTACCGAGCTTCCAGTGCACGCAGAAGATCGACATCAGCACGGCGGCGGTCACGAAGTCGGGGATCGATGTCGTGGCCAAGCCGGCGTTGACAACGACCCGATCGGCCACCTTGTCTCTACGGCGAGCGGCGAAGATGCCCGCCGCGATGGAGATCGGGATCGTGATGACGAACGCCAGCAGTGCCAGCTTCCCGGAGCGGAACAGCGCCGGGAGGATGATCTTGTTCACCGAGCTGCCGGTCTGATACGAATCCCCGAAGTTGAGCGTGAACACCCGCCGTATCGACGTGAGGTACTGGCTGATCAGCGGGCGGTCGGTGCCGATCGCGTGGTTGTACCTCACCACGTCCTCTTCCAAGGCGAACGGGCCGAGGACCCTGCGGCCGACGTTGCCGGGCAGCACGTTGACCATGACGAACACGATCGTGGCGAGGATCCACAACGTGACCACCGCCGACGCCAAGCGCCGCAGCACATACCGGCCCATCGTCCTCCTTCGTCAGTTTGATCGGATGCGAACAATTCGGTATAGCCATCTGGCCTGTGCCGACGCCACAGCGAGGCGGCGGCGACACAGGCCAGACGTTATTCGATTCGAGCGGTGGCTCAGGCCGTGAAACCGGCCTTGCCGCAGTAGAAGTGACCGAGGCCGGTGACCACGATGCCCGTCACCTTGTTCGATGTGGCATACAGCGAGTTGTAGAAGTACGGGATCACGTACGGCACATCCTCGTTGGCGATCTTCTGGATGTCTTTGATCGCCGTCTTCTGCCCATCGAGGTCGAGCGACGACTGGTACGCCTTGACCGCTGTCCGGAACGGCTCGGAGATGTAGTGCGCCGAGTTCCATTCGCCTGTGGCGTAGGCCTTGACGAGGTAGACGTCGGGCACACCACGGGGGCCGTAGTCGACGATACCGAAGTCCATACCTCCGTCGCAGCCGGCCGGCTCGACCGTGGAGTCGTACACCTTGCACCACTCCTCGCCGTCGACGACCGCCTCCTGCTTCAGCGTCACTTCCATGCCGATGTCTTTCAGCTGGCTCTGGATCAGCTGGGCGAGCTGCGGGATCTCCTGCAGCTTGGGGAAGTACATCGTGGCCTTCATCCCGGCCTTGCCCGCATCGGCCAGCAACTTCTTGGCCCCTTCGATGTCGCGGGCCCGCTGCGGCTGGGTGGAGTCGAAGAACGGGTAGATCGGCGAGATGGGGTGATCGTTGCCGATGTCGCCCTTGCCCTTCAGCACATTGTCGATCAATGCCTGGCGATCGATGCCGAGGGCCACGGCCTGGCGGATCCTGACGTCGGTGAAGTCGCCCTCGCGGGTGTTCATCCAGACCTGGCGGTGCGCAGACCCATGGATGATCCCGACGGTGAGGTTGCTGTCGTTGAGCACCGCGTCGCCGCCGACCACCGAGAACTGCACGATCGCGTCGGCCGCGCCGCCCTGCAGACCCGAGACCTGAGTCGCCAGGTCGTCGCTGAAGATGAACTCCAGCTTGTCGAGGAACGGCTTGCCGCCCCACCAATCGGTGTTGGCCTCGAAGATGGCGCCCGTGGCCGGGTCGTACTTGGTCAGCTTGAAGGCGCCGGTTCCGGTGGGGCGCTTGTCGAGCGTGGTACCGAGCACGAAGTCCTTCGGCGTGATGACCGACTGCGGGTTGTACGCGCCGACCTGCTGCGGGAACTGCCCGTCGGGGCTGAGGAGGGTGACCTCGACGGTGAAGTCGTCGATGGCCTTTGCCGAGCCGGCGGCGATCGATGCCTTCAGGTTGCTACCGGCCAAGCGGTCCATCGTGGCGACGACGTCGGCAGCCGTGAACGGCGTGCCATCGTGCCACTTCACGCCCTGGCGCAGGTTGAAGGTCCACACGCTGCCGTCGGCGTTCGGTGCCCACTTCTCGGCGAGCATCGGCTTGACGTCGGCCCCGAGGATGTCGACCAGGTACTCGAATGCCGTCACGACGGGCGTGTACGAGCCGAGGTCGGCCATCGCGACCGGGTCGAGCGGGCCAGCCGGCTTCTGTGCGGCGATGCGCAGTGTGCCGCCCTGCTTGATCGCTCCGGCGGCTGCGGTGCCGGCTGGGGCGGTGGTGTCACCAGGGGCTGCTGTGCCTCCCGGGGCTGCTGTGCCTCCCGTGGTTCCCTTGCTGTCGCTGCCGCAGGCGGCGAGGATGGCGCCGATCAGCGGGGCGCTGAGGCCGATCATCATTCCGCGGTTGACGAACGCACGCCTCGAGATCCGCCCTTGGGCGAACGAGTCGACGAGGTCCGCTTGTACTGGGCTTGCCTGGCGACGCACACTGTCAAAAAGCCGGTAGTCCATCAAATATCTCCCCCGTGATACAGGGCCACTCCGAAGCGGCCAGGTGCGCCACGATAGCGAGGGTTGTACGAGGGCGTCAATGCTCAATCGCGGAACGGTCGTACCAGCAATTGCTGCAGACGGTCGGTGTGATTTCGATTCGTGATTTCGAGTACGGTCGTCCCGGTAAAGGGGGGGGGTTGGATGAACGAGGTTCGCCACCGCACCGGTGGTGGGCGGTCGGCTCGAATGGCTGCCCGCACGGGCGAGGGCGCGCGACCCCACGCACCCGCGTTCATACGCCGCCAGATCCCGCCGTACGAGCTGCTGGGTGAGGAAGGCCTCGCGCTGATCGAGTCCCAGGCCGATCAACTGCTGGCCGATGTGGGCATGGAGATCCGCGACGATTCCGAGTCGCTGCAGCTGTTCAAAGACGCAGGCGCCACCGTCGATGGCATCACCGTTCACTTCGATCCCGGCCACGTGAAGGCGTTGTGTGCAACCGCGCCGCGGCAGTTCACCCAGTTGGCCCGCAACCCGGCCAAGTCAGTGGAGATCGGCGGCAACAACGTCGTACTGGCACCGACGTACGGTTCGCCCTTCGTCCGCGACCTGGCCGGTGGGCGGCGGTACGCATCGCTGGTCGACTTCCAGAACTTCGTCAAGCTCACGTACGACACGCCGTGGCTGCATCACAGCGGTGGCACGGTCTGCGAACCGGTCGACGTAGCGGTCAACAAGCGCCACCTCGACATGGTCTACGCCCACCTGCGCTACAGCGACAAGGCGTTCATGGGCTCGGTCACTCACCCGACGCGCGCCGCCGACTCGATCGAGATGGCGCGCATTGTCTTCGGCGCAGATGTGGTCGACCGCAACTGCGTGATCATGGGCAACGTCAACGTCAACTCGCCGCTGGTGTGGGATGCCACGATGACCGGCGCGTTGAAGACCTACGCGGCGGCGAACCAGGCGCCCGTCGTGGTCCCGTTCATCCTCGGTGGTGCGATGGGCCCGGTGACCACGGCTGGCGCCGTCGCCCAGGCACATGCCGAGACGTTGGTGGGCGTGGCGCTGGGCCAACTCGTGCGCCGCGGTTCGCCCGCCATCTACGGCAACTTCTTGTCGTCGATGAACCTGCACAGCGGCAGCCCCACGTTCGGCACGCCCGAGCCGGCGCTCGGTTCGCTGGTCGTCGGCCAGTTGGCGCGCCGCGTCGGCCTGCCGCTGCGCTGCTCGGGCGCCTTCACCTCCTCGAAGATCCCCGATGGCCAGGCGATGAGCGAGTCGGCGATGTCGATGTTGTCCGCGCTGCTGTGTGGCGCCAACTTCATCCTGCACTCCGCCGGCTGGCTGGAGGGCGGGCTGGCGATGGGGTACGAGAAGTTCATGATGGACCTCGACCTTTGTGGCGCTGCGCACACCTACCTGAAGGGGTTCGACCTGTCGCCCGACCAGTTCGCCATGGACGGGTTCGCCGAGATCGGGCCCGGCAAGCACTTCTTCTCCGCCCAACACACCCTGCGTCACTACGAAACTGCGTTCTACGAGCCGGCGCTCAGCGACTCGTCGTCGTTCGAGCAGTGGCGCGACGGTGGCGAACTGCGTAGCGAGGACCGCGCTGCGGCGATGGTGAGCGAGGTGCTGGCGCGGTACGAAGCGCCGCTGATCGACGATGCCGTCGACGCCGCATTGCTCGACTTCATCGATCGGCGCAAAGCTTCGATGCCGGACCAGTGGTACTGAGACGAGGGAGGGGAATCCAATGACGTTGGCCTTTGATGTGCAGGCGCGACTCGCCGCCATCGACCGGCGCACGATGCGCGTCGACCGGCTGGCTCGCATCCGTGCCGAACTGGTCGCCCACGACTACGGCGCCGCGTTACTGGCCGATCCGATCAACATCCGCTACGCCACCGATACCCATACGTTCAACGTGTGGACGCTGCACGCACCTGGGCGTTACGTGTTCGTGCCGGTCGATGGCCCAGTCGTGCTGTTCGAGTACGGCACGTGCATGTACCTGCAGGACGACCTCGACAGCGTCGACGAGGTGCGCAAGGCCGTGCCGTGGTTCTACTTCCTCGCCGGCCCCCGCACGCAGGAGAAGGCCGAGGTGTGGTCACGCGACATCATCGACCTGATGCGCCGATACGGCGGCACCGACCAGCGGCTGGCGGTCGATCGCTGCGAACCGTGGGGCGCCAAGCACCTGACCGACGCGGGGATTCAGCTGTTCGACGCACAGGAGCCGCTGGAACTGGCGCGCATGATCAAGACACCCGAGGAGATCATGGCGCTGCAGTTGTCGATCGACGTCTGCGACGTCGGGGTCGAGCGTATGCGCCAGGCGCTGCAGCCGGGGATGACCGAGAACGAACTGTGGAGCATCCTCCACCAGACCAACATCGCCCACGACGGCGAATGGATCGAGTGCTGCCTGCTGACGTCGGGCCCGCGCACCAACCCGTGGTTCCAGGAGGCGAGCAACCGCGTCATCGAACCCGGCGACATGGTCGCGTTCGACACCGACATGGTCGGTCCCCTCGGGTACCTGGCCGACATCTCCCGCACACTGGTGTGCCCCGGCAAGGCACCGACAGCCGAGCAGCGCAAGTTGTACGACATCGCCCAGGATCAGATCCTCACCAACATCGAGCTCATCAAGCCGGGGCTCTCCTTCAAGGAGTTCGGGGAGAAGTGCTGGCCGGTCCCCGACGAGTACGTACCGAACCGGTACATGATGATGATCCACGGCGCGGGCATGGTCGACGAGTACCCGACGGTGGCGTACGCGGCCGACTACGCCGACTGGGGCTACGACGGGGTGTTCGAGGAGAACATGGTGGTGTGCGTCGAAAGCTTCATCGGCGCGGTCGGAGGCACCGAGGGCGTCAAGCTCGAGCAGCAGGTGTTGATCACCGACACCGGCGCGGTGCCGATGTCGAGTGATCCGATGATCGACGCGCTCAGGATTTGATGCCGAGAGTCGAATCCGCCTGACGAAGTGCGTACTTTCAACGCGACCTGTGTGCTCTGAAAGTACGCACTTCGCCCTTCGACCCTGAAGCTTCAGGTCCTGAGGACCCGACCCTCCACGACCGGTGCGACCGGCGATTTGGCCGTGATGTACGCGATGACGATGTCGAGCAGCGCGTCGCCCGGCCGCAACACGTTCGTGCCGGCTGCGAGGGCCGTGTAGCCGTCACCTCCGGTGAACATGAAGTCGTTGGTGACGATCCGCACCTCGTCGACGGGGCCGACCGGCGTCAGCGTGCCCGCTGTGCCGTCGGGCGCGCGTTGCACGCTGTCGACGACCGGCACCGTGCCGTTGCAGTGGTAGCTGACAACCAGGCCGGAGACCTGCGGGAACCGTCCGGTGCCACCGGCGAACGTCGGGTCACATGCCGGCTGGAACCCGTTGGTCAGCGCGGTCACGAGCTGGGCGCCCGTGACCGTTTCGATCACCGTGCGGTTGCCGAAGGGCAGGACCGCGAAGACCTCACCCCAGGTGATCTCGCCGGCCGCCTCACTGGCGCTCGGTGGACTGGCCACGATGTCGGCTCGCAGGCCGCCCGAGTTGGTCAGCGCGGCGTCGACACCGGGGTACTTCAGGCGCATCGCGTCGCCGACGATGTTGCCCATCGCCGACTCGTTGAGCCGCGTCGGGTCGCGGCGGATGTCGATCGACTGCGTGCCGATCACCTGGTTGCGCAACACCGCGGTGTCGGCGTTGGCCTGGTCCACGATCGCCTTCACATCGGGTCGCAGGGCAACACCGAGACCGACGGCGACCCGCGTCGACGTACCGGTCCAGACGACATCGCGACCCTTGACCATCAACTGGGCGACGGAGTAGCTACCGCCTGCGTTGACGCCTTCGGCGACAGGGATGTGACCGACCATGGTGTTGGCGATGCGGTGGGTGTGGCCAGCCAGCACCAGGTCGATGGTGGTGTCCTGCAACTGGTTGACGATGTCGATGATCGGGCCGACCCAGGGGTCAGCGGGTTTGCCGTCGATGGCGTTGGCCCCGACGAGCGCGCCGTTGTGGATGACCACGATCTGAACCCGCACGCCCTCGGCGCGCAGCCGCTCGGATTCCTGGTGGATCCGTTCGGCTTCATCGAGGAACGCCAACCCTGCAGTGTTCCCCGCCGACACCAGTTCGGGCGTGTTCTTCACGTCGGCGCCGATCACGCCGACCTGGATGCCGTTGACAGTGAAGACGGTCGACGGCTTCACGAAGTCGGGCGCCATCCCGGTGACCGCATCGACGATGTTGGCTGCCAGGAACGGGAAGTTGGCCCGCGCCTGGTGGGCTTTCAACCGGTCGAGGCCGTAGTCGAACTCGTGGTTGCCGTAGCTCGTTGCATCGAGCCCCCACGCGTTCTCGACGTCGATGGCCGGGGCGTCCTGCAGCAGCGCCGAGTTCGGCGGCGAGGCACCGACGTTGTCGCCCGACGCCAGCAGCAGGGTCTGCCCGGGCAGAGCAGAAGCTTCCTCGTCGAACATCGTGGCCAGTTGCGAAGCGCCGCCGACAGGAATGTTGCGGCCGTCCATCAGTGTCGTGGTCGGATCGAGTTGGCCGTGGAAGTCGGTCAGGCCGATCACCGAGATCGGCGTGTAGCGATCTCCCTTCTTCAACGCCTCCAGCAGCACTCGGCCCTGGCTGTGCTGCGGCACTGGCACACCGAGCATGAACGCGATGGTCGGTGCGAGATCGATGCTGCGCACACCGGTGAGGGTGCCACGGCCGATGCCTTCGCCGCCGGCCAGGAACGTGGCGCGCATGTTGGTGTTGCTCGTCAGGTCCTGCACGTCGGGCACGTACCCGTGCTGCCCGAAGAACGCCGACCGGGCCACGAGTGTGCCGGGCGTGGCGGCGTCGAACTGGTACGGCGGGTAGGAGAAGGCCACGACATCGCCGGTGCGTGTCGCGTTCAACATGTTCGCCGTGCTGCCGGGGCCGTTGGGGATGTACCGGGACTCGGCCTTGGTGAACACGCGGTCGATCACCGTCCAGCCCTCCGGCGAACCGTCACCGGTCCAGTCGTTGGGATCGACCACGGCCAGGTAGGCCGCCTTGATCTGGGCGACCGTCGCAGCCTCAGCGGCCGCGGGGACCTGTTGCAGCGCCGCGTTCACGGGATCTCGGCCGGCGAGGTTCAGGTAGATCTGCGCTGCGCCGCCTGCCCAGC
Source organism: Ilumatobacteraceae bacterium (assembly GCA_031373785.1). Classification (GTDB taxonomy): domain Bacteria; phylum Actinomycetota; class Acidimicrobiia; order Acidimicrobiales; family Ilumatobacteraceae; genus JAENVT01. The sequence goes on from JANMNE010000282.1 coordinate 28,500, forward strand.
ATGCCTTGGCCTTGCCGATGGTCTCGCCGCTTGCCAGCCGGCAGTTCGAGGTCTGTGGCTTGGAGAGCAACCCCAGGTCGACCAGCACCTTGCTGGCGTCGACTGCGGCGAACTGTGCGGCGAAACCGTGATCGGACGCAACGAACGTGGTGGGATCGCCGTCGTCTTGGAGATGGTTCTGGGCGAGTCGCATCGTGGCGTCGGAGCCTGTGTACGCGCGGCGGATGAAACCCTCACGTTGGCGGACTCGTCCGTCGGGCGTGCCGTTGACCTCGACGTCGTCGTAGGCCGGGTTGGCCGCGCTGTTCGGCAGCGTCTTGGTGATGAGCCCGAGGAACTGGTGCGAGACCTCGTCGGTGACCGGGTACCCGACCATCGCCAGATCGGGTTGGTAGGTGTCGAGCACGTACTTGATGATCGGCTGGTACGACTTCTCCCAATACAGCGCCTGATCCATGTACGTCTCTTCGCTGACGATGCCTGATTCGACGACGGCGAAATCGCCGGCCTGCGACGACGGGAACGTGGCGGCGACGTAGTCCTCGAAGTTGCCGGTGAAGCCCGGCTCGCCCGGCCACCTCGGCCAGGTGGCGGTCGCCCGGGTCACGGAAGTGTGGAACAGCCGCACCTGCGAGAGATCCTTCGACAGCTTCTCGACCTTCACCAGCATTGCCGCGGTCTTGCCGCCCAGCGGCCCACCTTGCACGACCACCTTCACGTCGGCCAATTGGCCCTCGCGCAGGTCGGCGACCTGATCGGCACTCGACTTCGTCCGCGAGAACAGCACGCGGTCGTAGTTGTTGCTGTGGTCGTTGGTGCTGTCGTAGATGTAGGCGTTGAGCCCGTACTTGTCGACGCCGAAATCCAGCACGCGCAGCCGCATCTCCATCGCCGGGCTGAACGAGGCGGGAACTCCGGTCCAACCGGTCGCCGGTGATGGGGCGGCCTGCGGGAACGGCGCCTGGCCGGCAAACCCGGTCGGATGGTCGTACTGCACCCCGAACGAGGCGACGAAGTTGGGGAGATCGGTCGGCGAGACGTAGTTGGTGGCGATGCCGCGGCCCGATAGGAACGTGCGGAAGTCGAGCGTCGGCCCGCTGATGGTGCCACCACGGCCGCCGGCCCATTCGATCTGGGCCACCTTCAAGCCACCGCGTTCGGCGGATTGAGCGAGGGTCTCTGCTTGCAGCACGCCGGCATCGAACGCCGTCGTCCGGTTACCGAACGGCTGGCCGTTGATGTGGAACGTGTTGTTGGTCGAGCCGGTCACGGCCGGCCAGGCTCCCGTGGAAAGGGTGAACCACCCGGCGCCGGTGTTCGGCGGAGCCTGGGTCAGCAGCCCGTTGTCGGCTGCCTTCACGCCTTTGCGCAGCAGATCGCGGAAGCCGGGTACGACACCCTGCTGCGCGTACTTCTCGACGAGGTCCTGGCGCATGCCATCCGACACGAAGAACAACACACGCGACGAGTCGTTGCCATCGTGACGTGATGCCGCGGCTGGGCTGGCGGGTACCACCAACCCCACCAGCAGCAACAGCAGTGAGCCGAACACTCCGGCTCGTCGGAGTCGACGCACCTGGCGGGTCGGTGGAACGGGAACGATCACGGCGGGACCTCCATCTGCGCGAGCACCATCGGCACACTGCGGAACTCTTGGCCAACCTAAACCCCGAGCGCTGGTTCCGTCCACAGGTCATAGGTCCTGACCCAGTAAGAAGTAACCGTGAGTTCGGATCCTCTACTCCAGCCGTTCACCCTCAAGCAACTCGTTCTGAAGAACCGCGTGTTTTCGTCGTCGCACGAGCCGGCGTACAGCGAGGACGGCATGCCCAAGGACCGCTACCGGCTGTACCACGTCGAGAAAGCCAAGGGTGGACTGGCGCTGACGATGACCGCCGGCACCGCCGTCGTGTCGCCCGACAGCCCACCGGCGTTCGGCAACCTGCACGCCTACGACGACGCGATCGTGCCGTGGATCCGGGCGATGACCGACGACATCCACGAGCATGGCGCGGCGGCGATGATCCAGATCAGCCACCTCGGGCGGCGCACCGGCTGGGGTCAGGACGACTGGCTTCCGGTGGTCGCGCCATCTGCGTTGCGTGAGCCGGCCCACAGATCCCATCCGAAGGTCGCCGAACTGTGGGACATCGACCGCATCGTCGGCCACTACGCCGACGCTGCGGAACGGATGCAGACCGCTGGAATGGACGGCATCGAGATCGAGGCGTACGGCCACCTGTTCGACCAGTTCTGGTCGCCGGCCACCAACCATCGTGCCGACGAGTACGGCGGCTCGTTCGACAACCGCATGCGCTTCCCGCTGCGCGTGATGCGCGCCATCCGCCAACGGGTCGGCAGCGACTACATCGTCGGCATCCGCATGGCGGTCGACGAGCGGCTGGAGGACGGCATCGACACGCCCGTCGGGCTGGAGATCCTGCGTCGCTTGGCGGGTGAGCAGCTGATCGATTTCGTCAACGTGATCCGCGGCAACATCGTCAACGACGCCGTGCTGACCGAGGTGATCCCGATCCACGGCATGCGCTCGGCGCCGCACCTCGACTTCGCTGGGATGGTCCGGGCCGAGACCGGGCTCGCCGTGCTGCACGCCTCGAAGGTCGACGACGTCTCCACGGCCCGACACGCGATCGCCGAAGGCCTGGTCGACATGGTCGGCATGACCCGCGCCCAGATGGCCGAACCACACCTCGTCCGCAAGATCGAGCTCGGCATCGAGCACACCATCCGTCCGTGTGTCGGGGCGACCTACTGCCTCGATCGGATCTACCAGTCGGGCGAGGCGCTGCGCATCCACAACGCGGCGACCGGTCGCGAGCTGACGATGCCGCACGTGATCGCACGCGCGCCGAGCCGTCGTCGGGTCGTCGTCGTCGGTGGTGGTCCTGGTGGTCTGGAGGCGGCCCGGATCTGTGCCGAGCGCGGGCACGACGTCGTGCTGCTCGAGGCCATGCCGTGGACCGGCGGGCAGGTCCGCCTGGCCGCGCGCAACCCACGCCGCAAGGATCTGTTCGGGATCATCGAGTGGCGCGACAGCGAGCTGGCTCGGCTGGGTGTGGACGTGCGTGTCGACACGTACGCAGACGAGCACGTCGTCGGTGACCTGCAGCCCGATGTCGTCATCGTCGCCACCGGTGGCCTGCCGCAGAGCCCGGAGCTCGATGCGGGTATCGATCTGACCGTGTCGGCCTGGGATGTGATCGGCGGCGATGCGCGGCTCAGCGGCGATGTGGTGCTGTACGACGACGACGGCACGCACTCGGCCATGACGACGGCGGAGATGCTCGCCCGATCGGGCGCACGCCTCGAGATCGTCACACCGGAACGGACTGTTGGTGTCGACGTCGGCGGCATGAACATGGTGCCCTATGCGCGTGCTTTCAACGAGACCGACACACGCATCACGTTGAACCAACGGGTGCGAACGGTACGCCGCGACAACGGCCGACTGGTCGTCGAGATCGGGAGTGACCACTCGCCGGTGCGCCACACGCGGACCGTCGATGCCGTCGTCGTCGATCACGGTGTGCTGGCCAACGACGAGCTGTACCACGCATTGTTGAAAGGCTCCTGCAACGGCGGCGAGGTCGACTACCCGGCGCTGATCGCCGGCACTCCCCAGCCGATCACGCACGAGGGCTACCAACTGTTCCGCATCGGCGACGCCGTCGCCGGGCGCAACATCCACGCCGCGATCTACGACGCCCTGCGATTGTGCAAAGACCTGTGAACCCGTACAGCACTGCCGTGGTGACCGGGGCCTCGGGCGGCATCGGGCGAGCGGTCTCCACCGAGCTCGTCCGTCTGGGCATGCACGTGCACGCCCTGGCGCTGGCCGACACGGCGCTCGACGCGATGCGCGAGGTCGACGGGGTCACGGTGCACGGCGTTGACGTACGCGACACCGACACGCTGTCGGCGATCATCGGCGACCTCGACGCTGACGTGCTCGTCAACAACGCCGGCATCATCGGAGACCTGCAGCCCGCCCAGCTGTCGAGCACGGCTGTGGCCGACGCGCTGATCGACATCAACCTGCGCGCTGCGGTGCACGCCACGTTGTCGGTGCTGCCGAGCATGGTGCGGCGCAACCGCGGGCACATCGTGTTCACCGGTTCGATCGCCGGCAGCCGACCGACGGCCAACAGCGCGCTCTACTCGGCCACCAAGGCGGCGCTGAACGCGTTCGCCGACGGGTTGCGGCTCGACCTGCACGGCACCGCGGTGCGCGTCACCGTGCTGACCCCCGGCCGGGTCGAGACCAACCTCTACGACGAGGCGATGGGAGGCCACGATGCCGCGGTCGACCGCCTGTACTCCGTGGCGACGGCGATCCAGCCAGGCGACATCGCCGCCCTCGTGGGCATGGCGTTGACGATGCCGCCCCACGTCGATGTGACCCGCCTGGAGGTCGTCCCGACCGGGCAGGTCTTCGGTGGCAGCGCCATTGCGGCGATCGACTAGCATTCCGCATCGTGGGCAGGTTCCGTAGAGTGGAATCCTGAACCTCGAAACAAAAGTTCGGCCTGACAAAGGAGTCACCCCGTGGCGTTCCCATCCGACCTCGACATCGCCCGCGCTGCAACATTGGCGCCACTCACCGACATTGCTGCGCAGATGGGGATCGGCCCGCACCTGCTCGAGGCCCACGGCGACGACCTGGCCAAGATCAAGCTCGAGGCCATCGCCGAGTTGGCCGATCGCCCGAAGGCCAAGTACGTGGTCGTCACGGCCATCACGCCGACCCCGCTCGGCGAGGGCAAGACGACCACGACGGTCGGCCTCGGCATGGCGATGAAGCACATCGGCAAGAAGGCCACGATCAGCCTCCGGCAACCGTCGATGGGGCCGACCTTCGGCATCAAAGGTGGCGCGGCCGGCGGCGGCTACAGCCAGGTGATCCCGATGGAGCTACTGAACCTGCACCTCACCGGCGACTTCCATGCCGTGACTGCGGCCCACAACCTGCTGTCGGCCATGGTCGACAACCACCTGCACCAGGGCAACGCGCTCGACCTCGACATCCCCAACATCACCTGGCGGCGCGTGCTCGACGTCAACGACCGGGCGCTGCGCAACATCATCGTCGGCCTCGGCGGCAAGGCCGATGGTGTCACACGTCAGACCGGGTTCGACATCACCGCGGCCTCCGAAGTGATGGCCATCCTGGCGCTGGCGACATCGCCGGCCGACCTGCGGGCCCGGCTCGGGCGCATCGTGGTCGGGTACAACAAGGCCGGCGAGCCGGTGACGGCCGAGCAGATCAAGGGTGCCGGGGCGATGGCAGTGATCATGCGCGAGGCGCTGAAGCCGAACCTGCTGCAGACGCTCGAGCACACTCCCGTGATCGTGCATGCCGGCCCGTTCGGCAACATCGCCCATGGCAACTCGTCGATCATCGGTGACCTGATCGGCATCCACACCGGCGACTACCTGATCACCGAAGCCGGCTTCGGTGCCGACATGGGGGCGGAACGGTTCTTCAACATCAAGTGCCGCAACTCGGGCATGATCCCCGATGCTGCGGTGCTGGTCGCCACGGTGCGGGCCCTGAAGGCCCACAGCGGCAAGTTCAAGATCGTCGCCGGCAAGCCGCTGCCGCCGGAGCTGCTGGCCGAGAACCCCGACGACGTGCGCGCCGGTGCTGCCAACCTGATCAAGCAGATCGAGAACGTGAAGGTCCACGGCGTCTCACCCGTCGTGGCGGTCAACGCCTTCCCCAGCGACTTCGACTCCGAGCACCAGGCGATCCGCGAGATCGCCGAGTCGGTCGGTGCCCGCGTCGCGGTGTGCACCAACTTCTCCGATGGCGGCAAGGGTGCGACCGACTTGGCCCAGGCTGTGGTCGAGGCGTGCGACGAGCCGAGCACGTTCGCCTTCTGCTATCCCCTCGATGCCACGTTGAAGTCCAAGATCGAGTCCGTCGCCACCAAGATCTACGGTGCCGCCAACGTCACGTACACCCCCGCCGCCAACACCCAGTTGGCCCGCTACGAGAAGAACGGCTTCGGCGGCCTGCCGGTCTGCATCGCCAAGACCCACCTGTCGATCAGCTCCGAACCCACGTTGAAGGGTGCGCCGACCGGGCACACCGTCAACGTCCGCGAGGTGCGCGCTTCGGTGGGCGCCGGCTTCATCTATCCGATCTGCGGCGACATGACCACCATGCCGGGCCTCGGCTCGGCGCCCGCGGCGTCGATCATCGACTTCGACGAGCATGGCGAGATCGTGGGGCTGTCGTGACGGCAGTGATCATGAACGGGGCGCAGTTGCGCGACGACATCGTCGCCGAGCTGCGCGCCGAGATCGAAGCCGCCGGCAACCCACCCGTCTGTCTGGCCACGGTGTTGGTCGGCGACGACAAGCCCAGCCAGATCTACGTGCGCAGCAAGCAGAAGAAGGCCGCCGAGGCCGGGATGCAGTCGCGCCACGTCGGCGTCGACGGCAACGTCAGCCAGGCAGAGTTGGAAGACACCATCGGAGCGTTGGCCGCCGACCCGGGTGTGCACGGCATCTTGTGCCAGTTGCCTCTGCCCGGCGGCCTCGATGCCGAACCGGTGCTGCGCCTGATCCCGGCCGAGAAAGACGTCGACGGTCTCACCGAGGCATCGATGGGCCGGCTGGTCCGCGGCCAGCCCGGCCACGTCGGGTGCACGCCACTCGGTGTAATGCGACTGCTCGAGCGGTATGGCATCCAGACGTCGGGCAAGCGCGCCGTGGTCGTCGGCCGGTCGACCCTGGTCGGTCTGCCGATGGTGCTGCTGTTGGGCCGCAAGGGCATCGACGCCACCGTCACGCTCGCTCATTCGCGCACGACCGGCCTTGTCGAGGTGTGCCGTGAGGCCGACATCATCGTCGCGGCCGCAGGGCAGGCGCGGATGATCACCGCCGCACACGTGAAGCCCGGTGCGACCGTGATCGATGTCGGCGTGTCGCGCACCGAGACCGGCATCGTCGGCGACGTCGACTTCGAGCCGGTGTCGCTGATCGCCGGGGCGATCACGCCGATGCCCGGCGGCACCGGGCCGATGACGATCGCCTGCCTGCTGCAGAACACGCTCGACGCGGCACGCATGCAAGGCGCGTTCCCGGCTTGACGTCGCCACGATGACGTCCCTGATCTGATGTCAACGGTCCAGTCGGTCGAGCGCGCCTTCGCCGTGCTGCGCTGCTTGTCGGGTGGGCCCGCGGGCGTCACCGACGTCGCCGATCGGGTCAACCTGCCCAAGAGCACCGTGTCGCGCATGCTGTCGACACTCGAGGAGCTCGGCATGGTCGAGCAGATGGAACCGGGCGGCAGCTACCGCATCGGTGGTGGCATGGTCGAGATCGCTGCGGCGGTGCTGCCAGGGCGCACGCTGATCGCCGCCGTGCGGCCGCACCTGCATTCATTGGTCAAGGCCACGGGCGAGGCGGCGGGGCTGTCGATCGCCGAGGGCTTCGATGTCCTGTATCTCGATCAGGTCGACGCCGACAACCAGGTGCAGGTTCGCGACTGGACGGGCGAGCGGCTTCGGGCCCACACCGTGTCGTCCGGCCAAGTGCTGTTGGCGTTCGGCGCGATCGACGCCGACATCTACCTCGACCAGCCGCTGGAACGAACCGCCAGCGGCACGTTGACCGACGCCGCGGCCATCCGCAGCAGGTGTGCCGAGGTCGCCGCCAAGGGGTATTCGTGGGCGTTCGAGGAGTTCCTCGACGGGATGAACTCGGTGGCTGCACCGATCCGCGACCGCGCCGGTCGAGTCGTCGGGGCGATCCACGCGCATGGCCCGGCGTACCGGTTCCCCGGCGAGATCGATGCCGACGAAGTGGGACAGTTGGTCGCGGCCACCGCCGATCGAGTACAGCTATGAGACAGCATCGGAGCAGGGGGCTCGGCACGTGACCATGTTCGACTATGTGATCGTCGGCGGAGGTTCCGCGGGCTCGGCCCTGGCCAACCGCCTCAGCGCCGACGCCGGCACGACCGTGCTGGTGCTCGAGGCGGGCCGCCCGGACTACAAGTGGGATGTCTTCATCCACATGCCGGCCGCGCTGACTTTCCCGATCGGCAGCAAGTTCTACGACTGGAAGTACGAGAGCGAGCCCGAGCCGTTCATGAACGGCCGCAAGATCTATCACGCCCGCGGCAAGGTGCTCGGCGGCTCCAGCAGCATCAACGGGATGATCTTCCAGCGCGGCAATCCGCTGGACTTCGAGCGGTGGGCCGCCGACCCCGGCATGGAGACGTGGGACTATGCCCACTGCCTGCCGTACTTCAAGAAGATGGAGAACTGCCTCGCTGCCGACGGCGACGACCACTACCGCGGCCACAGCGGCCCGCTCGAGCTCGAGCGCGGCCCGGCGACCAATCCACTGTTCGGTGCGTTCTTCGAGGCTGTGCAGCAGGCCGGGTACCCCATCACCGACGATGTCAACGGTTTCCAGCAGGAGGGCTTCGCCAAGTTCGACCGCAACATCCGCCGGGGTCGCCGGCTCAGCGCGGCGCGCGCCTACCTCCACCCGGTGATGCATCGCAAGAACCTCACCGTCACCACACGCGCGCTCGTGCACCGGGTGCTGTTCGACGGCACGCGGGCGACGGGCGTGGAGTTCAGCACCCGCCGCGGGCCGACGCAGCAGGTGACCGCAGGAGAAGTGATCCTGTGCGGTGGTGCGTTCAACTCGCCGCAACTGCTGCAGCTCAGTGGCATCGGTGATGCCGG
>JANMNE010000124.1:0-12825 GCA_031373785.1 Ilumatobacteraceae bacterium
AAATCCGTACTGGCCTGGCAGATCTACGGCGGATCCCTGGCCAAGTGATCCATGTTCCGGCCCGTGCAAACCTCCAGCGAAGTCTCACCGGTCGGGGGACGGAGGGTTGTCGTCCGTCTCGGTGGCACGGGCCGGCAACGGTTGACGGAAGAGGCCTGATGGAACCGGGGCACCTGCTCGAACGAGTGCCAGATGCCACGATGGCGACGAGCCGAGTGCCCACCGCAGGCCGTTCACGGCGGCTCTGCCGGTGTGGGCACTGAAGGCGCTCGGTCCAAGCCCGATGACCCCGCTGATCGAGAGGGGAAGCGTGGCGACGGCGGCACGGAAGAGCGGTCGATAGCCGAGCTGGACCGCGAACGGCAGCGGTGGATGACGGAGAAACTCGACAGCCTTCCTCTGCGCCTCGCTGCTGGCGAGCGCCGGATGCTCGGAGACCCACCGCGAGAGCTCCTCGGCAGACGAGGGGAGAGGCGACGCGTCGAGCAACGCTCCAATTCGCGTCTGCTCTTCGACAAATCGGTCGGCCTCCTCGCTCGTGAGTGGCCGAGGCCCGAACGTCTGGAACGCCACGAGAAACGAATCGGTCAAGACGTTATGGACCCACGCTGCCAGCGCCGGGTTGCCGGCGCTATACGGCTTGTCGCGCTCGGAGCGCCCTCTCACCGGCTGATGAGCCGTCCGGACTGCCATGACGGCGGCTTCGACCTCGGGGATCGCTCCATAGGTGGTCTCGGTGACGTACACCGACGTGCGGTTGAGTCGCCCGAGTGGATCATCCCGATAACGCGAGTGCTGTTCAACTCCAGCCACTACCTCCGGATGAGCAGTCTGGACGAGCAGCGCGCGGATCCCGCCGACGAACGCTGCCGCGTCGCCGATCACCCGCCACGAAACCGAGTTCGGCCCGACCAACCCCGGATCACCCATGTGCTCGAGGGTGTGTTCGAGCGCTTTCGGGCCGTGGGAGAACAGCGATGTCGTGGAACCAACGATCTTGTCGCGCACCGCACCTATCACCTCGCATTGCTACTCGTCGCCGCTTGCAACCGTCAAGACACAAAGACGGCGAGCTACGAATGCCGCACGCTCGATGCTGGCACCGGTGGCTGCGTGGATCGGCACGTGTCTGTTCACCATTGCACTTGGCCGGATGGCTCGGACTTCCCGCCACTAGCACGAGATGCGTGGGAATGCGCGCCCTTCCATTCGGGGTTTGCAACGTCGGTGTCCACTACAACGTCGACGAATTCGGCCGCAACGCGGCGACCCCAAATCGTCACCACCCTGAAGGATTGCTTCCATGACTGATATGACCATCGACATCGGTATCGACGAGGTCGACCGTAGAGCGATCACCGAGGGCCTCTCACACCTGCTCGCCGACAGCTACACGCTCTACCTCAAGACGCACAACTACCACTGGAACGTCACTGGTCAGATGTTCCAAACCCTTCACCTGATGTTCGAGACGCAGTACAACGAACTCGCACTGGCTGTCGACCTCATCGCCGAACGCATTCGTGCCCTCGGAGCGCCGGCACCGGGCAGCTACCGCGAGTTCGCCGCACTGTCCTCGGTCGCGGAGGACGACGATCGGCCCGATGCCACCGAGATGGTCCGTCGCCTCGTCAAGGGCCAAGAAACGGTCGCCCGTACCGCCCGTTCGATTTTCTCCGCCGTGGAGAAGGCCCACGACGAACCCACCGCTGATCTGCTCACCCAACGCCTACAGGTCCACGAGAAGACAGCGTGGATGCTCCGCAGCCTCCTTGCCTGACGCCGCAGTGATCAGGGCCGCGACGCCAGGACCGCCGGCCCTTTGAGTGCTGCAACGTTCCCGTGAACGCCGCAGTGCACGCCGAATGCTGCGGCGGCGGCCGTGGCCGAAGCAGCATCGGTGAGACGGCTCGTCATGTTGGCGGCATCGCACCTCGGGTGCGCTCCGCTACCCGATGTCACCCAGGTGCAGCGCTGCCGCCGAACGACTGGCCGATCGATCCCGACGGACGCCCTCAAGCCGCATGGAGGCGTCGGGCGGTTCGGCTCGCGAGCAGTCCGGTAGAAGCGGAGGTCCCAGGACGCGAAAAACCTCCGCTGAGCAGGGGCCGTGCGGTGGGCGAGGGGGACTTGAACTTTCGTTGAAGCGGTGCCGGCTGGTGTTGCTCAGTCCGTCTCGTACCGTTTGATCTGGTCTTTCGCGATTTGGCGTGCTGAAGCATGCTGTGGATAACCAGACGGTTTCTACCCGTCCGGTAGAAGATCCGGTAGAAGCCAAGGCCGGGCGTGAGTCAGAGCCAATGATCGCACTTGTACGATCATCGCAGTAGTGCGATATACTCAGAGGACGTGGCCGACGTAGAGCTGCATGACGAGATCGTCGACTGGATGGACTTGCTCGATGAACACGAGTGGGACCGGACGGTCGTCGTCATCGATCGGCTCGCCGCGCTCGGCTCGTCGGCACGCATGCCGCTGTCCAGGACTCTGGGCGAGGGCCTGTTCGAGCTGCGGTTCGCGCTCGGACCCACAGCAAGGCGGATCACGTACCGGTTCACCAAAGACGGAAGGATCGTGCTGCTCACGACCTTCCGCAAGCAACGCAACAACGAACGCATCGAGATCAGCCGGGCGCGCAAAGCGGCCGAGGAATGCGCCCGCACGAACCCATGAAGGAGAACACGATGGCCAACTATTCCCGTTGGGACGACATCAAGAACAAGCGCCGCGAGCCAGCCCCTGACACGCGGACCGAGGTCGAGCACGACCTCGCGCTCGGTCAGCTCATCTACGACCTGCGTACCGAGGCCGGACTCAGCCAGCGCGAGCTCGCCGAGCGCATGGGCACCACGCAGTCGGTGATCTCCCGTCTCGAGGAAGGCGGCGGGGCCCGGAACCGGATCGACACCCTCGCCCGTGTCGCCACCGCACTCGACCGGCACCTCGTCGTGTCGTTCCCCGAGAAGGTCCCTGCCAAGCTCAAGGATGCCGTGCAGGTCGCGTGACTTCAACGGGAGCCAGACTGGGCGACATGTCGATAAGTCGTGCGACCCCCGTGTCCTGCCGAGGGAGGCGGACCAGATGACTGCGGGAGAACGTTCGGTCCTGTCGTCGGCCTTCATCGATGCTTGGTCGTCGTCTCGTGTGTTGGGTGAGGCAGGTCCGCGTGCGTTCGCGCGCGGCGTGTCGTATCAGCATGACCGGAGGGTCGAGCTCCTCGAGCTGGATGTGAGCCGGGTTCGTGCGCGTGTGCGAGGGACGATCCCCTATGGCGTGACGCTCGGACTGTCGGGTGTGGATGCATCGTGGTCGTGTACGTGCCCAGTCGGTGAGGACGGTGCGATGTGCAAGCACGTCGTCGCCGTAGCGCTCGCGGCGATCGGTGATGACGACCCGGACTCGGTGATACCCGCCACCGCGTCCGCATCGGCTGCCGACGATCCGGAGGTGGCGCGCTTCGTCGCCGGACTCGATCACGACGAACTGGTCGCGATCATCGTCGCCCAGGCCGACGTGGATTGGCGGTTGCGGGAAAAGCTTCGTGCGCGTGCAGCGGCCACCGTGAACGCACCGGTTGATGAGCGCGCCTGGCGCCGCCGAATTGCGGAGGCGTTCGCGCCGTACGGCGATTTCGTGGACTACCGCGAAGCGGATGGATGGGCAGACGGGGTAGGTGACATGCTCGACGCTGTCGGCGAGCTCGTCGATACCCACCCGGCGCAGGCCGTCTCATTGCTGGAGTACGCGTACGAGCAGGCGAACGCTTCGATGCAATGGATCGACGACTCCGACGGCTACCTCACGGGCATCGCGTCCGACATTGCAGACATGCACCTCGCCGCGTGCGACACCGCCGCGTCCGATCCGGTCGCGTTGGCCCGACGATTGGTGGACCTGGAGCTGACATCGGAACTCGACGGGTTCCACCGCGCTGCGGCCACGTATGCCGATGTGCTCGGCGTCGTCGGCCTCGCCGAGTACCGACGGCTGATCGAACCAGCGTGGACCACGATCGGAAATGGCGACGATCTCGACAGCAACCGGGACTACACGATCCGCGAAGCGATGATCGGTGTCGCGCTCGCGTCCGGAGACCCGGATGACGTGATCCGAGTCCGCAGCCGATCCCTGCGGACCCCCGACGATTACCTCGAGATCGTCCGTGTGCTCACCGGCGCGGGACGGTCGGTCGAGGCGATCGACTGGGCGCAGCGCGGTCTGACGGCGATGGCCGAGCGAACCTGGCAGACGCCACCTCTTCGCGAGGCACTCGCAGCGCTGCTCCGCGGCACGGGTGACACGGTTGGCTCGATCAGACTGTTCGACGACGAGTACCACCGCACTCCTTCGTTGACTTCGTACCGCCGTCTGCTCGACGAGGCCGACCTGCTCGGCGAGCGGGCGACGTTCCGGACGAAGGCCCTCGAACACCTGCGCCGCAAGGTCGCAACGCAACCAGCGACCGGTCGTGGCCGTCCAGCAGATGTGCTGATCGAGATCCTCCTCTTCGACGGTGAGATCGACGACGCCTGGGCGGTCGCGCGTGAACACGAATGCGACGAACGGCTTTGGCTCACACTCGCCGCAGCCCGCCAGCACGACCATCCACTCGACGCGATCCCGATCTACGAGCGAGCTGCGCTCGCCGCGATCAACACCAAGAACAACAAGGGCTACGCCATCGCTGTCGACCGCCTCGGCCGCGTCCGCCAACTGGCGGAGCGAGCCGGCGAGCCGTCGCTGTTCGTTGGGCTGATCGCCGAGATCCGCACGAAGCACAAGCCGAAACGGAATCTGATGGCACTCCTCGATCGCAACCGCTGGTGAGCGATCGAACCGCCCTGGACCGGACTCGCCACGTCGTGACCGACGCCCGAGGGCAAGCCCTCGACAGCAGCACCTTCAGCCGCCCGGAGGATGAGGGAAGGTGGCGAACACCGTGAGCTTGGTCGCGACGATTGCCGCCAGCTCCTTCGGGTTCTTGAGCACCTTGGAGTTGTTGGTGACCAGCCCCTGAAAGCCCGACTGTTGCAGGGCGACGACCAATGCGCGGTCATCGAGACTGGAGAGCCTGCAGTCGATCCTCCGGAGCGGGACTAACTCGATGTCGACGATGAAGTCGACGAGTGCTGCGAGGATCGGCGTGGGGAAGTTCTGGGCGAGCGCGAGGCGATGGGGCCGGCGCGGCGTGTCGCTCGCGGCAACCGCCGAGCAACTGCTCACGGAGTTCGCCGAGGCCGAGCACATCACGAAGGACACGCTCGCCTCACTGCTGCGGCGTGGCGTCTCCAATGCGACGCCGGCAAGAGCGCGGCCCGGTCTCGATCGGCGGACGGTGAACTACGTCCACACGATCATCCACCGAGCCTTCAAGGATGCGGTCCGATGGGGCCGGCTCGCTCGGAACCCAGCCGACGCGGCCAACCCGCCACACGGCAGCCAGAAATCCGACGGCATCCACGCGTGGGACGCTTCGACGTTGCGCGCCTTTCTCAAGGCGTCGTCTCGGGCCAACGATCGGCTGCACGGATTGTGGGTGCTGCTCGCAACCACTGGCATGCGACGAGGGGAGGCGATCGGCCTTCGCTGGTCGGACCTCGACCTCGATGCCGCTCGGCTCCGCGTAGTGCAAACGATCATCCAGACGCGAAGCGAGGTGATGATCGGCGAGCCGAAGACCGCGCAAGGCCGCCGGCCGATCGCCCTCGACAAGGGCACGATCGCTGTGATGCGCGAGCACCGCCGGCGGATGCTCGAAGAACGGATGCTGATCGGCCCCGACTTCAACGACCAAGGCCTCGTGTTCCACCAACCCGATGGCAGCTGGCTCCATCACGATGCGGTCAGCGAGATGTTCCTCCGCCGAGTGCGCCGCTACGGCCTGGAGCGCCTCACCCTCCACGGTTTGCGCCACACGTGGGCGGCGCTCGCGTTCGAGCAAGGAGTCCCACCGCGAGTGGTGCAGGAGCGTTTCGGCCACTCGATGATCTCAATCACGTTGGGCATGTACAGCCACGTCGGCCCAACGCTCCACGACGAAGCCGCCGAGAGCGTCGCCGGACCTCTCTTCAACTGACCTACGAACGGTGCAGAATCGTCGGCGCGGGGCGCATCACACGGACGGATTCGGAATGAAATGGCACCAGCGACTTATAGCCGAAGCTTGACCGTTCGTGATCTTCCCGCCACCAATGCATGGGCCGGATCGTCCGGCAGGAGGTCCGGGACCGGATTCATCTCCTGTTCCTGTACTCCGCCGCCGTGAGATCTGCGACACCAACGCCGCCCTGAGCAGTGAACTGCGGACACAGTTTCCACCGAGCACACTATGACCGACTCCGGTCGTTCACCAGGGACGTTCGACCCTGGCCGTCCGCCCACAAGGCCGAGTACGCCTAGGCCATGAACTCTAGATTGGTGCGTCTTGGTGCGGTGTGTCTGCTGGCGGTCGTGTCGGTGCTGGTTGGCATCGGCGGCGATGCCCGCCGGGCGGAAGCGGCGGGGGGCTGGTTCGACGGACCGATTGAGTACTCCGACATCATCGACTGTGTCAGCATCATCCAGGGAGCGCCATACTCGGTGAAGGGTGCCGGCGTCTATGTCGGCTTCGCCGCCGACCCGAACACCTCACAGCCGGGCATTGGCCAGACCTACTACGTGCGCGTGGCCGTTGGTGGTCTCGGCAACTCCTGTAGTGGTCAGCGAGCGGATCTCAACATCAAGTTGCCGACGAACACGTCGCTCGACATCAGCGGGGCGAACCCGGTGAAGTGCTTCTACGACAGCACCCAACTCCAGGGCAGCGACTGTCCCCAATCCCTGCCCTCCAGTGCGGGGATATACGGCGCCGGGTTCGTACGGATCCCTTCGTCCGACACCGCCAACCTCAACCTCTGGCCGATCCCGATCGGCAAGATCCTCACCG
Source organism: Ilumatobacteraceae bacterium (assembly GCA_031373785.1). Classification (GTDB taxonomy): domain Bacteria; phylum Actinomycetota; class Acidimicrobiia; order Acidimicrobiales; family Ilumatobacteraceae; genus JAENVT01. The sequence continues at coordinate 6,926 of JANMNE010000124.1, forward strand.
TCTACATCCCGGTGAAGAGCAGCACGGTGCTCAGTGGGGCCACCCTCGAAGCGCGGGTGAAGATGTTCGACGGCAATAGCAGCCCGGTGCTGGCGCCGAGGCAGGGCGTCTACGTCTTCGCCCCCACCAACGCCAACCTGCCAGCTGTCATCCACGACACCACGTCGACGACGTTCACCTCTACCACGTGGCCGACGACCATCCGCTCGGCCGGCTACGTGTACCGGAACGGGACCACTGGAAACGCCTACTTCGACCTGTACACCGTGCCGACCGGCGGTACCCCAGTATTCACCGACGGCCCGGCCCCCATCACCAGCGCCTTCAACGCGTACGAGGCGTTTGCGGACTGGACGCCTTATCCGCTCCAGATCCAGCCGAACACCACTCTCTATTGGGAGCTCCGCTACGTGCCAACGGTCGGCGCTCCCGTCATTGGACCGCGGCAAAGCTTCACGACGCCGCCGGCCAACACCTCGATCGTCGGCACCGGGACCGCCGCGAGTTGCACCGGCGCCGGGTTCGCCACGTCACTCGCTTCCGGACAGGCGACCGTCACGTTCAACTGCGGCACGGCGCCGGTCGAAATCCAGATGACCGGTGAAGGTCTCGTGTCCTCGCTCAAGACCATCGACGGCGGGAATCTGGTCACGCTGCGGGCTGCGCCGAACCAGCGCGCACTGCGGTTCACCCCCGCCGGCACGTCATGGGTGAAGAACCTGTCGATCACCGGCGGCAACTCGTCCGGCTGCGGCGGCGGGCTGTTGATCACTGCCGGGCTCGTTTACCTCGATCAGGTGCGCGTGTCCGGCAACCATGCGGCCAGGGGTGGTGGTGTCTGCGTCGAGTCGCCCGGTCAGGTCTCGACCATCAAGTCGGCGATCAACGGCAACCAGGCGACGGGCCAGGGTGGCGGCGCGTGGGTGGGCTACTACCTGGGGCTGTCGACCACCGACGTCAGCGCCAACACGTCGGGCTCCGACGGCGGTGGCATCTACTCGCAGGGGCAGGTCGATGTGGTGTCCAGCACCGTCGCCGGCAACTCGGCGGTCGGGGCAGGTGGCGGGATCCGCAGCGAAGGATCGGCGTATCTCTACACGAGAATAAGCACGGTGTCGGGCAACATCTCCGCTACAGGTGGAGGCATCTCGTACAGCGGGAGCGCGATTGGGTACTTCCTCTCATCGACGATCGCATCGAACACGGCGACGACCGCCGCACGCGGAGGCGGGTTGGAGGCCATCACTCCGGTGCAACTGCGCAACACCATGATCGCCGGCAACAGCCCCGCCAACTGCTCGCTGTCTCAACGTCAGGTGACCTCGCTCGGCTTCAACCTCGACAGCGCGACGTCATGCGGGTTCGCGTCCACCGGCGACGTGACGAACCAGGACCCGCTGTTGAAGCCGCTCGCCCTGTGGGGTGGGCCGACCCGCACACATGCGTTGCCGCCGGGTAGTCCCGCCATCGACACCGCGATCACCGTCTACTGCTCGCCGACCGACCAGCGCGGAATGTTCGTTCCGGGGACCACGTGGGCCGACGGTGACGGCAACGGTTCGGCGCTTTGCGACATCGGCTCGTTCGAGTACATCCCCGAGAGAGTGGCACCGAAGGTGACGGCGATCGGACGTACGGCGACGAACCCGGCGACGGGTGCCGCCGTCACTTGGTCGCTCGTGTTCAGCGAGACGGTCACCGGTGTCGACGCCTCGGACCTGAACCTGGCGGCGAGCGGCGTGACGGGCTCGGCGATCACCTCCGTCACCCCGTCGGGCGCTGCCAACGTGTACACGGTGACGGCGTCGGTGGGCACCGGCGGGGGCACGCTGCGCCTCGACCTGGTCGACAACGACACGGTGCGCGACGCTGCGAACAACGTGCTGGCAGGTGCTTCGTCGGCTAACGGCGCGTTCACCGGTGAGGCGTTCGACGTCAACAATCCTGGTGTCGTGCCTCCGGTGGGTGGCGGTGGCGTCCCCCCGGCGGGTGCGTCGTATCGTTCGTTGGTGCCGGCGCGGTTGTTGGAGACTCGTTCGGGTGACGGGTTGACGACCGCTGATGGGTTGTTCTTGGGTGGCGGTGTGGTCGCGGCTGGTTCGGTGTTGGAGTTGACGGTCGCGGGTCGTGGTGGTGTGCCGGGGGATGCTGATGCGGTGGTGTTGAACGTGACGGTTGCCGGTGCGCAGGGTTCCGGGTTTGTGACGGTGTTTCCGTGTGGGGCGCAGCGCCCGACTGCGTCGAGTGTCAACTATGGGCTTGGCCAGGTGGTGCCGAATGCGGTCGTCGCCAAGGTTGGCACCGGTGGCAAGGTCTGTCTGTTCACGATGGCTGCCACGGACATGATCGTCGATGTCAACGGCTACTTCCCGGCGGGTCTATGAGCTGTACCCATCATCTGGACGATGATCCATAAGTGCCCAACCGACGCAGCTACGCAGGCCGCTGCTCGTCGGGACATGGGTCAGCGCGATCAGCTTGGTCCGATCGTCGATCGCGGCGAGCAACGCGTACAGCGAGATCTGGCCGTGCTCGTCGTGCCGATCAAGACCGCCCCGGCAACTCCCGATCACCGAAGATCGGGCGGCAACCCGCCCCCCGCCGGAACCATGACCGAAGGCACGACATCTGGATCGCCGGTCCTCCAGCCGGCGCACTCCTACCCGCCGTGACCGTGGGCCTTGTGGTGGGCGAGGGGGGACTTGAACCCCCACAACCTTTCGATTACTAGCACCTGAAGCTAGCGCGTCTGCCATTTCGCCACTCGCCCGAGTAGAGGCACACACGCTAGCAATCGCCACCCTCACCCCCAACCCGATTGGGTCGGGCGCGAAGCCACGCCACAGGTGGCACGCGCCGCGCCCGAGTACTCCCAACGGGTTCGATATCACGCCACCGATGGCAGAAATCGCGCCCGACGGCACGGGGCTGCACGAGTGAGCGAACGCGAACGGTGTGTTGGCGCCACTACCCTGACGCCAAGTTATGGGATTGCAATCGTTCGAGCGGTCGCTAGAGCGTATGGTCGAGGGCGTGTTCTCACGTGGTTCTCATTCCAGCATTCGTCCGGTCGAGCTCGGCCGGCGTCTCTTGCGCGAGATGGACGACAATCGCAGCGTCGACGTCAAGGGCCGGCGAATCGTCCCCAACGACTTCAGTTTCCAACTGAGCGGCAAAGATCACGCCGGGTTCGCCGACATCGATGAGGCGTTGAACAACGAGTTGTGCGAGACGGCTCGCGAGTACGCCCGCGCCGAAGGCTTCCACTTCATGGGCCCGGTCCGCGTGGCCATGACGGTCGACAACAACCTCAAGCCGGGCCGGTTCACCATCTCGTCGCGACTGCGCGAGGCCGGTTCCGGGGGCGCAGCCACCTTGGTGCTGCCGTCGGGCGAGCGCGTCGCGTTGAGCGATCGGCTCGTCACCATCGGCCGGCTGCCCGACTGCACCATCGCCCTGCCCGACGCCAACGTCAGCCGCAGGCACACCGAGGTCCATCACCGCGGCAACGCGTTCGTGATCGTCGACCTCGGATCCACCAACGGCACCAAGATCAACGGAACCCGCATCGACGGTGAACGAACATTGACCGACGGCGACATCGTGAGCGTGGGGAGCACGCACCTGCGCTTCGAGGCAACGTGATCGCAGCTGCAACCGAGCCGCTGCTCGGCATTCTCAAGTACGTACTGCTGGCGCTCTTGTACCTGTTCTTCGCCAGGGTGTTATGGGCGGTGTGGAGCGAGGTGCGTGGACCGCGAGCCGGCGTTGCGCCGTCACAAGCGGGCATCTCCCCCAATGACCCGACCATGGCTGCACCGCCTCCCGTTGCTCCGGAGTTGAAGCACGGCAAGCGCTCCGTGCGCGCTCCGAAGGGCAGGCGCGGCAACGTCGGTCGCCTGGTCATCATCGAGCCGAAGGCCACCCGCGGTTCGGTGTTCGCCCTCGCGAACGAGATCACCATCGGCCGCGCCGCGACCTGCACGATCGGCATGGGCGACGATTCGTTCGTGTCGCAGTTGCATGCTCGTGCGTATCGCGACGCCGGCTCGACGATGGTCGAGGACCTCGGATCGACGAACGGCACGTACCTCAACGGCAAGCGCCTGACGGCGCCCGAACGCCTCACCAAGGGCGATCGGGTGCAGATCGGCAACACCGTGTTCGAGGCCGAGTAGTGACCGATCACGTCGCCTTCACCGACCAACCAGCCGTGCGTTGGGGAGCCGCCACCGATGTCGGCCTGGTGCGCGCCGGCAACGAGGACGCCTACGTCTCGGAGCCGATGGTCTTCGGTGTCGCCGACGGAATGGGCGGCCACCAAGCCGGCGAGGTCGCCAGCGAGATCGCCGCCCGGATCATCCGCGATCGCCTCGGCACGGGCGCCAGCAACGTCGGCGTGGTGGTTGCGTCGGTTGTCGAGGCCAACGCCTCGATCTACCAGGCTGCCCACGCCAGCGCCGACCATCAGGGGATGGGCACGACGTTGACCGCGTTGGTCGTGATGCGCGCCGACGAGTCCAACGTCGCCCGCTTCGCCCTCGTCAACGTCGGCGACTCGCGCACCTATCTGTTGCGCAACGGCGAGTTGCACCGCGCCACGGTGGACCACAGCTACGTGCAGGAGTTGGTCAACACCGGCCACATCAGCGAGGACGAGGCCAGGACTCATCCACGCCGCAACATCGTGACCCGTGCACTCGGCATCGAGCCGACCGTTCGCGTCGACACGTGGCTGGTGCCGATGGTGCACGGCGACCGGTTCATCCTGTGCAGCGACGGACTGGTCGACGAGGTGCCCGACCACGAGATCGCCGCCATCGCCATCGCCGCCCGCGACCCACAGGTCGCCGCCGAGCAACTCGTCGCCAAGGCCAACGCGAACGGAGGCCGCGACAACACCACCGTGGTCGTGGTCGACGTGTTGCAGGGTGTCGAGCCCACAGCGGCCGATGCCGAGTTGGAATCGGAGCCAGGCTGGCCCGACAGCGACTCCGCCGGCACGATGATCGATGCCGACGCCAACAGCGTGCTCAGCGCCGCGGGCGTCATCGCCGAGGCCGGTGGACTCGTCCCGCCGATCCTGCAAGTCACCACCGTCGATGGCATCGGCACGCCGACGCGGTGGGGCACGCGCTTCTTCGTGAAGTTGCTCGGCGCGGCCGTGCTGTTGACGGTCGTGGTCACGCTGATCGCGGTTGCGGTCCACAACAGCAAGGACGACCCATCGCCGCCGCCGCCGCCGGCAACGACAGCGGTCACCGAGCCCGGCACGGTTGCACCCACGTCGACGTCGAGCTCGACCACATCGACCAGCAGCACGACCAGCAGCACGACCTCCAGCACGACCACGACGATCGTGGGCTCGACCACGACGACGCCATGACCGCCTCGCCGATCGCCGCGACGCGACGTCGCACCGAGCTCGGTCTGATCGTGATGGCCGCCACCATCACCGGTGCGGCATACACGCTGGCATCGCTGGGGCAGAACGCGGTGATCCCACCGATCCTGGTGCCGTTCCTGATCGCCCTCCTCGGATTGCTGGTGGTGGCCCACCTCGCCAACCGGGTGCTGGCCAAGGGGGCCGACGGCACGATCCTGCCGCTGGCCGCATTGCTGCACGGCATCGGGTACGTGATCATCGCCCGGCTCAGCGAGCGCGCCGCCGGGTTGCAGACGACGTGGACGTTCGTGGCGATCATCGCCTACGTCGCCACGCTCGTGATCATCCAGCGCGCCGGCGACCTGGCGCGTTACCAGTGGAGCTTCCTCGCCATCGGCGCGGCCCTGTTGCTGCTGCCGCTCGTCCCGGGGCTCGGCAACACCAAGGGCGGCGCCAGGATCTGGGTCAGCCTCGGGCCGATCAACTTCCAGCCGGGCGAGTTCGCCAAGATCGC
>JANMNE010000174.1:0-11328 GCA_031373785.1 Ilumatobacteraceae bacterium
TGTGACCCGCGAAACAGGGTCGAAGTACCCGGCGAGGTACCTCGAAGGGCTCTGTCGGCCCCGCTGGCGATCGTCGACACTTCGAGAATGACCTCTAGCCGAGTTCCACATGATCTCAGCGAATGCGACCGAGCCCTGATCGATCACCTCAACGCCCATGTCGAGTCCGAGAAGGAAGTCATCGACCTCTACGAGGCGTTGGCTCACGACGAGCACCCCTACGTCCGCTTCGTCGCCGAGCTGATCGGCGAGGACGAGGCTCGGCACCACCGGTTGTTCGAGGAGTGGATCGAGACGATCAAGGCCCTGGCCGAGCTGCGCGATGCGCCCGACGGGATCCCGCACGTCGACTTCCGTCCGGTCCCGCCCGAGACGATCGAGATGGTCGAGCGACTGTTGAAGTTCGAGGAGGCCGACCTCGCCACCACCCGTGACTTGCGTCGTCAGATCCGCGATGTGCGCACGTCGACCTTGTGGGGCATGTTGGTCGACCTGGTGATCGCCGACACCAAGAAGCACATCAAGGTGTTGAAGTTCCTGCGAGCTCGTCTCGAGGAGCGCGAAGTCTCTCCCTTAGCGGCGCGGGCCTGATCCCGAGCTCCTGGTTTGCCCAAGCCAGGAGCTCGAGATCAACTTGCCGGCTGGTCACTCCGTACGACGGTGACCGGGACGGTCGCACGGCTGACCAGCGCGAGCGCCGTCGAACCGATGTCGGACCCCGTGTCGCCGACGCCGCGGTGGCCGACCACGATGTGGCCCGCCCCGGTGCGGTGAGCCACGCGCAACAACGTGTCGGTCGGCGGCCCTGGCTCGATCAGCGATGTGATGGTCGGCGACGGCGCAATCCCGGCGAGCGTCTGTGTGACCAGCTCGGTCACGTTGACGTGCGGCACGTACGATCCCTCCTCGAGGAGGCCCTCGGCGTGGACCGCGAGTAGCGGGACGCCGCGTTGCGCGGCAAGTTCGGCCGCCCACCGCAGTGCGGCGATCGACTCCGGAGACGTGTCGACGCCGACGATGATCGAGTCGTTCGTCGAATTGGGCAGTGCATTCATCGCAACCTCCGTACCGAGAGTTCCGGGTGAGACACGTTGGGCATGGCTCGAACCCGCAGGTCGACGACCTTGAACCCATCGTGGGTGGCGATGATCGGGTTGAGATCGATCTCAACGATCTCCGGCACTGCATCCGCGAGCTGGCCGAGACGCACCAGCAGAACTTCGAGTGGGGCGTGATCGATCACCGGAGTGCCACGGTAGCCGTCGAGCAGCGGGGAGATCCGCAGCCCGCGGATCATCCGCGCGGGATCGGTGGCGCTCAATGGCGCCGGGCGCACGACGCGATCGTTGAGCAGTTCGGCCGCGGTCCCGCCGGCGCCGAAGATCACGAGCGGCCCGAACGCGGAGTCGGTGGCGATGCCCGCCAGCAGTTCGATCCCTGCCGGCGCCATCGTCTGCACGGTGAAGCCCTCGAGCTGTTCACCGAGCACCGCACGCATCGCTGAGCCGGCCTCGATCACGGCCTGCGGGTCGAAGAGAGCGAGCTTGACCGCGCCGGCCTCGGTCTTGTGAAGGATCGAGGCCCCGACGCCTTTCAACGCCACCGGGAAGCCGAGCCTGGTCGCCGCGGCCACCGCACCCTCGAGGTCGTCGACGATCGCTGTCTCCACCAACGGCACGCCTGCCGCGGCCGCTAGCGCCGCCGCCGAGGCCATGTCGAGCCAACCGCCCGCCGGTGTGCGTCGCAGGAAGTCGACCACGATGGTGCGGGCTTGTGTCGTGTCGATCAGCTGCTCGGGCATGGTGGTGTCGTTGGTCCGCAGCCACTCGCTGCGGCTCGCCATGTGAGCCAGCGCTCGCACTGCGGACTCGGGGAAGCGATAGGTCGGTACCTTGACCCCGTCGAGCTCGACGGTCTCGTTACCCGCCAGCACGGTGGCCAGCATCGTCTTGTCTGGCCGGCTGGCAGCAGCCTTGGCGATCGCATCGACCATCGATCGATCGCGATCGGGCAGCGGCGGCACGTAGATGGCCAGCACAGCGTCGATGTCGGGGTCGTCGAGCACGGCGCACAGAGCCAGCTCGAACGCAGCCGGCGAGCCCGCGGCGACGATGTCGACCGGGTTGCCGGTGGCCGCTGTCGGGGGGAGAAAGCCGGCCAGTCGGGCCTGTGTCGCCTCGCTGAGCGGCGGCACGAGGAGGCCGTGCGCAGCGGCAGCGTCGGCAGCCAGGATGGCCGGGCCGCCTGCGTTGCCGACGATCGCCAGTCGACGTCCCGACGGTGCCGGCTGGCTGGCGAACGCCTGCGTCGTGTCGAACAGCTCCTCCAATGTCTCCACCCGTGTCACACCGGCGCGTGACAGCACCATCTCGGCGACGTCGTCGGAGGTGGCCAGTGCCGCTGAGTGAGACCTGGCGCCGCGCACCCCGGCCGGGCTGCGGCCGGACTTGACCGCGACGATGGGCTTGGACCGCGCCACGCGCGAGGCGATCCGCAAGAACTTTCGCGGATTCCCGAACGACTCGAGGTACAGCGCGATCACGGTCGTCGATTCGTCGCCCTCCCAGTACTGCAACAAGTCATTGCCGGAGATGTCGGCCTTGTTGCCGACCGACACGAAGCTGGAGATGCCGATCCCGCGCCGCGCGTTCTCGTCGATCAACGAGATGCCGAGCGCGCCCGATTGGGTCATGAACGCGACGTTGCCGGGGATCGGGTCGACGGGTGCGAACGTGGCATTCATCCGGATCGCCGGGTCGGTGTTGGCCAGGCCCATGCAGTTCGGCCCGATGACGCGCATCCCGTATCGCCGGGCGGTCTTGACGAGCTCGGTCTCGACGGCGCGGCCGTCGGCACCGAGCTCGGCGAAACCGGCACTGATGATCACGATGCCACCAACGTGGGCGGCGCCACACTCGGCGATCACCTCGGCCACGGCGTCGGCGGGGACGGCGATGATGGCCACGTCGGGTCGGGTCGGTGTGTCGCCGACGCTCGCGTAGGCGTGGATGCCGCTGATCGACTCGGCGAGCGGGTTGACGGGCAGCACTGCGCCGGTGAAGCCGCTGCGCACGAGGTTGTGCACCAGCTCGTAGCCGATGGTGCCCGGCGTACGACTGGCCCCGATGACGGCGATCGAGTTGGGGCGCAGGATGCGGGTGATCGAGGCGACGACGGCTCGTCGTTCGCGTTCTTCGATGTGCTCGTCGAGCACGTCGGATGGCGCCAGGGGGAAGCTGACGTCGATGACGCCGGCGTCGAAGTGGCTGGTGACGTCGAACCCCGCGTGGCGGAAGACGTCCATCATCGCCCGGTTGTCAGGCAGGGTCTCGGCGTCGAAGCGCTCGATGCCGTTGCTGCGGGCGACGGCGGCGAGGTGTTCGAGCATCACGGTCGCCAGACCGCGCCGTTGTTGGTCGTCTTCGACGACGAACGCGACCTCGGCCGCTGTCGGTTCACTCTTGCTGCTGTCGTAGCGCACGACGGCCACGACCAGCCCGTCGAGCTCGGCGACCAGCGCGAACCGTTCGCGGTAGTCGACCTCCGCCAGTCGATGGAGTTGGGCTTCGGGAACCTTGGGGATCGGCGAGAAGAACCGGAAGTAGATCGACTGCGGCGACAGCCGCCCGTGGAGGGCGCGCAACTGCTCGATGTCGTCGGCACGAATGGGGCGGATGTGTGCGGTGCCACCGTCGGTCAGCACCACATCGCACTCCCACTGGCTTGGATATGCCGAGGGCGTGCCCGGCTCGGCCAATGTCATCCGGCAATCTTCGCGGGCTTCACCCCGGTTGCCGTCATCTTGGCGTACGTGCGGCCCAACGCTTGGCCCCATTGCGTCGCTCGTTCGATCTCGCCGAGCGCCAGCGGACCCGCCATGCCCGTCACGACGAAGCTGTGTGGCTCGGCCAGCGTCGAGAGCCCGGCGCGGTGCAACCGGTGTTGGATCTTCCGCGCCGCGGACCCGGTCAGCAGCGTCGGCTTGTCGAACCGGGTGTCGAACGCCGCGGCGTAGCAGCCGTGGTGACGCTCGAGATCATGCAGCCACTCGCGGACACCGGGTCCCAGCGGCTTGGTCTCGAGCAGATGATCCGGATGATTGGCCGCATCGGCGAGCGCGCCTTCGCGGCTGCGGGTGCCACTGAGTCCCCATGCGTGCGTCGGCCCGCCGACGACCACCAGACCCACGCCCTCGAGATCCTCGTCGCCGGCATCGCGGGCCAGCACGACCTCCGTCGGGACCGACGAGCACAGTCCTGCGGCAATCGCCTCGGCGATGTGCCTGGTGTTCCCGAACATCGATTCGTACACAACGAGCGCCTTCATCCCGTTCTCCTTTCGCGCAACCTCACGCTACGTCCGCGCAAATCGGCCTGACCAGGGTCATCCGTCCCTTGCGCCCTGGTCAGGCCGATTGCACTCCCGATCAGATCGCGTGGGGCGTCAATCCGTCGGTCGATGTGGTTGCCGTCTCGGCGTCGGCACTGCCGCCGCCCAGGACCTTGAGGAACGAGCGGAGGGCGAACACGAGGGCGCAGCACGCCAGCAGGACTGCGGCGATCCCGAAGAGAGTGTCACCCCACAGTGTCGAGGCCGGTGCCGGAGCCGTGGTTGCGGCCGCGGCGGGCTGACCGGCCGCGGGCGGTGCCTGCGAGGCGCCGCCGCTTGTCGGTGCCGCCGCTTGCGCTGTGGCCGCCTCGGCGGGCGGGACGACCTTGATCGTGGCCGTCATGCCTGGGTGCACCAGGCAGGAGTAGGCGAACGATCCGAGCGTGGTGAACGTGTACTGGTAGCTCTCACCCGCCTTCAGCAAGCCGGAGTTGAACGACTGGTCGTCGGCGGTCACGGTGTGCGCCGCGGCCCCGACGAGCTTCCAGGTCACGGTCCCGCCCTGGGCGACGGTGGCGTCGTTGGGCTTGAACTCGTTGTCGGCCACGTCGATGTTCACCGGCTGGATGGCTGTGGCGGCAGCGCTCGTCGCTGCCGTGGTGGTGGGCGAGTCGGTCGCAGCCGTGGCCCCCGCCGCCTGGCTGGCGCTGGTGGACTGTGTGGCACTCGCTGCCCCGCCTCCGCCGACCACGATCGTGCCACGCATGGTGGGGTGCAGGATGCAGTTGTAGGCGAACGATCCCGGCGTGGTGAACGTGTGCGCCCATGTGCCGCCGGAGCGGATCATGTCGCTGTCGAACGATCCGTTGGCGGCGGTGACCGTGTGCATCGCCTTGCCGGTGTTGTTGAACGTCACCGTGCCGCCGACTGCGACCCGGAAGCTGGCCGGCGCGAACCCGACGTCGTTGATCGCGATGGTGCCGGAGGCGGCACCGGCCGAAGCCGTGGACGCCGAACCGGTGGAGTTGGTGGCGGCTGCTGCTGCGGCCGAGGTCGCTGCTGCGCTCGGTGCCGCTGCCGCGGGTGCTGCGGCCGGGACGGTTCCGTCGAGTGCCTTGGCGATCACCGTGCCGGTCATCTCCGGGTGGATCTCGCAGAAGTAGGTGAAGGTCCCCGGTGCGGCGAAGGTGTGCGCCCAGCTCGTGGCCTTCTTCACCAGTCCGCTGGCGAAGGACTGATCGTCAGCCGTCGCGGTGTGGGTCACCGTGTCGTTGTTGACCCAGGTCACCGTGCTGCCGACGTTGACCGTGAGCGGCGTTGGCGAGAACAGATTGTTGGCGATGGTCACCGACTCGTTGGTCACGGCAGCGCCGGGCGCCGCTGGGGGAGCGGGCGCTGCGGGCGCTGCCGGGGGACCCGCCGGCGGTGTGGTGGTGGGGGGTGCCGGCGGGACTGTGGTGGGCGGTGCGGGCGGCGGGGTGGTGGTGCCCGCGGCGAGCACGATGATCGTGCCGCGCATGTTGCCGTGGAAGTCGCAGCCGTAGGCGTAGGTGCCCGCCGCTGTGAAGGTGTGTGCGAATGTTGCGCCGGCGTTCAGCGAGCCGCTGTCGAAGGATGCGTTGTCGGCCGTCACCGTGTGCTTCGAGCCGTCATCGTTGGTCCACGTCACGGTGCCGCCGACGGCGATCGTGGTCGACGCCGGTGCGAAACGTGCACCGGCGAGGTGGATTGAGGCCGTGGCGGGCGCCGTTGGTGCCGGTGGGGCGCCGGGAGTTGTTGCGGGCGGTGCGGTGACCGGAGTGGCGTCGTTGGTCACGATGATCGTGCCGTGGTACGCCGCCACCTGGTCGTTGCGGTGGTCGACGTAGGTGTAGGTGCCCACGTTCGAGAACGTGACCGACGCGGTCTGCCCGGCGTCGAGGGTGTTGGTGCGGAACTGGGTCGGGCCGCCGGTCGACCGCAGTTCGTGCTGCTGGCTGTCGTTGTTGGTCCAGGTGACGGTGGTGCCGACGTGGATGGTCACGTTCGCTGGGCTGAGCGTGTCGGTGATGCTGATGCCGATCTGATCGGCCGCACTGGCGACGACGCCCACACCGAGGACGGACAAGACGACAGCGACGATGATGGCGACGAGCGCCGGGATCTTTCCGATTCTGTGGGCCCGTACCTTCGTGTGGGTTTGTGTTGCTGCGTTCATTTCAGTTCCCTCCGGTTCTGCTGTATTGCACGGTACGGGGATAGTTCGGTGCCAAACAGTGCTGTCTGCCTGCAAGTCTTCGGGTCGCTGGTATGAGCCGAAGGTCCTGCTCTTGGGCCTAGCGACTTAAGTCATCCGCCGTCGCAGAGGGCTCACGGGAGGCGTCGCCTAGTATCGAAACGCATGCGTATCCTGTCTCTCCTGCCATCGGCGACGGAGATCCTGTTCCAGCTCGGTCTCGGCGATCAGGTGGTCGGTGTGACGTTCGAGTGCGACTTCCCGCCCGAGGCCCGCTCGAAGCGGATCGTGTCGACATCGGCACTACCCGAAGGGCTGACACCTGCGGAGATCGACGCCGTCGTGAAGCAGCGGATGGCGGCCGGCGAGGATCTGTACCGCCTCGATCGCAACGCGTTCGCCGACATCGATCCGACGCTGGTCGTGACGCAGGACCTGTGTGCCGTCTGCGCGGTCGATGTGACCAAGGTCGACGATGCGGTCGCGTTCCTCGGGTGCCACGCGGAGATCCTGACGCTCGACCCGATGACGCTCGACGAGGTCATCGACTCGGTCCGTCTCGTCGGGGAGGTCACCGGCACGACTGCCGAGGCGAGCGCGATCATGCAGGGGAGTCGTGATCAGTTGGCCGCCGTTGCGGCCAAGCTCGACGGCGTGACGCTTCGCCCGACGCTGTTGCTGGAGTGGACCGATCCAGCCTTCACCGACGGTCATTGGGTGCCCGACATGATCGCCGCCGCGGGTGGTCGTTCGGTGATGGGACGGCCTGGTCGCAACTCGCAGGGTGCGACGTGGGACGAGATCGCCGCATGCGCCGCCGAGGTGGTGATCGTTGCGCCGTGCGGGTTCCGGCTTGCCGGTGCCACCGAGTTGGCGGAGCAGGTCGTGGCGCGCGGCGTGCTGCCCGATGGTGCCGAGGTCTGGGCCGTCGATGCCGACGCCTTCGTCGTGCGCCCCAGCCCTCGCGTCGTCGATGGCGTCGAGACCTTCGCCTCGATCCTGCACCCCGAGCGACACGGTCAACCCGACCCGCACACCGCCGTCCGAGTTCGCTAGCCCAGCCCCGTGGAGTGTCTCAAGGCACCCTGGTGGGCGTCAGACACTCCACCGGGGTAAGGGCGGTTACTTGACCTTCACGAAGATCACCGAGCCGGCCACCATGGTGGTGTTCGGTGCCGGCGTCTGTTCGAGGACGGTGCCGATCGTGGCCGTCGGCGAGTTGCCCGGCTCGGCGATCACGGTCCAGCCGTTGGCTTGGGCATCGGCGCGAACCTTGGAGATGTCGCCGTTCACATAGTTGGCCAGCGGCGTGGGATGCAATGCGACCAACGTCGCATTCGCAGTGTCCAACTGTCCCTGCAGGGTCTTGACCGAGGCCTGGGTCTGGGTCAACGAGCCGTTGGCGGCGTCGAGCTCGGCCTGCAGCTTGGCAACCTGGGCCTTGCTCGCATCGAGATCAGCCTGGAGGCCTGTGGTCGCACCGCCGGCGGTGCCGACCTGTGCGGCCAGCGCGTCGCGCTCCGCTTGTGCCTGCGCCAAGGCCGCCTGTGAGTCCGCAAGGTCTTGCGCCGCTTGCGTTTGCGCGGCAGTCAGGAGATCGACCTGGTTCTGCAGATCCGCAGCAGAGGTGGCGGTGGAGTCGACCGTCGAACCGATTGGCTGCGTGTTGGATGTGACGGCCGTCGTGTCGGGGTGACGACCGTCGCCGATCAGGAAGCCGATCAGCCCGCCCACGACCAATGCGAGCACGGCGACGAGGTACGGCCATGCCTGCCGGCGGTCGTCCACGTACATCGGGCCAGTGGCGACCGGCGCCACCGGCTGCATGATCGGGGGTACAACCGCCTGGTACGGCACCTGAGGGATGACCCGCGTCGGTTCGTACGACGCAACGGGCTCGAGTGGCGTGGTGGCCGGCACGACATAGACCGGATCGACCGCACCCGGTTCGAGAATTGGTTCCTGTGGCACGCTGGCCCTCCCTGTTCGACCGGAGAACGGCTCCGTAGCCACACCAGTACCCGTCAGGGAGCAGGAGCAAACGAGCGACGGCGCAGAGACCTAGCTCAGCCAGGGGTAACGGGCGGTGTCTTTTCCGGCGTAGTCGGGATCGAGGTAGATGAAGACGCGCTGGATCTTCCAGTCGCGGATCTCGAACACGTCGCACCATCGACCGGCGCCCGATTCGGGTGCGCCCGCGCGCCACGGCCCGTCCTGGTGCTCACCGTGGCTGGTGCCCTCGGCGACGATCGTGTCGCTGCCGGAGAAGATCCAATTGAAGTGGGAGAAGTGGTGGGTGATTCCCTTCAGGGTCGCGCCGACATCGCCGAACAGCTTGCCGATCTCGTCCTTGCCATTGGCCAGGCCCCACTTCGGGAAGTAGACCTGGGCGTCGTCGGCGAACAGATCCAGGATGCTTCCACCGGTCGAGGTGACGCCACCGTTGTCGAACGCCTTCAGGTATTCGATGGCCACCGACTTGCGTTGCTCGTCGGTCATCGTCTGAGTGGTCAGTGCCATGCGTGCCTCCGGTTGTCGAACGAGATGAGAGCCGAACTCTAGGTCAGCCCCGGGAACGCCCGTCGACCCGAGAGCAGTTCGCCCGGGACCAGGTCGCGGCGCATCAGCACGACGGCGCCGCTGACGATCTCACGCGTGACGTACCGCCGGTTCAGCAACTCGCTGACAGCGCCCGACGGATTGCAGCCATCGGCGGTTCCGTACATCGCGACGAACGTCGGGGCGTCGTCACCGGCGAACAGTTCGACGAGCTTCGTCTGCGCGTCCTTGCCGTGCTGCACCCCGTCGAGCCACAGGTATGGGTACGGTGCGATCGCATGTGCCGCGGCGTACAGGCCGGCGCTCGCGCACATCGCGAACAGGGTGGACCCGGGAGTTCGGTGGTCGATGTACCACTGACCGATTCGCTCGTCGACCACGAGGCGAGGGTCGTCGTGGGCGAGGGTGGCCACCGCGACGCGATCGAGCACGATGACCTGCGCCGTGCTGGCCACCGACGGAATCGCCACGAGACCGGCGACGACGACCAACACACCGACCTGCCGTCTCGCGCCGAGGCCCGTGGCGATCGCGACGCCAGCGGCGGCGGCGAGCGGGAACGTCAGCGTGACCCAGTAGTGCCGGTGGAACAAACCGCCGGTCAGGAACGCCAGCGCGGCAAAGCAGATCCAAGCAGGCAGCAGCACACGAGACCGCGTGATCCGCCGGCTCCGGGTCAGCCAGACGACGACTCCGACGATCGCCGCAACGATCAATGGCACCATCGTCGGTGCCGCGATCCGGGCCGTGATGCCGAAGCGGTGCCAGTCCGCATCCGACGCGTTGAGCCCACCAAGCCGGTACCCGGCAATGGCATACCACCACGCGCTGAGTCCCAGCGTCACGCCGTGCAACACGAGTGCTGCCAACACCAGCGCCAGCCCGGATACGAACGTCGCGCATTCGCGCAGCACCTCCCGCCACGTGCGCTCACGGGTGAACCCACCGATGACCAAGCACACGAACACGGCAAGGAAGCCATCGAAGCCCGACTGCTTGAACGACATCGCGCATCCGGCGAGCAGGCCGCTGAAGAACAGCCACGACCTGCCCCGACCTCGGAACATGTAGGCGCATGCCGCGGCGACACCGGCCGCAGCAACGGCCCCGGCCAACAGCTCGCCGTTGGCGATGAACCCTTCGATGCGCGCATTGGCCGAAGCGACCGCGACCAGCATCGCTGCCACCCCTGCGGCGCGTGATCCGGCGATGGCGAAGACCGTGTAGGCCACCGCGACCACTGCCAGACACCCGAACAGCATCGCCATGGTGCGGATCGCGGCAGGCGAGCCGCCCGTCAGGCGATCCCATGCTCGGAACAGCAGCAGCAGCCCTTGAGGTCGGTCGACCCACGCCTGGCCGTACAACGACCTGCCCGATGCCCAGGCCCGGGCGACGGCGAGGTATCCGCCTTCATCGGAGCTCAGCGGGGTGGTGATGAATCGGATGCGCAGCGCGAGCGACGCAAGGACCGAGATGACGACGACACGTGTCGGGAACCGGTCGACGCGTACCGGCTCGGCGACAACAGGGATCTCAACGTCGTCGCGAGGAACCTCGAGCAGGAGCGTCATGGTTCGGCAATTCGGCGCCCGCCTTCGACAACGTTGGCATGAGAGGGGGAGATCATCATCGACTTGATACCTCGATCGGCGTCACCCTAAGCGTCGAATCTCGATTTGTTTCGTCGCGGTCGGAATGACGCGCGCCTGGGCTCAGCCCCCGGAAGTGCAGCCGGTGGCCACCGCGGAGTACTCGCGGTAGCCCGGCGCGCTCACGTGGAACGCGGCCTCCGCGTCGGTGTCGAGATCGTCGTTGACGCCGATCCGCTCCGCATCCACGCACCGGGTGGTCCGCGAGCAGGCTTCGGGCGCCGATGCGTGCGGCGGCACCTACATCGCCGGTGGCGACTTCTGGATGCTGCATGCCTGGGTCGTGCCGGGTTGGGACAACCGCAAGGGCGACTTCGCCCCCTTCAACCCCAAGCTGTGCCCGCCGACCGTCGGCACCCCCGACGTGAACCGCTGCCCCGCCTGACCCGGCGGTCGCGAAGTGCGCACTGTCGATGCACACAGGTCGCGCCGAAAGTACGCACTTCCTACAGAGGGTCGCGTCGATTGCCCGCAGCAACGGCTCGGCCGGTGGTCGTCGCGCCAGCTCGATCATCGATCACTGCTGGGAAGCGCGCTCGGAGTGACTCGAACACTCAACCTTTTGATCCGTAG
>JANMNE010000209.1:0-2747 GCA_031373785.1 Ilumatobacteraceae bacterium
TTGTTGGCGTGCCGGTGAGCTGGACGACGGTGCCGGTGGTGATCAACTCGCGCAGGGCGAGTGCCGGGACGCGCAACACGCCACCGAGTCGCAACACAGGCAAGCCGTCGGTGCCGCCGCTGTCGAGATAACGGGTCGCCAGCTGGTAGGCCAACGATCGGCCGATACGCAGAACGCGCGCCGCTTCCTCGACCGTCAACATCGCCGGGAGATCCTCCAGCGACCCGTCGGGCACCATCTCGGAGCGCATCAGGGTGTCCTCACTACACCGATGTCATTTGCTCCGCAACCCCTGCAAATCCATTGACCACAACGACTCCGGACGGTGCAATACCTCATGGACTCCAACGGACAGCAGCGGACAAGAACGGCTAAAACAATCGACGCCCTGTGACGAAATTCACAGCCCTAAGCCGCGCTGCGGATTGGGCCGAAGTGACAACGGAGAGTCAGTTCTTGGGGCGAGTGATCTCCATCGTGGCGCCCTTGGCCGACCACTTCGGCGACTGCGGTGCTGGTACTTCAGGAACCTTGTGTCCGTTGGCGAGGCTGCGCAGCGGTTGACTATTGGCGTCGGCGAGCGCAATCGCGATCCGTTGAATGGTGGACCAACGCGCATCGAGCCGTCCATTCTCGATGCGAGAAATGTCGGCCTGCGGTATTCCGCTGCGCTTGGAGAGCTCCGCTTGCGTCCAGCCGAGTTCGATCCGGCGTTCGCGTATGGAATCGCCCGGGTTGGAGAGTTCGGCGAGAGCGGACCAGCCGGGCATGAACCTTGATTCTATGTGGCTTGCCACATCGACTGACCGCGTACAGCGGTTCGGTGGCGGATCCGGAACGGCACACGCCCCTCAGAGGCGATATCCACAACCGGGTCGACATCCACCTACCCGAGATCACACCCACCGCGCCGTGGGTCGTGGGTTGCAATGGCGTGTCCGAAGGCGCATCATGGGAGATGTCCGCGGCAGTAGCTGCGGGAAGTACACCCGGTGAGCCCTCCGGACGGTGGGTAGCCGGGTGTTGCGCGTTACGGGTGCAGGTCCACGAAGTCGACCAGATGACGGACGCGGTCAAGCGTTGATCCACCGTCGCCGACAGCCCACACGATTGCGTCGATTGCCCAAAGCAACGGCTCGTCGTGGCTCGGCCGATGGTCGTAAGAAACGTCTGCCTTTCCTCCGATCGCGTGATCTATGGCGCGTCGGTCTCGCGCGGCCTGCACCGGGTCCTGGTCGTCGAGTACCCAATTGGTGATCGAGCGCGGCTGGAGCGCCGCGCATGCGGCTCGAACCAGTAAGTCTCGGGCTGTGGTTCGGTGCATTCGCGCCGGGCGGCGAAGTCGAAACACGATCGCCTCGACGTCGAGCCCGCCTACGACATCGAGCAATTGCCGGCGGCGTGGGGGTGACTCCTTGGCCGTGTGCACTCGCCGCTGGCCGGGCAATAGCAGAGTTCGCAGCTCCTTGCGGGCGCGCACCACTTCGGCTGTGCTGACCGTCATCAAGCCGAACAGCATCAGGTTTCCGCGCTCGGACTCGTCGCTGAACGCCCAGTTCACGGACGGCTCGGCCTCGTGGCGCCGGCTGCACGGCTCCTGATTTTCTCTGTGACGGTTCGTACCGACTCCGGCAGGGCGTGCGCGTACGTCCTCATCAGCATGTCGGGGCTGTGGCCGAGGATGTCTGCCGCGGCGCGGATCTCGCCGAGGTCGCTTGCATGACGCACCATGTGGGTCGCCGCGGTGTGCCGCAGACCGTGCGAGGTGAGTCGTGGCACGCCGGCCTTGGCGACGAGGCGCTCGAGGGTTTGGTCGAAGTTGCCTGGTGACACTCTGTTGCCGGTCCTGGTCGTCACAACGAGTCCGTCGTCGTGCCAAGCGGGGCCGGCAGCGAGTCGCTCCTCGGCTTGGAACTTGCGGTGCGTCGACAGCTCCTTGGCGATGTCGGGATCGATCGGGATCGTCCGGCGCGACCTCGCGTTCTTGCCCTCGGTCCACTCTGGCCGGCCGTGCACCTCCACGAGCGCCTGCTCGATACGTACCGTGCCGGCCTTCAGGTTGACGGCCGACCAGGGCAGACCGAGCAACTCGCTGCGGCGCAACCCGTAGAGAACGGCCAGTCGGAGCGGTGCCGCCCAGCGATGATCTGCGATGGCGTTGAGGAAGCGTTGCAGGTCGGTGTCGTCCCACGCCTCAACCTCTCGCTCACGATCGGCTTTGGCCACTTGGCGAGGCATCCCGACCCGGGCTGCCGGGCTGCGACGCAATTCGCCGGCCTCCACCGCGTCGGCCAGCGCGGCGCGCAAGACCATCCGGAAGATCTGAATGCTGCGCCTCGACATCTTCCCGCCAGCAGCCAACCCATCGAGCCAACGAGCGACATCGTCGCGGTCGAGACGATCGACACGTATCGCGCCGAGTCCGGCCTTGATGTGCGACGCGGCCCAGTCGTACTGCAACCGGGTCTGCGATGACACCTCGACACGACCGGCCGCCCATTGCTCGACGAGGTGACCGACCGTGTCGCGGTCGGCTCCGACCCCGCCGTCAACAGCGAACGACGTCGCGGCCGCCTGAGCGGTTCGACGCGACGTGAATGTGCCGAGCTGTCTCGGCCGGTGTTTGCCCGTCTCGGTGTCGATGCCGTCGACGCGCACGACCCATTTGTCGCGCTGTTGGCGCACCGTCGGTCGGCCTGTCGGCTTCCATGCCACGGCGACCTCCTTCTGATACATCGCTGATACAT
>JANMNE010000243.1:0-6374 GCA_031373785.1 Ilumatobacteraceae bacterium
TACTTCCAGCAGCGCCTCCCAGCACTGAAGTACGACATGGCCATGTACATCAACACGGCCAGCCCTGACCCCACGGTCACCGGCATCATGGCGTGCTCGCAGGTTCCCGGCCCCGACAACAACAACCAGGGCCAGAACTCCGCGGGTTGGTGCAACGAGGACGCATCGAAGCTGATGACCCTGTCCGACCAGACCGTCGACGAGACCAAGCGTGCCGACCTGATCCATCAGATCGGCAAGGCGCTGGCCACCGATGCAGTCATGCTGCCGCTGTACCAGTTCCCCAACATCGCCGCATGGCGTACCGACCAGGTCGGTGGCCCGGTCGACAAGGACGCCGCCAACTACCAGGCGTTCCAGAACATCAACGAGTGGACAGACGGCAATGGCGATGGCCAGATCGTCATCGGTGCCGAGCAGTGGCCAGAGTGCCTCAACCCGATCACCGAGTGCGCCAACTCGTCGTGGTACGAGTGGACCACCGGCTTCAAGGTTCTCCCGACGGTGTGGGCAACCACGTCGCAGGGCACCTACGAGGCAACTCAGCTCGTCACTGGCGAGCCTGACGTTGCGCTTGGCTGACAAACAGCCAACGCTGAAGAAATGACCTAGTGTGAGCGGGGCCGGCGAACTGCCGGCCCCGCTCTGCAATACCCTGTACGCGTTGACAATTCGGAGGTGCGCCCACGATGATCAGATTCGTCGCACGAAGGCTCATGTGGACCATTCCCACATTGTTCATCATCACGTTTCTCGTCTTCATCGCCATCCGCATCGGAACCGATCCCGTGCAGAGCTACCTACGACTCAACCCTCGGGCGACTCCGGCAAAGATCCTGCAGTACAAGCAGACCAATGGCCTCACCGGCAACATCGTGTCGCAGTACTTCAGCTGGCTGCATCACTTCGTCACGTTCAACTGGGGCCGCTCGATCAAGGGCAGTCGCCCGGTGTGGCCCGAGCTGAAGGCGGCGATGGCCAACACCATCGTGCTCGGCACGCTCGCCACGAGCGTCGGGCTGTTCTTCGGGCTCGCCATCGGCATCTTCTCGGCGATGCGCCCCCGCTCGCTGTTCGACCAGACGTCGACCACATCGGCATTCGTCGGGATCTCCGTTCCTCCCTACGTCAGCGCCATCTTGCTGCAACTGTTCTTCGCCATCACCTTGACCCGCTGGCTCGGGTTGAGCAAACCGCTCTTGCCGACGTCGGGGATCTACCCGCCGGGCCACAAGGGCTTCGATCTCATCCTCAGGATCAAGTACCTGATCCTGCCCATCACCGTCGTGGCCATTCAGATCATCGCCGTGTACTCCCGGTACATGCGGGCATCTCTGCTCGAGGTCAAGAACAGCGACTACCTGCGCACGGCGAGAGCGAAGGGCGTCAGCGAACGCCGCATCCTCGTTCGCCACGCCCTGCGCAATGCATTGATCCCCATCGTCACCGTGGCCGCGATCGACATCGGCGGCATCATCGGTGGCCTCATCATCACCGAGCGAATCTTCGAGAACAAGGGGATGGGCGACTTCTTCTTGACCGCCTATACGAACGGTGACTTCCCACAGCTGATGCCGTGGATGGTGTTCGTCGTCCTCGGTGTCATTCTCGCCAACCTGCTCGCCGACGTGCTCTACGCCGTCCTGGACCCGAGGATCCGCCTTGACTGAGATCGATCACACACCCGGCCTCGACAGCACCGAGGTACACAGTGCCGAGATCGCCCAGGCGATCGAGGCCAACACCGACGCCGACCTCAGCGGCCTCGGACTTCGCGACGAATCAGAAGGTGTCGGCGGCGAGTCGTTGTCGCCGTTCCGTTTGGCGCTGCGTCATTACAAGCGCAACCGAGTCGCGATGGTCGCGCTGATCGTGCTGCTGATCGTGATGTTGATGTGCTTGTTCCCCAGCATCCCCGCCCGCTACGGCGAGGCGCAACGACTGCCCAAGACTGCGTCGACGTTCATCCATGCGCCACCCAGCGCGAAGGCCTGGTTCGGCACCGACGACCTCAACCGCGATCTGTTCAGCCGCGTGTTCTACGGCGGCCGGATCTCGATCATGATCGGCATCGCCGTGGCACTGATCGCCTGCACGGTCGGCACCATCGTCGGCGCCCTGGCCGGCTACCTGGGCGGACTGCTCGACGACATCTTGATGCGCATCACCGACATCTTCCTTGCGTTCCCGATCCTGGTTTCACTCCTGGTGCTCCGCAACGTGCTGGCAGAAATATCGTTCATCAAGGTGATCATGGGCGACAAGACGTCGGTGCGCTTCATGGTCCTGTTGTTATCCGCGGTCGGATGGATGGCGGTTGCCAGAATCGTGCGTGGCGTGGTGCTGTCGTTGAAGGAACGCGAGTTCATCGAGGCGTCGCGTTCGGTGGGTGCCAGTGGGCCGCGCATCATGTTCCGTCACCTCATCCCCAACGCATTGGGCCCGATCATGGTGTCGCTGTCGCTGTCGGTGGTCGGTGCCATCCTCGCCGAGTCGACGCTGTCGTTCTTCGGCTATGGCCCGAGCCCGGGTGAGGGCCGCACGACCTGGGGCTTGCTGATCGCCCAGTCCAAGAGCGGCGTGCTGTCCGGCTATTGGTGGTTGGTGGTGTTCCCCTGTGCCCTGCTGGTGATCACGATCGTCGCGATCAACTTCGTCGGTGACGGGTTGCGCGACGCGTTCGATCCCAAAGCAGACATGAGTCGGGCGTGAACGACGCACAAACGGTACTCGAGATCCGCGACCTTCGGGTCACCTTTCCGACCGAGAGTGGCGCTGTGCAGGCGGTACGCGGCGTCGATGTGACCGTGCGCGCCGGCGAGATGCTCGGTGTGGTCGGCGAGAGCGGTTCGGGCAAGTCGGTCACGTTCCTTGCCGCCATGGGCCTGTTGCCCAAGTCGGCGAAGATCGAGGGCTCAGTCAAGGTGCACGGCCACGAGTTGGTCGGCATGAACAACAGCGAGATGCGCAAGCAGCGCGGCAAGCGCATCTCGATGATCTTCCAGGATCCGCTGTCGGCGCTCAACCCGACGCACAAGATCGGCCACCAGGTCTCGGAGATGATCCGCAGTCACAACGACGTATCCAAGGCTGCCGCATGGGATCGCTCGGTGGAGCTGCTCGACATCGTCGGCATCCCGCAGCCACGAACTCGAGCGTCGCAGTACCCGCACGAGTTCTCTGGCGGCATGCGCCAGCGCGTCATGATCGCGATTGCCATCGCCAACGACCCCGATGTCTTGATCGCCGATGAGCCGACCACCGCGCTGGATGTGACGGTGCAGGCCCAGATCCTCGATGTCATCCAAGACATCCAGCACAAGTTCCACGCCAGCGTGGTGTTCATCACCCACGACCTCGGCGTGGTTGCCCGCATCGCCGACCGGGTGCAGGTCATGTATGCCGGTCGCAGCGTGGAGCGTGGCGACGTCGACTCGATCTTCCGCAATCCCACGCACCCGTACACCCGCGGGCTGCTGGCCAGCCTGCCGGCGTTGGGCCGCGAGCGCCTGACGCCGATCCCCGGTGCCCCTCCGAACATGCTTCGGCCACCGTCGGGCTGTGCGTTCCGGCCGCGATGCCCGTATGCCGAAGAGATCTGCGCCGGCGAGATCCCCGAATTACATCCGTTGCTCGGGCTGGAAACCGCCTGTGTCCGCGCCGAAGAACTGCTCCCCGAAGGGGTCGCGTGAACGCACCTGCCGATCAGCTCAACGGTGAGCAATCCTCGACCTCACCGGTCCTCGAGGTCGCCAACCTGGTCAAAGTGTTCCCGATCCGGCAATTGCAGGGCATCCGGGTCATCCGCGGCATCGTGCAAGCAGTGTCGAACGTCAGCTTCTCCATTGATTCCGGCACGACGCTGGGCCTGGTGGGCGAGAGCGGTTCGGGTAAGTCGACCGTTGCCCGCTGCGTACTGCAGTTGCTGGTGCCGACGTCGGGCTCGGTCAAGTACCACGGCACCGAACTGGTCGGCATGTCGCACGCCCGCATGCAGCCATTGCGCCAAGAGATGCAGATGGTGTTCCAGGACCCGTATGCGTCGCTCGACCCCAGGTTGACGGTGGGCAACGCCATCGCCGAGCCGCTGCAGGTGCACAAGGTCCCGGGCAACCACAGCGAGCGCGTTGCCGAGTTGCTCGAGCTGGTCGGTCTGGCGCCTGACCATGCCAAGCGGTTCCCGCACGAGTTCTCCGGCGGTCAACGCCAGCGTGTTGGAGTCGCTCGCGCGTTGGCGCTGGAGCCGAAGCTGATCGTGCTCGACGAGCCGGTCTCGGCGCTCGACGTCAGCATCCAGGCCGGCGTGATGAACCTGCTGCAGGACCTGCAGGCCCGCCTCGGGCTGTCGTACCTGTTCATCGCCCACGACCTGTCCGTGGTGCGCCACATCTCCGACACGGTTGCCGTGATGTACCTCGGCAAGGTGATGGAAACGGGCCCTGCCGAACTGATCTACAACTCGCCGATGCACCCCTACACGCAGGCGTTGCTGTCGGCTGCACCAGAGCCCGACCCCACGATCGAGCGCGATCGCCAGCGCATCGTGTTGAAAGGCGACGTGCCGAGCCCGGTCAACCCGCCGTCGGGTTGCCGCTTCCGCACCCGATGCCCGAAGGCCCAAGACGTGTGCGCCGAAGAGGAGCCACTGCTCCTCGACAAGGGATCCGGCCACATGGTCGCCTGCTACTTCCCCGAAGCTGTTTCCGTGATGGCGCCAGCCGTCGCTCGCTGAGAACCCACGCTAGGCTGGCGAACCGTGCGCGACTTCGTGATGTATCTGACCGTGGTGCTCAACATTATGTCAATGGTGGGCATGGTGGCTGGTGTGCTGATGCACAGCGGCCGTGGAGGCGGTCTGTCCGACATGTTCGGTGGCGGTGGAGGTGCAGCCCTCGGCTCGACCTCCGCTGAGCGCAACCTGACCCGTATCACGACCGTGTTGGCCCTGGTCTGGATCTTCTCGGTGGTCGCTCTCGGATTCCTGTTGGTCCGCACCTAAGCCTGCGTTATCCTCAATACCCCACCACGTCGAAGTGGCGAAATAGGCAGACGCGCCAGCTTGAGGGGCTGGTGAGAGAAATCTCGTGGGGGTTCAAGTCCCCCCTTCGACACCAATTTGTGACGGTAAATGCCCTGGTCAGAGAGTTTTTGGGACTGGTGTGATTGGGCTCGAAAGGCCATTTGTCCGCGATTTGTCAGCAGTTGATTTTCGAGCTTTGCCCGAAGACGACTGAACTGGAGCCTTCTGCGAGGCTCGACGCGGTTGAACAACCGGAGCGTCCCGACGGAGCCTTGCGGTTACTCTCGCGTCGTGACGTTCACGCGGATCACCGTTGACTCGGAACAAATGGGCGGGGCTCCTTGCGTGCGCGGCCTTCGATTCCCGGTGGCGACAGTCGTAGCGATGGTTGCCGACGGGATGACGATTTAGGAGATTCTCGCAGAGCATCCCGATCTCGAGGCCGCCGACATCGCCGAGTGCTTGTGGTTCGCTGCGCTCGCCGTGCAAGTGCGCGAGTTGCCCCTCCGCCAGCCGGGGTGACGGCCAAGGATTCGGCGCGCCAGTGGGGTCGTTTGCGCTCCTCAGGGTGAGCTGTCCCCGCTGCAAGGCTGGTCGTTCAGTGAGCGCGGGAAGCCGTGGTGCAGTCCTTCAAGGGACGATCGGGTATTCGGGCTGTCTCCTCGAATGTGGGTGGAGGGAGCGTGGACTCTGGCGGTAGCGATGTGAGGCGGTGCCCTGGCCACAAGAAAAGGCCCGCAGACGGTCACCAAATGCTTCGTCGTCGTGACAGTGACCACACATTGTGGTGGGTTCGAGCTCCGGCTTGCGGGTCGCTCGTTGCGGCAGAGCCGGCGTTTGGTGACACCTTCGGTGGCATGTGGACTGAGCGGTATGAGGACTGTTCGGCTGGGGGCCAAACGCAGTCGCCACGTTTGGCATCTCGATCGGGTTCCGGGCGTGATATCGAGCGCCTCCAACGTCATCGGGCCTGTTCCCGCCGGCGGCGGGTCGCCCGGTCATGGAGCGCTTCTGGAGGCGGTCGCAGACGTTCTGCGTCCGCCTCGGTCGGCTTGCGCGTGGTGCTCGGGGATGACAACGTGGTCTGAAGCGAGTTTGCAGCGGAGAAGCGGACGAGGCTCGTTGGTGTCAGCGACCCCAGCTGTTTGGGACCCATGAGGTGTGGGCCAGAGTGACGACCTTCAAATCGAAGTTCGTGAAGTCGTAGTAGGAGATGATCGGGTTGGCGTTGGCACCGATGGTGATCGACGTGTGCCCGCCGACGTTTCCGGTCGAGTCGACGGTGGTGATTGTCTCGTTGGCTCCGGTGCAGGCCGGGTCGTTGCACTTGACGACCTTCAAATCGACGTTCGTG
>JANMNE010000292.1:0-1940 GCA_031373785.1 Ilumatobacteraceae bacterium
AGATGGGTCAAACCGTAGGAGGTGACCCCACTTGATGAACGGAATGCGTCTCTCTGCGACGAGCCGTCGGACGTGACGAACGGTCACGCCGAGATGCTCGGCCACATCCTCGATCGTCAGGAGGACGGGCAACTGATGGACAGTGGTGGTTCTTGAGGGAGTCGTATTGGTAGTCATGGGTCGCGAGCATCGACGCGTGACGTCACGGATCACGTCACGGATCACTACCCAGCCCGCCGTTGACAAGTTCACAACCATCGACGAAGCGCGAGCCGATCTGAGATCGAAGTCAAGGCTCTGCTCACCACATCTGGCGTCGATGGCTCTGGTTTCGCCACACCAGCTGGGGTCCGTGCGCCACCGCCAGTGCAGATGTGCAGAAGTGATGGAGGTAGTAAACGCACGTGCGCGGATGATCGTGGTTGCGCGGGGTGAGGACGACGTCGGTGCGGGAGTTGGGGGTTACATGCGTCGAGTCGACAGAGAGCAACGTCGAGCGCCTCACACGGGACACGAGATCGCTGCTGCTGCCAGCTGTCCAGCACTCAGATCGGCAGCGATGCGCTACCGGGGATGAGAATCCTCGCCACATCCCTGGGCCGCAAGGGCGATCGCTCGCACTAGCTGCGAATCGGTGCGAGTGCCTCGTTGTAGGGTGATCGTATGGACCGGAGGCTTGTGGCAGGTGCTGCCGCCGGGGTCGCCATGGTGCTGCTGGTGTTGGCAGCGTCGTCGGGTCCGGTTCGGCTCTGGATCACACCACCAGGGGACGTAGGTCCATCGTCGATCGGTACGGCCGGCCCCCTTGTTACGGTCGCACGGCCGGATCTGGTGCCGCCTGATCGTGGCGACCCGAACCATTGGGGCGATCTGTTCTTTCAGCTCCTTGGTGTGCTGGTGATCGTCCTCGCTGTGACGGTCGCCGTATGGATTGTGAGGACGGGCATGTGGCCCAAGCTCAGGCGGAGTGGTGTGCGTGAGCGATCGGTCCGGCAGGTAGCGCCGCTGCCGGAGGTGGCTGAGCGCGAGCTGGCGGTCGACGTTGAAGCTGCTCGCGTCGCACTGGCTGGGGGTAGCCCGCGAAACGCGATCGTCGCCTGTTGGATGCAGCTCGAGCGCGATGCTGCCGCAGCGGGGCTGCCTAGTGACGCGGCTGAGACGTCGGCGGAGTACGTCGAACGCGTGGTGGCGGCATCGTCGGTCGATCCGGCACCGATCCGGGAGCTGGCAGCGCTGTATCGGGAGGCGCGCTTCTCTCGTCACGAACTGCGCGACGACCATCGGACTCGAGCGTTGGCCGCCCTGAATCGCGTTGAGGCCGTGCTGAGGTCAAGTGTCGTGGTTCTCACGTGACGCGCTCGCGCGCGTTGGTGACGGTGTGCGTCTGGCTGGTAATCTCTGTCTCGCTTGCAGCTTCCAATTCGCGCCCGGCAGTGCTCGTATTGGCAGGCATCGTCGCTGTCGTTTCGGCGGTGATTCTGGTGATGATCGACCTCTCGAACGCTGTCATCCGGGTCGGGTGGATTCGGCCGCGTCAGGTGCGCCGCTCGATACGCGGTAGCGATCCGCGGGTCAACTCGTTGCGCACTGAACTGTACGACGCGCGGTGGTTCGGTTCGACTGAGCTCCGCGGAACTCTTGTCGATCTCGTCGATGATCGGCTGCTTGCCCACCGTCACATCGACCGCGCCACGGATCCTGCCGCGGCGATGGAGGTGCTCACCCCGACCCTGCGTCATCTCATCGCAGCCCAACGACCGGCCGTTGCCGTGCGCCAGCTGGGCCGCATCATCACCGATATCGAGTCGCTGTGAAAGAGGGGACGACGCCCACGACGACGATCGACATTGGGACGACGTCGAGCCTGGCTCGTGAAGTTCTCGACGAGGTGAACCGGGCCGTCGTGGGCAAGCGCGAGGCGCTCACGCTCGTCCTGTGCG
>JANMNE010000321.1:0-5832 GCA_031373785.1 Ilumatobacteraceae bacterium
TCGTGGATCACACCGCGGCACAGGCTGACGAAGTTGGGCCTGCTGACCGGGATCGCCCGGTGATCCTTCGGCACGTTGCCGTTGTACGGCGCCGCGAAATCGGGGTCGAACGGCAGCGTCGGATCACAGCGCACGCCGGTGACGTTCTGCACGCGACGCTCGGTCGCCAGGCCGTTGTCGTCCCACCCGATCGGGTAGAACACGCTCTTGCCGCGCATGCGGTGGAAGCGGGCGACGGTGTCGGTGTGCGTGTAGCTGAACACGTGCCCGATGTGCAGCGACCCGCTGGCCGTGGGTGGCGGCGTGTCGATGGCGAAGACCTGGTCGCGGGTCGCGGTGCGATCGAAGCGGTAGGTGCCGTCGGCTTCCCACCGCTGCATCCAGCGGGCCTCGACGCCGTCGAGTGACGGCTTCTCAGGAATGTTCGTCGTGTGCTCAGACATGGTCCGCCAAGGCTACCGACGACCTGGCAGCGGCCGAGTCGGAGATTCATTCGCAATGTGTCCACATCAGTTGCTAATGTGGACACATGGAAGTGGGCGTTCGCGAGCTGAAACAGCATCTCTCTGACTACCTCGACCGGGCCGAACGAGGGCAGACGATCACCATTACGGACCGAGGTCGTCCGAAGGTGTTGCTCGGGCCGCTGCCGGGTGGTGGCGATCGACTCGCCGAAGGGATCGCTGAGGGCTGGATCACACCCGCTGTGGCGCCGCGATCGCTTGGGGCCAGGAAGCGGTTTCGATCGATGGAACCGATCGTCGATGTCCTCGACAGCGACCGCGGCGACTGACCGCGCTGATGACGACCTACGTCGACTCGAGCGCGCTGCTCAAGAGCTACTTCGCCGAGCCTGACTCATCGGTCGCCGAACGTCTTCTCAATAGCGATCCTGTCCTCGTGACCAGCTGGGTGACGTACGTCGAGGTTCGGCGCAACCTGGCCCGGCAGTTGAGGGGGGCCGAGCTGCGAGAGGCCAAGCAACAGTTCGCCGCCGACTTCGAAGCAATGGCCCTGGTTGCCGCCGACGAGGCGGTGTGCCGCGCCGCAGCGCAGATAGGCGAACAGCTCGGGGTGCGATCGCTCGACGCGATCCAATTGGCGAGCGCCCAGCGTTTGGCAATCGCGTCGTTGCCGTTTGTCACCTTTGATCTTCGGCAGGCGCAGGCGGCACGTTCACTCGGGTTTGCCGTGCTCGGCAGTTGACGGCAGCACTCAGGGTTGTTGGCGGAGGGCCGCTCGTACTCGATCGGCCCAGTCGATCGACTCGGTCGACACGCCGTTGGCGCGGAACTCGTTGCGTTGCTCGGCCAGCGTGACAGCGGCCTCGGCCGCGCCGATCTCGCCGAGCCACCGCTGTAGTTCGGCGCGCAGGTGCGACGCCAGGGCCGGGCTCGACCCGCCGGTACCGACCGCGACCGTGACAGCGCCGTCTCGGGCCACGGCCGGCAGCGTGAAGGTGCAGTTGGCCGGGTCGTCGGCCGAGTTCACCCAGATGCCCCGATCGGTGGCCTCCTTCGACACGCGTGCGTTGACGCCCGGGTCGTCGGTGGCCGTGATTGCCAGCCGGACGCCGTCGAGGTCGGTGGATTCGTAGCTGCGGACGACCACCCGCACCCCCAGATCGTGGATGCCGTCGACCACCACCGATGCGACGACGGTGACGTCGGCATGGGCACTGAGCAGGCCTTCGATCTTGCGCACGGCCACCCTGCCTCCTCCCACCACCAGCACCGGCACCCCGGTGAGGTCGAGCATGATCGGGTAGTCGAACGCCACACTGGCAGGCTAGCAATGATGAATTACCTTAATCTTGATCGAATTAGTCGTAATTAGGTAGTATGCCGGGGTGAGCCTGCTCCGAGCCCCCGACAACGTCGAGCAGATGCACCCTTCGGAGGTGCTTCGCTGGGCCTTCGACACGTACGGGGTCGAGAACGTGGCAATCACGTCGAGCTTCGAAGATGCCGTGCTGGTGCACCTCGCGGCCACCGCCAACCCGGCGGCCGACATCGTGCTGCTCGACACCCAGTACCTCTTCGCCGAGACCTGGTGGCTGGTCGAGGAGATGCAGAACCGATTCGGCATCAACCTGCGCGTCGTCACCCCGCGGCCCGAGATCCACCGCGACAACCTGTGGCAGACCGACGTCGAAGGCTGCTGCGCGGTGCGCAAGGTCGAGCCGCTGAATCGCTCGCTCGAGGGCAAGGCGGCGTGGGTCACCGGTGTGCGTCGCGTCGACGGCCCCACCCGCGCCAACGCGCCTATCGTCAGCTACGACATCAACCGCAACCTCGTCAAGATCAACCCGCTTGCGGCGTGGACCGACGACGACATGTCGCTGTACGCCGAGATCAATCAGCTGCCGGTCAACCCGCTCAACGCCCGTGGGTATCCGTCGATCGGCTGCTGGCCGTGCACCCGTCCCGTCGCCGAGGGCGAGGATCGACGCGGTGGCCGGTGGGCGGGCGACGCCAAGACCGAGTGCGGATTGCACGTATGAACGCGACGGCCAGCCCGCATCTCGAGTCGTTGGCCGACGAGGCGGTCACGATCATTCGCGAGGTGGCCACCGAGTGCGAGAACCCGGTGCTGCTGTTCAGCGGCGGCAAGGACTCTGCAGTGCTGCTGCACCTCGCGGTCCTGGCGTTCGCCCCGGCCCGGTTGCCGTTCCCGGTGATGCACGTCGATACCGGCCACAACTTTCCCGAGGTCATCGAGTACCGCGACGAGTTCGTGCAGCGCGTCGGCGCCCGCTTGGTGATCGCCAGCGTGCAGGACTCGATCGATGCCGGCCGGGTCGTCGAAGACCCGGGCCCACGGGCCAGTCGCAACCGGTTGCAGTCGGTCACGTTGCTCGATGCCATCACCGAGCACGGCTTCGACGCGGCGTTCGGTGGAGGTCGGCGTGACGAAGACAAGGCACGCGCCAAAGAACGCATCTTGTCGTTCCGCGATCGACACGGCCGGTGGGACCCGCGCAACCAGCGACCCGAGCCGTGGGACGTGTTGAACGCCCGCATCCGCAAGGGCGAGCAACTGCGTGCCTTCCCGCTGAGCAACTGGACCGAACTCGACATCTGGCAGTTCATCGCCGCCGAGCAGATCCCGCTGCCGGGCATCTACTACTCGCACCAGCGCGAGGTCGTGGCCCGCGACGGCATGTTGCTCGCCGTCGGTGGGCCCGTCGTGCTCGAACCGGACGAAGTGTCGTCGGTCGAGACCGTTCGCTACCGCACCGTGGGTGACGCCAGTTGCACCGGTGCAGTTCGGTCGACAGCCGCAACCATCGACGATGTGATCGCGGAGGTGTCTGCCGCACGCATCACCGAGCGCGGCGCGACTCGCGCCGACGACACCTTCAGTGAATCCGCTATGGAAGACCGCAAACGAGAGGGCTACTTCTGATGAGCACCGAGACCCCCCTGCGCATAGCCCCTCCACGCGTCGCGACGCTCCGGATCGCGACCGCCGGCAGCGTCGATGATGGCAAGAGCACGCTGATCGGCCGGTTGCTGCACGACACCAAGACCGTGTTCGAGGATCAGCTCGCTGCGGTCGAGAAGGCCAGCCGGCGGTACGGCGACGGCGAGCGCAACCTCGCCCTGCTGACCGACGGCCTGCGAGCCGAGCGCGAGCAGGGCATCACCATCGACGTCGCCCATCGCTACTTCGCCACACCGAACCGCGCCTTCATCGTTGCCGACACGCCGGGGCACGCGCAGTACACCCGCAACATGGTGACCGGTGCCTCCACGGCCGATGTCGCGATCGTGTTGGTCGACGCCCGTCACGGAGTGCTCGAGCAGACCCGCCGTCACGCGTTCATCGCCTCGTTGCTCGGCGTGAAGGCGATCGCTCTCGCTGTCAACAAGATGGATCTCGTCGAGTGGGATGAGGGTGAGTTCGACTCCGTCGCCAAGGACCTCGCCGGGTATGTCGAGGCACTGCCGACGCCCGTGCCGGTCGTGGCCTTCCCGATCAGTGCGCTGCACGGCGACAACGTGGTCACGTTGTCACCTCATTCGCCGTGGTACGACGGCCCGGCCCTGCTCGAGTGGCTGGAGACGTTCGACGGCTCTGGCCTCGCCGAGGTGCCGGCGCGCCTCGACGTGCAGCGTGTCATCCGTCCGCAGGGCTCCGACTTTCGTGGGTTCGCCGGTCGGTTGGCCGGCGGTGGTCTGCGCGTCGGCGATCCGGTCACGGTGTTGCCGAGCGGTCGCGCCAGCACCGTGTCGGGCATCCAGCGGTTCGGTCGTGAGATCCCGTTCGCCGAGGCCGGCCAGGCAATCACGGTGTCGCTGCATGACAACATCGACGTCGCCCGTGGTGACGTGCTCGTGGTCGGCGCGGCGGCCTCGACCGAAGTGGTGTCGGGCCACGTGTGCTGGATGATCGATCAGCCGTTGCGCGAAGGCTCGCGGTACTGGTTCAAGCACGGCACGCGCGTCGGTCGTGCGATCGTCGACGCGGTGGAGTATCGCCACGACCTGCACACCCTCGAGCCGGTTGCTGCCGATCAGATCGAACTGAACGACCTCGCCATGGTCCGACTGTCGTTGAGCGAGCCGATCGTTGCCTCGCCCTACGAGATCAGTCACGAAGGTGGGCGGTTGATCCTGGTCGACGAGGCCACCAACACCACCGCAGGGGCGATGATGATCACGGTGGCCGCATGATCTCGTTGGTCGGCGCCGGCCCGGGTGACCCCGAGCTGCTGACCGTCCGCGGCCTGCACCGGTTGCAACGGGCCGACGTGGTCGTTCACGATGCGCTGGTGGGCACAGGCGTGCTGGCCCTTGCCCGACCCGATGCCGAACTGGTCGATGTCGGCAAGCGCCCCGGCGCCCCGGTGCCGCAGGAACTGATCAACGAGTTGTTGGTGCAACTCGGCCGCAGTGGCCGAGAGATCGTGCGTCTGAAGGGCGGCGACCCATTTGTATTCGGGCGTGGTGGCGAAGAGGCACTGGCGCTCACTCGCGCCGGTCTCGCCTTCGAGGTCGTCCCGGGTGTCTCGTCGGTGATCGCCGCGCCTGCTGCCGCCGGGATCCCTGTCACGCATCGCGGCATCAGCGCGTCGTTCACTGTCGTCACGGGCCACCGCCAGCGCGGCGAGACCGCGGTCAACTGGCACGCGCTCGCTCAAGCCGGTGGCACGATCGTGTTGCTGATGGGGGTCGCCCAGCGCGGCTCGATCGCTGCGGCGTTGATGGAAGGCGGCCTTGCTGCCGACACACCGGTCGCGGCGATCCGTCATGCCACCTCGATCGAGCAACACGTGGTGCGTTGCGCGTTGTCGGAACTTGCCGAGGTCGCGGTCGAGTCGCCGGCGACGATCGTGATCGGCGCCGTCGCTGCATTCGATCTGCACGGAGAATTCATCCGGGGGCTCGCTGCCGCCGACACGTAGGCTGGCGGCCCATGCTGCACCTGTACGACACCGCCACCCGAGAGGTACGTGAGCTCGCCATGCGCGAGCCCGGCACGGTGAGCATCTACCTGTGTGGCCCGACGGTGTACGGCCCCCCACACCTTGGTCATGGTCGTGCGACGTTGGTCTATGACGTGTTGCGTCGGTACCTCGAGTGGACCGGTCTCCACGTGCGGCTGGTCAGCAACATCACCGACATCGACGACGCCATCATCAATCGCGCCAACAACGAGAACCGGCCGTGGCAGGACATCACCACGAAGTGCGAGTCGGTGTGGTTCGAAGCCATGGGCAAGCTCGGTGTGCAGCGACCGACCGACGTGCCGCACGCAACAGCGTACGTCGAACAGATGGTGACGATGATCGGTCAGTTGGTCGAGATCGGCCGTGGCTACGTCACC
>JANMNE010000301.1:0-10802 GCA_031373785.1 Ilumatobacteraceae bacterium
GCCACGCTGCCGGCTGGCACGGTCAGTGGCGCACCGAAGGTGCGGGCCATGGAGATCATCGACTCGCTCGAACCGGTGAAGCGCGGCCCGTACGCCGGAGTCGTGGGCTACGTCGACTTCAGCGGCAACCTCGATACCGCGATTGCGATCCGCACGATGTTCGTCGGAGCCCACGGCGCCTCGTTCCAGGCCGGCGCCGGCATCGTCGCCGACTCGATCCCCGACGAGGAGGACCTGGAGTGCCGCAACAAGGCCGCCGCGTTGCTGGCCGCCGTCCCCGCAGCACGCCGGATGACCGCTCAACGCACCGCGGTCGGCACCCCCGCCTAGTTCGCCGGCGGGTGTGAGCCGGGTGTCGCGGCTCACGCGCGATCGGGCTCACGGCACTCAGTCGATGAGGCCACCGATCAGCAGGATCGTGCCCAGCGCGCCGACGGCGAAGGTACCGAGCAGAGCGATGGCCACGAGGCCGGGAATGCTGCAGATCGCCCGAATCCCGGCGTAGAGCGCTGGCAGTTCTTTGCGGCGTTCCTTCAGGTCGAGTCGCACCGACCCGAGCGACTTGGCGGTGTTGGTCAGTCGCTCGCCGGTGTCGTAGTTGATCAGCACGTTGGCGGTGCTGCGCGAATCGTCGAGCACCGTGCGGACGTCGCGGAGCAATGCCGGCGCAGCCTTGACCGTTGTTCTGACGAAGAACCACGCGATCAGCGCGGCGAGGGTCGGTGCCAGGCACAGTGCACCGCCGATCACGATCCACGTCGCCCTGGAACCGTCGAAGATCCACAGCCCGGTCGCAAACGTTGCGAGGCCGATGATGGCCGCGACGGCAGCCATACCGAGTGCCAGCGTGCTGACACGCGCCAGTGTGTTGCGGAGGCCGTCGGAGACGCGCACGGCCAC
The DNA here is from genome assembly GCA_031373785.1 of Ilumatobacteraceae bacterium. GTDB lineage: Bacteria > Actinomycetota > Acidimicrobiia > Acidimicrobiales > Ilumatobacteraceae > JAENVT01. Next base: position 901 of record JANMNE010000301.1, read on the forward strand.
GCGATCGAGATCTGCCATGCCACAGTGTGGCATCCGGCGACGGTGCTGCGACACTGTTGCGATGGACACGACCTGGCTCGGTGATCGTCGCGATGTCGTTGTGATCGACGGTCCCGACGCGGCGACGTACCTGCAATCACAGGCCTCACAGGACCTGCGCGGGATGGTCACCGGCGACTCGCGGTGGACGTTCTTCCTGCAGCCGACTGGACGGGTTGACGTGCTCGCTCGGGTGACCATGGTCGGCGACGAGACGTTCCGGCTCGACACCGATCCCGGTTTCGGGCCGGTGCTCGAAGCGCGACTCAACCGATTCAAGATCCGTGTCAAGGCGACGGTCACGGCCGAGGCCGACACAGCGGGTTCCACCGACATCGACAACGACAACCGAATTGCCGCAGCGTGGCCGGTGATGGGCACAGAGATCGTTCCTGGCGAGACCATCCCGGCCGAGACGGGCCTGGACGACGTGGCGATCAGCTTCACCAAGGGCTGCTATCCGGGTCAGGAACTGGTGGAGCGGATGGACAGTCGAGGGTCCACCGCGCCACGGCACCTCGCGGTGCTGCCGAAGCGGGAGGGCGACGAGCCCGGTGCAGTGGTGTCGCACGACGGCGCGCCGATCGGCGTGATCACGTCGGTGGGATCGACTCAGGTGCTCGCCTATCTCAAGCGTGGGCACGACGGGACCGCGCGAGACTGACGCGATGACTGTGTCGGCCAAGGCGTTGGCCAAGAACCTGGAGCGCATGCGGTCGCTGGCGATGACGTTGCCGGAAGCGACCGAGGAGGTCACGTGGGGGACCGACATCAACTTTCGGGTGCGCAAGAAGATCTTCGCATTCCCGGGTCAGGGCGGCAGCCTGACCGTGAAGGCGGATCGCGATGAGTTGCCTGCGCTGCTCGACGATGATCGCTTCACCCCCGCGCCGTACCTCGCCCGGGGAGGTTGGGTCCGCATGGACTTGACCGCCGCACCGATCGATTGGGACGAGATCGACGAATTGATCCGCACCTCGTATTGCCTGATCGCGCCGAAGAAGCTCGCCGCCCAGCTGGACTGATCGCCGGCGAACTATCCCAGGTCGGCAGCGGGCGCTCTGCGCCCGGCGAGCAAGGCGAGCTCCGGCGCCTGCCGCAGTGACTGACCGATCCACTCCGGGCTTGCCAGCGTCTCCGCGGCGCGGAGCCAACCAATCGCGGTGTCACGATCGCCCAGGGACGCCGCGCTTCGGGCAATCATGAACGCCGAGATCGGTGACGGCGATCGTCGGTAGGAGTCAGCGGCGTAGTGAGCGGCGGTGTCGTAGTCGCCGAGCCGCACCAGGATGCCGGCGAGGGCCTGTTCGGCGTGCGGGTTGCCCGTGGGCAGCGGCCGGGGGAGCAGGTCGACGAGGGTCCGCAGGGTGCCCGGGTCCGCGGCGTCGGGTGGGAGCCAGCGCGGTTGACCGGTGTATGCGAACGAATCGAGCAGCACGTCCCTGGCGAGCTCGGGGCTGGTCTGGTGCAACTGCTGGTTGGCGCGGAACCACGGTGACGGGACCTGCTCGGGCAGCATCTGCGACAGGTCGTTGTCCCGCCACGCGGCTGTCTCGGCCAGTGCTGCCGCGGCGAGGCCGCTGGGTGGCTGCTTCGACTCGCGGTGCGCACGCAGCATCTGCATCTGGGCCATCAGCGGGAAGATCGCTGCGTAGATGGCGATGGTCCCGAATCGTGGCTGGCTGAGCAACCACAGACCGCCGCCGATGGTGATGGCAAAGCTGGCATACAGCATGACCAGCTTGGCCTTCTTGCCGAGCACCAGCTCGAGGCCGGCCAGCACGATGTTGCCACCGTCGAAGGGCAGGATCGGCAGCAGGTTGAACAACCCGATCACCGGGCCCGCCCACCACAGGGCGCGAGCCGCGTCGGACGCGCCGACACCGGGGTGGAGGGGATGCACCCCCATCGCCCACAACGCCACGACGCTGACGGCGATCTGCACAGCCGGCCCCGCGAAGCTGATCCCGGCGCGCTCCCACCGCTTCAGCGGGCGGGTGGGCACGAACGAGGCATATCCGGCGAGGAGGTCCAGCGAGATCTCTGCCTCTGCCCCCGTGGCTCGCGCCGCGAACGCATGGCCGAGCTCGTGGATCAACGTCAGCACGGCGATGAACCCGGCGAGCCAGATACCGAGATCGGGTCCGTTGACGATCACGACGATCACCATGAACATGTAGAAACCGGGTCGGACATGAACGGGGAACCCGAACAGCCGGAATGCCGGTTGCGAACTCATGGCGTGAGCCTACGCGTGTGGAAAGTCCCTCCCACCGGCAGGACCGCGTAGACTCGTCTCTCGTGCCTTACGTCTACTCCTTTGATCACAAACACCGTCGTTCTCCCATGGAGTACAAAGATCTCCTCGGCGGCAAGGGAGCCAACCTGGCAGAGATGACCAGTGTGTTGAAGTTGCCGGTCCCACCCGGCTTCACGATCTCCACTGATGCGTGTCGTGCCTACATGAAAGGTGGCTGGCCGAGCGGCCTGTCCGACGAGATCGCCAAGCAGGTGACCAAGCTCGAAAAGGCGATGGGTCGGTCCCTCGGCGACGCCACCGACCCGCTGCTCGTCAGCGTGCGGTCCGGCGCCAAGTTCTCGATGCCCGGGATGATGGACACCGTACTCAACCTCGGCCTCAACGACAGCAGCGTCAAGGGTCTGGCCGCCGTCACCGGCAACGATCGCTTCGCCTACGACAGCTATCGCCGGTTCATCGCCATGTACGGCCGCATCGTGCTGGGCGTCGACGGCGAGCACTTCGACAAGCCGCTCGAGGCAGCCAAGGCAGCGACCAAGGTCAAGACCGACGCCGAACTGACGGCGAAGGCGTTGAAGGAGCTGTGCGGGCACTACAAGAAGGTCGTCAAGGCCGAGACGGGCAAGCCGTTCCCGCAGGATCCCACGAAGCAACTGCGCGGAGCGGTCGAGGCGGTCTTCGCCAGTTGGAACGGCGCACGAGCCATCGCCTACCGCGTCCGCGAGCGCATCAGTCACGACCTCGGGACTGCCGTCAACGTGCAGGCGATGGTCTTCGGCAACCGTGATCAACTGAGTGGCACCGGTGTGGGTTTCACCCGCAACGCGGCCACCGGTGAGAACAAGCCATACGGCGACTTCCTCATCAACGCGCAGGGTGAAGACGTGGTCGCGGGCATCCGCAACACCGAGGACCTCGACCACCTGAAGGGGCACTTCCCGAAGATCCATGCCGAGCTGATCGAGATCTTCGATCGCCTCGAGCGCCACTACACCGACATGTGCGACACCGAGTTCACGATCGAGCAGGGCAAGTTGTGGATGCTGCAGACTCGCGTCGGCAAGCGCACTGGCGCGGCGGCGTTGAGGATGGCCGTCGACATGACGAAGGGCACCGGCAGCGGCAAGGCTCGTTGGAAGATCAGCAAGCACGAAGCCCTCATGCGCGTTGCCGCCGACCACCTCGACCAGGTGCTGCACCCGCAGTTCGCCGGCAAGGGCACGGTCATCGCCAAGGGCTTGGCGGCGTCGCCGGGCGCTGCAGTCGGCCGGGTGTACTTCACCGCCGACGACGCGACAGATGCCGACGATCGTGGCGAGCAGGTGATCCTGGTGCGCAGCGAGACCAGTCCCGAAGACGTGCACGGCATGATGGTCAGCCAGGGCATCCTGACGGCGCGCGGCGGTCTCGTCAGCCACGCTGCCGTCGTCGCCCGCGGTTGGGGCACGCCGGCCATCGTCGGCGCCGACATGGTCAAGATCGAGGGCAAGCAGTTCACGGTTGGCGACATCGTCGTGAAGGAGGGCGACACCATCTCGCTCGACGGCACGACCGGTGAGGTCATCCTCGGGGAGATGAAGCTGGAGGCCGCCGAGCCGCCCGCCGAGTTCGTGACCATCCTCGAATGGGCCGATCAGGTTCGCAAGGGCAAGCTGGCGGTCCGCGCCAACGCCGACACCGGTGAGGACGCGACCAATGCCCGCCAGCTCGGCGCCGAAGGCATCGGCCTGTGCCGTACCGAGCACATGTTCCTGGCGCCGGACCGCTTGCCGGTCGTGCGTGAGATGATCCTGGCAGACACTCCGGCAGAGGAGACTGCGGCCCTGGCCGAGCTCGGTCGGGTGCAACAGATCGACTTCGAGGAGATCCTCGAGGCAATGGATGGTCTGCCGGTGACGGTCCGCCTGCTCGACCCGCCGCTGCACGAGTTCCTCCCATCGATCGAGGAGCTGAGGATCAAGCAGGCGTCCGAGGGATTGTCGGTTCGTGAAGGCAAGGAACTCAGCGCGGCGGAGGACTGGGCCGAGCACAACCCGATGCTGGGCACCCGTGGCGTGCGCCTCGGTGTGGTCAAGCCGGGGCTGTATGCGATGCAGGTCAAGGCACTGCTGGCCGCTGCCGCCGAGCTGCGCAAGAAGGGCAAGAACCCCATTGTCGAGGTCATGATCCCGCTGACCGTCAGCCGCGAAGAGCTGGCGCTGGCGCGGAGCTGGGTGCAGGCCGAGATCGACGAGGCGTTGAAGGGCATGAAGAACAAGCCCGACATCACCATCGGCACGATGATCGAGACGCCGCGCGCCGCGTTGTGCGCCGACGAGATCGCCGAGGAGGCCGACTTCTTCAGCTTCGGCACCAACGACCTCACGCAGATGACCTTCGGTTTCAGCCGCGACGACGTCGAGAGCCGGATGATGCCGGCGTACCTCGAGCAGGGTCTGCTGAAGCGCAACCCCTTCGAGACGATCGATCAGCGAGGCGTCGGCGAGCTGGTTCGTACTGCCGCCAAGCTCGGCAGGGCGGCGAAGAAGGGCCTCAAGCTCGGCGTGTGTGGCGAGCACGGTGGCGACCCGGAGAGCATCCAGTTGTTCTACGACGCCGGCCTCGACTACGTCAGCTGCAGCCCGTTCCGCGTGCCGATCGCCCGTCTTGCCGCGGCACAGGCGATCATCACCCGCGCCGGTGACGGCGGTAAGTCGGAAACGAAGTAGCCCGGAGGTCGCGTCATGCAGGTACAGACTCGCCAAGGCCCGGCGTATGGGGTCGCACGTCTCACGTTGGCGCCGAACGAACCGGTACGAGTCGAGAGTGGCGCGATGATGGCAATGTCCGCCGGCGTCGTGCTGCAATCCAAGGCCGAGGGCGGCATAATGAAATCGCTGAAACGCGCGGCCCTCGGTGGCGAGAGCTTCTTCGTCAGCACCTACACCGCTCCTGCGTCGGGCGGCTTCGTCGACATCGCCGCCCGGCTGCCGGGCGACATCACCACGCACGATGTCTCGCCCGGTCATGCGCTGTTCGTCCAGAAGGGCTCGTGGCTCGGCAACGAGGTCAACGTCACCATCGACACCCAGTGGGGCGGGTTCAAGAACCTGTTCGGCGGAGAGGGTGGTTTCATCATCCGCGTCGAAGGCCAAGGCACCGTCGTGTTCGCCTGCTACGGGGCCCTCGAGGTGTGGACCCTGGAGGCCGGGCAGTCGATCACGATCGACACCGGTCACATGGTCGCCTACGAAGACACCGTGCAGATGGCGATGCGCAAGGCCAGCGGCGGGGGACTGGTGCAGAGCTTCAAGAGCGGTGAGGGCTTCGTCTTCGACTTCACCGGCCCGGGCCGGGTGTGGACCCAGACGCGCAACCCAACCGAGCTCATGGGGTGGATCCAGAGCTTCGTCGGCACGGGCAACTCCAGTGGTACGTCGTTCGGTGGAGCATTGGGCGGTCTACTCGGTCGTGACTAAGTGCCGCTCGGCGTGATCGCCAGCGGCAGTGTCCGCGTCCGCGACGAGTTCGTCGACATCACTGTGCCCGGTTGGGCATGGCCGGCGACGATCGGCGTCATTGTTGCGCTGTTGCTGTTCGACATCCTGATTCTCAACCGCCACGAGCATGCACCGACGTTGCGACGCGCCGCAGCCGAGACGGTTGCTTGGGTCGCGACCGGGGTGACCTTCGGCATCGTCGTGATCGCCTCCTTCGGCAGAAATGCAGGAGGGGAATGGTTCTCGGGGTACCTGATCGAGTACAGCCTGTCGATCGACAACGTCTTCGTCTGGGCGCTGATCCTGGCGTACTTCAAGGTTCCTGCGAAGTACCAGCGCCGGGTCCTCTTCTGGGGTGTGTTCGGAGCGCTCGTGTTGCGAGCGGGATTCATCTTCGCCGGTGTTGCGCTGATCGCCCGCTTCGAATGGATGCTGTTCATCTTCGGCGGATTCTTGCTGTACACGGCCGGCAAGCTGCTGATGTCCAACGACGACGCTGTGGACCCGTCGAAGAGCCGATTCCTCGCGGTCGTGCATCGGTTCGTACCCACGACGACCGAGTTGCATGGCCACAACATGTTCGTTCGTCTCGATGGCAAACGTTTCGCGACACCGTTGTTCGCCGTGCTCTTGCTTGTCGAGGCCACCGACGTGCTCTTCGCCGTCGATTCGGTGCCGGCGGTGTTGGCGGTCAGCAAAGAACAATTCATCGTGTTCACGTCCAACGCGTTCGCGATCATGGGCTTGCGGTCGCTGTACTTCATGCTCGCCGACATGCACGCACGATTCAGCTACTTGCAGCAAGGCTTGTCGATCATCCTTGCCTTCGTCGGGATCAAGATGATCATCAGCCGCTGGTACCACATCGCCACGCCGGTGTCGCTGTTGGTGATCGTCTTGGTGCTGATCGTCTCGGTGTCGTTCTCGTTGCAAAGGACCCGTGGCCTCGATCGCATCGAGATCATCGAGGAGCCTCCGCCTCCCGACGAGCGGTGACACCCCTCCGGTAACCTCGCGGCCGTGGCGATTGTCGAAGAGGATCTCGAACGACTACGGGCCACCGTGTCGATCTCCGACGTCGTCCAGCAATACGTCGCACTCCGGCGCGTCGGGCGCAACTGGGTCGGCCTGTGCCCCTTCCATGCCGAACGCAGCGGGTCGTTCAACGTCCGTGAAGAGACGGGTCGGTACAAGTGCTTCGGATGCGGGGCGGCCGGCGACGTGTTCACCTTCGTGCAGGAGATCGAGCACGTCGACTTCGTCAACGCCGTCGAGCAGCTTGCCGCCAAGGCAGGAATTCAGCTGCAGTACACATCGGGCGGCGAGAGCAAGGATCGGCTGCGCCGCAAGAAGTTGATCGAGGCGATGGGCAAGGCCGTCGAGTGGTACCACCAGCGCCTGTTGACCAGTGACGACGCTCGTGCAGCACGTGACTACCTCCGCAAGCGCGGCCTGGCCGGCGACATCGCCCGTCAGTTCAAGTTGGGATGGGCGCCCGACGACTGGGATGCGCTGAGCCGGGGTGTGGGGCTGCCTGGCGACGCGCTCCGCGACACTGGTCTGGCGTTCACCAACAAGTCCGGTCGGCTGCAGGACTCGTTCCGTGGCCGGGTGATGTTCCCGATCATGTCGGAGAACGGTGACCCGGTTGCCTTCGGCGGTCGGATCCTGCCCGGTTCGAACGACCCGGCGAAGTACAAGAACTCCGCCGAGACCTACATCTACGCCAAGTCGAAGACGCTGTACGGTCTACACGGCGCGAAAGGCGACATCGTTGCTGCCGATCAAGTGATCGTGTGCGAGGGATACACCGATGTCATCGGATTTCACCGTGCCGGTGTCAAGCGTGCTGTCGCCACGTGCGGTACGGCGCTGACCGAAGAACACGTCCGCATGCTCAAGCGCTTCGCCAGTCGTGTGGTGCTGGCATTCGATGCCGACGCGGCCGGCCAAGGTGCGGCGGAGAAGTTCTACGAGTGGGAGCAGAAGTACCAGGTCCAGGTCAGCGTCGCTGCCTTCCCGAAGGGTCAGGACCCGGGTGAGCTCAGCCTGTCGAACCCGCAGGCCCTGGCCGCGGCGGTCGACAACGCGCTCCCGTTCCTGGGCTTCCGGCTGCAACGGGTGATGACGGGGCGCCAGCTCAACTCCCCGGAGGACCGCGCCCGCCTTGCCGAGCAGGCGATGGCTGTCGTCAACGAGCACCCCGACACCAATGTTCGCAAGCTGTATGCCGGCCAGGTTGCCAGCCACACCGGGTTGCCGATCAACGATCTGGTGGCCATCGCATCACGGCGATCGGCCCGGCCGATCGTGCGGGTCAACACCGTGCGGCGCGTCGGCAGCTCGGAGAACGCCGAGTTCGTGGCGATCGCCCTGCTGTTGCAACGGTGGCACGACATGGCCGGGTGGCTCGACGAGGTGCTCTTCGTCGACGATGTTGCCCGACGGGCCTTCCTTGCGGTGGCAGCGGGTGACGGATCCGTGGGCCGGTCGCTGGAGTTGGCCGACCCCGAGGCACGAGAACTGATCGAGCGCGCTGCGGTCGCCGACATCGACGCGGACCCGGCGATCGAAGGGCGCAACCTCATCGCCGCGGCCGTGCGCCGCGAGCTGGGCCGCACCGTCAACGAGATCGACCCCGCGGAGATCCTGGCAAACCGGGATGCGCGACTGGCGCTGGAGCGGTTCGACGAACCCTCGGCGGGGAACGATGCGGCCGAGCTGTTGCTAGGGTGGCTGCAACGGCGTAACGAGGAGCGTGATTGAGTTTCGGGCAGTCTGACGCACCAGCGGACTCGGCACCTTTCCCCGGTGTCGATCCCGGCGAGTGGAACAGCTTGCTTGCGCGCGGCGCGATTTCCGGTGTGCTCGATGCCGAGGAGATCACCCACGTCCTCAGAACCGTCGAACTCACCGGTGACGTGCTCGAAGAGGTGCAGCAGGCTGTAGCCGCCCGCAACATCCGCATCGACGAGACCGTCGAAGACGTTGTCGACGACACACCGACCGGTGGCATCCCCATGCCCGACGCACCGCCGGCCGAAGACGCCGACGGGCTGATGGCCCGCCGTCGTCGCCGCCGCAGCGAGCGGATGAACGCCAGTGGAGTCGATACGGGCAGCACTGCCGACACCGTGCGCATGTACCTCCGCGAGATCGGCCGGGTCGATCTGCTGACGCCCGACGACGAGCGTCGCCTGGCGCAGGCGATCGAGGAGGGCAACACCGCCGCGCTCGAGCTTGACCAGACCTCCGACCCCACCGAACATCGCCGTCAGATGCGAGTCGTGCAGACCGGTCAGCGGGCCAAGAGCGAGCTCATCCAGGCCAACTTGCGCCTGGTCGTCAGCATTGCCAAGCGGTACAGCGGGCGCGGCATGCTGTTCCTCGACCTCATTCAGGAAGGCAACCTCGGCCTGATGCGGGCCGTCGACAAGTTCGACCACACGAAGGGCTTCAAGTTCTCGACGTACGCCACGTGGTGGATCCGTCAGGCAATCACCCGCTCGATTGCCGATCAGGCCCGCACGATTCGCATCCCGGTGCACATGGTCGAGAGCATGAACCGTGTGCTGCGCATGCAACGCCAGATGCATCAGGAATTGGAGCGCGAGCCCACGCTCGACGAGTTGGCCGAACGCTGCGGCCTGCCACCCGACAGGATCCGCGAGATCCTGCGCATCTCGCTCGATCCGCTGTCGCTCGACTCGCCGGTCGGCGAAGAAGACGATTCCAACCTCACCGATTTCATCGAGGACCTCACCGTCGATGCCCCGGCCGACATGGCGACCAAGCGCATGCTGGCGCAGGCAGTCGAAGAGGCGTTGGGCGAATTGACCGACCGCGAGCAGGAGATCGTGCGCATGCGCTTCGGACTCGACGACGGCCAGGCCCGCACGCTGGAAGATGTGGGCAAGGAATTCGGTGTGACCCGCGAGCGCATTCGTCAGATCGAGGCCAAAACCCTGGCCAAGCTGCGTCATCCGATGCGCAGCCAGCGGTTGAAGGAGTTTTTGGAGGAGGAGTGACGACGGGGCTTTGCTATCCTCGTCAACGCCTTCCGAGATAGCTCAGTTGGCAGAGCAGCTGACTGTTAATCAGCGGGTCGCAGGTTCGAGCCCTGC
>JANMNE010000024.1:0-1631 GCA_031373785.1 Ilumatobacteraceae bacterium
TCGGGGAACTTGCCGAGCCACTCGTGCAACGGCGGGACCTTCGGGTCGAGGCAGACGAACACCATGCCGCGCCACGAATCGACCTGGATCGGACTCAGGTCCATGCCCTCCGGCAGATCGCAGCCGAAGTCGCGCGCGTTCAGCAGCGACCCGTCGTTGCGGAACGCCCAGCCGTGATAGCGGCAGACCAGGTTGGCCTGATGGCCCTCGCCGTCCCACACGATCGGGCCGGCGCGGTGCGGGCACAGGTTGTAGAACCCCACGAGGCTGCGGTCCTCGTTGCGACGAACGAAGATCGGCCATCCGGCGAGGTTCTCTGCCACGTAGTCGCCGGGCCGACGGAGCTGGTGTTCGTAGGCGATGTGCACCCACGATGATCCGAAGATCGGCCAGCGCTCTCGCTCGAATACGCCGGGGTCGGTGTACCAACGCGCCGGAAGGGTCTGCACCAATTCCACTGGTCGGAGCCTACTCCGACGGTGGCTTCGGTCGGGCCTGCACCTGCAATTGCTGCATGGCCATCAGGTCGCGCATCTGGTCCTGCATGCCGGCGGGCGAGCCGTCGAGGAACAGCACGTTGCCCTTGCCGTTCTCGGCCATGTGACGAATCGACTCCGTCCACATCGAGAACAGGATCAACGACGAGTCGACGCTGTTGTCCTCGAGCTCACGTGCTGCTTGCGCCAGACCGCGGGCAACTTCCTCGCGGAACAGGGCCACACCTTGGCCGCGCAGTTGCGCCGCCGTTCGTTCCGCTTCGGCTTCGATGCGCACCGCGGTGCCGACCGCTTCGGCCTCCTTGGTCTTGCGGATGAGGAGTGCATCGCCCTCGTTCGTCGCCGCGGCCTTGAGGTTGTTCGAGGCAACGACCTGCGCCATCGACGTGGTGATCGCCTGGTCGAAGGTGATGTCGTTGAGCTGCAGATCGATCACGTGGTAGCCCCACGTCTCGACGGTGCCGTCGAGGTTCTCCTTGACCTCCTTCACGATCTCGCCGCGCAACCCGAGGATCTCTGCCTGCTTCATCGATGCGACGAAACCACGCGTGCTGCCCTCGACACTGCGCACCAAGGCAGTCAGGAAATCCTTCTCGGTGACGAACTTGAAGGCGACGTTCTTGATCGTCTCCTCGTTCTCGTTGAACACGCTGTAGACCATCATCGCCGTGAAGTAGACGTTGGCCTGATCTTGCGTGATGGCCTGGAACTGCAGTTCGACGGCACGGTTCTGCACGCTGATGCGGCGGTGGATGCGCTCGACGAACGGCAGCAGGATGTTGAGGCCGGGGCGCTTGATGGCGTGGTACTTGCCGAAGACCGTGGTGACGGCAACGTTGCCGGTGCCGACCGTCTTGATCGAGGTGAATATGCCGATCAGCACGATGATGCCGACCACTGCCCCGAGTATCGCGAGTGCGTTCATGGCCTCACGCTACGGCCCCCGATCGGCGCATGCGCGCAGCCGCGACTAGCGCTTGATGACGCAATAGACCTTGCGGAAGGTCTCGCTGACGTCCCACCGGCCGGTGAACCCGGAGGGAGTGAGCAGCACCGAGCCGGGCGACAGGTCGTAGCGCACGCCATCGCTGCCCGTCATCGTCGCCGTTCCCGACAGGCAGATGAACACCTCGT
>JANMNE010000026.1:0-18276 GCA_031373785.1 Ilumatobacteraceae bacterium
AGCGAGTTGTACGGGCTCTACCCGAACGGTTCCGGCCGCTCGAAGATGACGCTCGACTACTTCGAGAAGCGCCTGCACGTTTGCGGCACGGGACGGAACCTCAACACCATCGCCAAGCTGATCGAGCTCTCAGCGGGCTGAATTTGGACGCAATGTGAGTCGACGGGGGAATGTCATACCTGTTCGTACCCGAGATGTAGTGGGTGCATCTGGAGCGGGCGATCGGGGCGTTCGATGCCGGGCAGCGACTTCTGTAAGAGGGAACCTGAGGTGTCTGTGCGAACGCATAGACGATCCGCGCTTCTGATCGCTCACACTGATCGACGAACCTGGCAGCGCTGGGCGCGAAATGGGCCACCGGCGCCCATTTCGGTGCCAGCGTTGACCCGCGTCGCTCGGCTGTACCCATTTGTCTCACCTCGCTGCCGAACTTTCAGCGGGCTGAAACGCCGTGGCATGGCCAGATTTCAGCGAGGATGGGAGGGTGCGGTTGCATCATCTCTTCGCCGGAGCCATCTGTGCGGTCCCACTGGTTCTCGCCGGGTGCTCGTCAGACTCGGCACGGACAGATCGAACATCGGTGTCGGTTCTCTCGGCCGATGGCAGCCTTCCGCTGGGTCGTCCGTTCTTGCTGGAGGTTGGCACCCTCTGTGGAGTTGCCGTGCTTGGCCTGCCGATCAACGGCCAGTTCTGGCGGACGGATGAGGCCAACGGCACCACGGGCGGCTGGATGCCCCAGGAGTGGGCCGACAGCTTGGGGCCCGGTCAGCAGTTGATCCTGATCGAAGTGTTGTTGTCGGCCGATCGGGCGAAGCTCACGGCCAGCGCTGCCGGAAGGTCGGTTTCCTACCGCCCGGTCACGGACGATAACCCAGCAGCACTCTGTGCGTGACCAACGCCTCGGCACCCGTGGTGTGGGCTGACACTACGATCGGCGCATGCCAGCGATTGCCAAGCTCACCGTGTTCGCCCTCGACTGCGCCGACCCGCAGGGCCTGGCCCGTTTCTACAGCGACATCACCGGGTGGGCCGTGGGTCGCGACGATGGCGATTGGGTGCAGCTACGCAGTGAGGCGGGCGCGACCCTGGCGTTCCAGCTCGCCCCGGACCACCAGCCGCCCGAGTGGCCGAGCGCCGACCATCCCCAGCAGGCCCACATCGACTTCGACGTTGACGACCTCGACATCGGCGAGGCCGCGGTTCTCTCGCTGGGGGCACGCAAGAGCGAGACACAGCCGGAGCCCGGCGCGTTCCGGGTGTTCCTCGACCCCGCGGGTCATCCGTTCTGTCTGGTGCTGGGCGGCTGAGTCAGGGAAGCTGGCCGACGTGGGCCAGCGCCAACCTGATCAATCGATCGTGGCCGCCGGTCATGTCTCGGCGGACCTGTTCACTCATGACCTCGGTCGGTGTGTACCAGTCGAGATCGAGTGCCTCTTGCGTGGGTTGGCAGTCGCCGGCGACGGGCACGACGAACGCCAAGCTGACCGCGTGATGGCGTGGGTCGTGGAAGCCGCTGATCGTGGGATCGGGGAAGTACTCGACGACCGTGAATGGCGCGACTTCCGGAGGAATCCGCGGGAGGGCGACCGGCCCGAGATCCTTCTCGAGGTGACGTAGCAGCGCGTCGCGGACGCGCTCGCCGTACAACACGCGCCCAGAGACCACCATACGGCTGATGGTGCCGTCGGCTGCCTGACGCAGCAGCAGCCCGATGTGTGTGACGACACCGACCTCGTCGACGCGCACCGGCACCGCGTCGATGTACACGAGCGGCATGTTGGCGCGCATGTTCTCGAGCTGTTCGTGGCTGAGCCAGCCGGTTTTGGTATCGAGTTGATCGCTCACTGGGTCCCCGTGAAGTAGCCGTTTACATCGATGATGACATGTGTGGCGACGTTGACGAAGGTATTCAACGATCCGGCCGCCGAGAGTTTGACCAACGCGGCGTTGGCCACCGGGGTCGCGGCGATGAAGTTGAGATTCGATGCGAGGGGAAATACGCCGTCCGCGGGGTAGGCCGTGACAAAGCCGGCGCCGACTGCTTGATCCGACGTCAGGTTCATCGAGATCGCCGCCGCGCCGGGCGGAACTGCAAACGCCGGCCCGGTCAGCGGCACGGTCACGGTCGATCCGCCGCCGTGGATCGAGCTGGGCGCCGACCGGCTGTCGTAGTACCGGTCGGGTGCAACGGGAACGAACAATCCGGCATCAGTCGTCGGTGCACTGCCGTCGGTGATGTAGCCCATCACGTCGACCACGATGTGCGCCGTGTTGGACGTGAAGACGCTGATCGTTCCGCCCGCGCCGAGTGGCACGATCGCATGGGTTGCCGCGGTCTCGCCCCCGACGTAGTTGACCGTCGACGTCTGGCCGGGCAGGCTCCCCGTCGGCAGCGCCTGCAGGAAGCCGGGCCCGCCGGCCTCGGTTGCGGTGACGTTGACGACCAAGGCGGAAACACCGGTCGGTGGCACCTCGAACCCAGCAGGAAGGTCGACCCGAACCGCTTCACCGATCGCCGGGCGATGCGCGGCCCAACCCGACGGCGTCGGCCCCGATTCGGTCGGGCGGGTGTCGAGCGCTCGGCGGGGATTGATCGGGACGAAGCGGCCCGACGCGGTCGCGCCCGACGGCGTGAAGAATCCCATCGCGTCGACGATCACGTTGCCACCCGCCGGTATGAAGATCGAGATCGAACCGAGTGACACCGGCACCATGGCGAAGTTGGGTCGGATCTGCCCCGCGGCCACGTTGATGGTCGAGAAGCCGCCGACCGCGCCGCCGAGTGTGGGAAGCGCCTGCACGTAGAACTGGCTCACCGAGTCGGTCGATGTCACGTTGACCGCCACAGACGTCGCTGTCGGAGGGATGACCCCGGAGGCAGTGACATCGAGGTCGATGATCGAGTACGGGGCGTACGGCCCGAGGAGGTTGCCGGGCCCGATGAACGAGGTCGGCCGGGTGTCGAGCAGTCGGACGGGTGCCGCGAGCGCGGTGAACGAACTGGGCTGCGAGACGACCGCGGTCGGTGGGGTTGCTGGAAGCCTGATCTCGCCCGCGCCGTAGGCGTTGTCGAGGCCGGCTGGGCCGAGGTCGACGACGAGGTGCCTGACCAGCGCCGCCAGTGGCATGCCGGGCACGGCCAATCCTCGGCCGAGCAAGAGCGCGGCCATCCCGGCGGCCGCCGGTGATGCTGCGCTGGTGCCGTTGAAGCACCGTGGGGCGTAGACCGTGCTGGAGACGCACGAGGGCGCCGCGACGTCGGGCTTGATCCGTCCATCGTTGGTCGGGCCCTGCGATGAGTAGAAGGCGATGCCGGTCGAGCCGTTGGCCGGATCCACGGCGCCGACTGCGATCAGTTGCGGACTGCGCGAATCGACCACCGGCTTGGCTGCGCTGAACGACGTCGACCATCGCCCGGGTTCGATGGCGCCGAAGAAGGTGGCAACCTCGACGATGTCGGGCTGCGATGGCGAGTAGTGCGACTCGGCATGGATGCGGATGAACAATGCCTGCCCGGCGTCGACGGTGATGAACCGATCGACCGCCTCGAGGGGTGGAGCGCCGCCGCCTTGCGGATCGTTGAACACCAACATCGGGGAGGCCGAGGCTTCACCGGCGCCTTGCCAGATCTCGACCGAGTAGTCGGTCTTCTGGTTGGCGGGAAGGTTCCAGTCGTTGGCCCAACGGACTCCGTCGAAGGCGACGAGGCCACGACCGGTCTGCGGATCGATGTTCTGCGGATCGATGCGCAGCATGGTGTCGACGCCCCCGCCGTTGAGGAAGTCGATGTAGCCGTTGGCGTCGACACCATCGGTGTATCGGCCGTATCCGAAGGCGCCGTCGTTGCCGCCGGAGTTGAACCAGGTGATCCCTCGCGCGGCTGCGTAGTCGACCACGGCATCGAGCGGACCGGTCCCGTCGCCCGGGCCGTCGAACGGTGCGCCGAGCGAGCGGGTGATGATGTGCACTCCGTTCTGCGCGAACCAGTCGATCGCCGCTTGCGTCTCGGCCGTGGTGGCTGTCGTCGCCAGGAACAGTTCGGCAGCGGGCGCCATGTCTTTGACGATCTCGGCGACAGCGACGCCATGGTGATCACCCATCGCCGAGTTGATCTGGCCGGCGGTGCAGAGGCCTTCGGTCAGGTCGGGACAGAACTGATGCGCCGGATCCGGTACGGGCCCGTTCTCGTTGGGGTTCCACAAGGTGAGATCGAAGAAGTCGATGATGCCGACCTTCGTGTTCCCGGTGATACCTGCCTGTTGCCACACATCGGCGTTGGTCAACTGCACCTCGTTACCCACGACCGTGCCGGTACCTGCGACGTCTTCGCGCGGCAGACGATTGATCCGCACCGGTCGTTGCACGTACTGAACCGCGCTGACGGTCGAGAGCCTGTCGACGGCGCCCGCCGGCATGAATGCCTGCACCAGTTGGCCGCCGACCGAACCGCTGACGGTGCCGCCGAGGTCGTTGATCGCCTGCTCGACCGATCGGTTGTCGGCGGTGAGCACCTCGACACTGACCAACGGATCACGCCGGCCGGCGATCCGCTTGGCGAGGGCGCGGTCGACTTCGCTGCGCAGCTCCGGATCGGTGCCGGCCGCAGATGGCGCGCGCGGCGATCGAGCGGCAACGGTGTGCACCGTGCCCACGCTGATCGTCGCGACGACAACCGCGGTGATGACCGAGAGCCGAACTGCACCCAGCGTTCGCGGTCTCATGCGGTGGCTATCGCCGCTTTCGGCGTCGCCGCCGGCTCGGTAGCGGGTCGGACCGTGGCTGCGGTGGAGCGATGACCGACACACCTTCGTCGACCGGCACGGTGATGCCCGCGTGGTCGATGTCGACGGGCTCGTCGCTGGCCGCCATCACGATCGGGGCTTCTTCTTTCGGCTTGCGACCGAGTGCTTGGTCGAGGCCGAACATGCCGGCGGCGACGATGGCTCCGGCGGCACCGTGGCGTCGTCGCGCGGTGCGGACTGGGTCGAACGATTGGAGTGGCTCGATTGCGTCGTCGTCAGGCGCAGACATGACGCAACGTTACCGGCGACCATGCCGCGCCGGTCCGGTACCCCACGACTACGATTCGGCTGTGCCCGAGGGGGAAGCGATTCACCGCACGGCCGCTGCGCTGCGAACGGCCCTGGTAGGCAGGGCTGTGCTGTCGTTCGAATCACCCTATCTCGATGGTCCGGCACCGGCGTCGGGGCGGGTGATCGAGCTGGTGGAGAGCCACGGGAAGCAGCTCGATGTGATCTGGGATGACGGGTTGATCCTGCACACCAACCTCTTGTTCGGCGGTACCTGGCACCTCTACCGCACCGGCGAGCGCTGGCGGAAGCCGTCGTCGCTGCTTCGTGTGGGCATCACCGTCGACTCGTTCTCGGCGGTCTGCTTTGGGGCGCGAGTCGTCGAGACGTATCGCGAGTTCGACACGCACCGCCATCCCGGCTTCGGACGATCCGGCCCCGACCTGTGTGCTCCGTCGCCCGATCTTCGTGCCGCAGTCGAAGCGTTGTGCCGATATCAGGACCTCGACGCCCCCATCGCTGAGGCCTTGCTCGATCAGCAGGTGGCGTGTGGCGTTGGCAACGTGTTCCGCAGCGAGATCCTGTGGGCCTGCCAGCACTATCCGTTTTCTCCGGTGTCGATGCTCGCCCGCAGCGACATGGAGCGGATCATCCTGGCGGCGGCCAAGGTGCTGCACGCCAACGTGCATCGAACTCCAACGGAGGCGGCGGATCATCGCGCCGGTCTTGCCGTCTACGGCAAGAACGGGCAGCGGTGTCAGCGATGCGGCGACACGATCGAGGTGCGGCGCATCGGCGAGCATGCCCGGTTGCTGTACTGGTGCCCGGGGTGCCAGGTTCGTCGGGGCCCGCGGGTCGTCGCCGACGGGTCGATCGAGCAACGCCCGATGGACCCCCATCCCGCAGCGGCGAAGTTCTTGTCCGAGCTGCCGTGGCGGCGTCGCGACCCACTCGCCGGCTGAGTCAGCGGGCGATGGCGGGGAGGCTGTCGATCACGGTGAGCCAGCCGGCCTCGAGCTGGGTTGGCTGGTCGAAGGCTGGATGCGGGCGACCGATGAGGTGTTGGTAGGCGTTTGTTGCCAGGGCGATGGCCACGACGTCGCCGACGTCGAGCGCTCGAACGACTGCTGCCTCGATCGACAAGGTGGCCTGCGGCTTGTTGCCCAATTGGACGTGGGCGCTGGCCGCGCCGACGTAGGCGAAGACCTCGTCGAGATACGTGGCCCCGGCGGCCTCGGCTACCTGGTGCGCGTGCTCGATCGACAGGTCGGGCTCGCGCAAGGTGGCATACAGCAACGCCGCTGCACCGTTGGCGAAGGGGTGGGCGAGCTCGTGCGGCTTCAGTTCGGAGAACGAGATGCTCGCTTCGTCGATGAGCCCGAGCTGCAGCAACCCGACCAGTCGGGCGATGTGTGGCTCGAATGCCGAGCCGTTCATCTCGTCGGTCTCGGCGATCGCCCGATCGGCGATGGCGACTGCCGTGGCCCCGTCACCACGGTGCATCGCCGCGCCGGCGACGGCCATCAAGGGGAACGGGCCTTGCACCGACATCTCGGCCAGGGTCAGTAACTCCTCGGTGCTGCGCTGTGCGGCGCCCGCCTGACCGAGGGCGATCTGGGCGCGCAGCAGTGGCGCGGTGGCTTGGATCAGTCCGAACCGGTCCTTCAGCTTCTTGAACCGGGAGCGCGCCTGTTCGGCAAGGTTGGCCGCTTCGCTGAGGTCGCCCTGCCACAGCCGCAGGTCGGCGAGCAGGGTCTGCATCATGCCGACGGCCCATTCGTCGCCGCGTTGGTCGGCCTCGCGGATGACCATCTCGGCGAGCGCTTCGGCCTCCGCGAAGTGGCGCTCGAAGAACTCGACGAACGCCAGCAGTCCGAACGCCCAACCGACCCCGCTGCGATCGCCGAGCTTGTCGAGCGTGTCGGCGGCGTGGTTGAGACGATCGCGGGCCAGGGCCATGTCGCCGGACAGGAACGAGATCCACGCCCGGTGTTGTTCGAGCCAGGCCAGGCCGCGCTGGTCGTCGAGCAACCGATACAGCGTGTCGGCCTCGCCGAAGAACCACTCGGCGTCGACCAGCGACCCACCGAACAGTTCGATGAAGCCACGGGCCCGCAACGCTCTGGCGAGCAGATCCGGGCGTTCGACGGTACGCAGGAGATCGACCGCTTGACCGAGCTCCAGCCGCGCCTCGGGGAGGCGGCTCGCTGCGTGGTGCATGCTGCCCAGCAGGCGGTGTGCGTCGCCTTGGGCCGCGACGTCCTTGCGCTGCGTCGCGCTGGCCAAGGCGCTGTCGAGATCGATCCGTGCCGCGTCGAAGTCGCGGAGATCCAACAAGGCTCCGGCGCGGATCAGCTGCAACCGAACCCGGCGCTCCTCGTGCTCCGGGCCCGACGGAAGCAGCTCCAGCGCTCTGGATGCGTGACGAGTCGCAACGCGCATGCTGCCGTTGTCGTCGGCTCGCTCGGCCGCCGCGGCCAACAGCTTGACAGCGTCGTCGGCGATGGTGCTGGCGACGCCCTCGACCGGGCCCAGCTCGCGCACCAGCTCGGCTGCGGTCGCCGTGTGGTGAGCGCGGTCGTCGAGCCCGGCGGGGAAGTTGGCCATTGCCTTGGCGACGCCCGCGTGGCGTCGTGCACGCGCCGCCTTCGTGAGGGTCTGATACGCGGCGTCGCGCACCGAGTCGCTGCGGAACTCCCAACGCCGGCCGCGAACCTCGAGCAGGCCGAGGTCGTCGAGCTCGCGGACCTTGCCGGGGTCGAACCGTTGACCGAGCTCATCGGCAAAGGTCTGCAGGGAGGCGATGGAACCGGACGTGCCGAGAATCGCGGCATTCTCGATGATCTGGCGCTGGTCGGGCGACAGCTGGTCGAGTCGGGCGATGATCAGAGCACGCAGCGAGTTGGGGAGCTCGCGGATGCCGCCACCCGCCGCGGCGAGTGCAGCCAGTTCGTGCAGGAACAGGGGATTCCCACCGCTGCGTTCGTACAGCGCGGTCAGCAACTTCGGGTCGGCACATTGATCGGCCAACAGCTGCGCGGCGAGCTCTTCGGTTGCCACCTGGCCGAGCGGTTGCAGGTTCAGCGACACCACCGTGGCTCGCTCGGTGTGCGGCGGCCAGGCCACCTCGCTTCGGGGGCGCATGGCCGTGATCAACGCGAACGGCGAGCGGCTGAGCGACGTGACGAGGTGTTCGAGCAGACCGATCAGTGCAGCGTCGGCCCAGTGCAGGTCGTTGATCGACAGCACCACCGGGCGCTCCTGCGTGCGCAGCTCCAGCACTCGCGACACGGCGTGATGGATCGACGCACGCGCCGCCGGCGCCTCGAGCTTGTCGATCGGGGACGAATGCCCGAGGAGGTGCACGAACACGTCGACCATCCGCTCGATCTCGGTGTCGTCGACGTTCGCGAGTAACTGCGTGGCACGTTGCCGGGCGACGCCACGGATCTCGGCCACCGGCAGGGTGGGATCGAGATCGAGGTATCTGCACAGGGCGTTGGCGATGGGGAACCAGACGTTGGCTTCGCCGTATGGAACACAGGCGCCTTCGAGCACCGCAGCATCCACCGAGTTGTGCAGGTAGTCGATCAGCTCGTCGGCCAACCGCGACTTGCCGACGCCGTTCTCGCCGGAGATGGCCAGCAACACGCTGCGATTGGCGATCGTGACCAGGTCGAGCGCAGCTCGGCCGATCGCCAGCTCTGCGGCGCGGCCGATCAGTGGTCCGCTCCGCCCGCGCCGCGACCGGCTGCCGGGCGGTGCAGTCGCTTCGACGGCCA
This sequence comes from Ilumatobacteraceae bacterium, assembly GCA_031373785.1. Classification (GTDB taxonomy): domain Bacteria; phylum Actinomycetota; class Acidimicrobiia; order Acidimicrobiales; family Ilumatobacteraceae; genus JAENVT01. The sequence goes on from JANMNE010000026.1 coordinate 8,813, forward strand.
GCCAGGTCTTCACGCTCTGTTCCCGGCCCCTGGCGTCGAGCTCGCCCGCCGGCTCGAAGTGGATGGCTTGCGAGGCCAGCGCGTACGTGGTGTGGCCGACGAGGATCCCGCCGGGGGGCGCCGCGCTCTGCAGGCGCGATGCGGTGTTGACGACGTCGCCCATCGCGGTGTATTCCGTTCCGGCCAACGTGCCGACCAGCACCTCGCCCGTGTTGATGCCGATGCGCATGCGGATGCCGGCGCTGCCGGACAGGCCGGAAGTGCCGACGAAGTGGGCGAGTGTCGCCTGCATGCGCAGGGCGGCGCGCACGGCACGTTCGGCGTCGTCCTCGTGGGCCACCGGTGCACCGAACAACGCCAGGATGCCGTCACCGAGGATCTTGTCGACCCGGCCGCCGAACGACGTGATGTCGTCGACCAACAGCTGGAAGCACGAGTCGATCAACCGTTTCACCGCCTCGGGGTCGCGGTGCTCGGCCAGCGTGGTGAACTCGACGAGATCGGCGAACAGCACCGTCGTGATGCGCCGCTCCTCGGCCTGCGAGGCGGTGATCGCGTACCCGCACGTGGAACAGAACCTGGCATCTGCCGGTATTTGAGATGCACAGGACGGACACAACATGAACCACTGAGCGTAGGACAGATCGGCGCGGCGGCGGACGTTCGATATCCAGATTCAGGCCGTGTCAAGGGGTCGGGCCCCGACGGACGTCACCCAATACGGGGATGCGCACCACCGTCAGTGTTGATACAACTAGACCCATGACTGAGACATTGACGACCGCCGCAGCCGCCGGCGCGCTGGACGCCACCAAGATCTACGGCGAGGGTGACAGCGAAGTCCGTGCCCTCGATGGCGTGACGGTGGCGTTCCAAGCCGGCCATTTCACCGCGATCATGGGACCCTCCGGATCGGGCAAGAGCACCTTGATGCACTGCCTCGCAGGCCTTGATTCACTGACCACCGGCTCGGTGTACATCGGCGAGACCCAGCTCGCCGATCTCAGCGACAAGGAGCTCACGATCCTCCGGCGCACCGCTGTCGGGTTCATCTTCCAGGCCTACAACCTGGTGCCCACGTTGAACGCGTACGAGAACATCACGCTGCCACTGCTGCTCGGTGGCACAGCCGGCGATCAGGGCTGGATCGACCAGGTCATCGAGACGGTCGGGCTGCGCGACCGCTTGAAGCACCGACCGAGCGAACTGAGTGGCGGCCAGCAACAGCGCGTCGCCGTTGCCCGGGCGCTGGCCAGCAAGCCGACCATCATCTTCGCCGACGAACCGACGGGCAACCTCGATAGCCGGGCGGGCCACGAGATCCTCGACTTCATGCGTCGCGCCGTGAGCGACCTCGGTCAAACGATCGTGATGGTGACCCACGATCCCAACGCGGCCAGCTACGCCGATCGAGTGATCTTCCTGGCCGACGGCAAGGTCGTCGACGAGATGCTGTCGCCCACGGCAGATCTGGTACTCGATCGCATGAAGCGGTTCGGTGACTGAGCGATGTTCAAGCTCGCCCTCAAAGGCATTCTGGCTCGCAAGGGTCGGTTGCTGCTGACCTCACTCGCCGTCATCCTCGGTACCTCGTTCTTGGCGGGTACGTACATCTTCTCCGACACGCTGACGAAGTCGTTCAAGGATCTGTTCGCCGATGTGTTCGAAGACACCGATGCCTACGTGCGTTCCTCGGTCGTCATCGAAGGCGACTTCGGCGCCGAGGAGCGCCAGCGCATCCCCGACACGCTGACCGCCGAGGTCGCCAAGGTGCCGGGAGTGAAGACAGCCGCCAGCAGCGTGCTGGGGTTCGCCCGCGTCGTCGGCAAGGACGGCAAGCCCGTCGGCAAGGAAGGCAATGGGCCGCCCAACTTCGGGTCGTCGATCTCCACGCAGGGCGAAGCATTCTGGAAGATCAGCGATGGTCGATTGCCGGCCAACGGCGACGAGGTGGCGCTCGACAGCAGCACGTTCGACAAGTCCAAGTACCAGCTCGGCGACAAGGTCAAGATCGTCGCTCAAGCCGGGTCCCGCGAGTTCACCTTGGTCGGCGTCGCCAGATATGGCGATGTCTCTTCGCCGGGTGGCGCGACGTTCGCGCTGTTCGATCTCGCGACCGCCGAAGAGTTTGTCGGCAAACCCGGCTTCATCGACGCAGTGGTCGTCACCAGCGACGGCAGCGTGTCGGATGGCCAGTTGGCCGACACGATCCAAGCTGCGTTGCCTGCCGACAGCCAGACCGAGACCCTGACGGGTGCCGAGATCACCAAGGAGAACCAGAACGCCATCGAGGATGGGCTCAACTTCTTCACGATCTTCCTGACGGTGTTCTCGTTCATCGCCATGGGTGTCGCGTGCTTCGTGATCTACAACGTGTTCTCCATCACCGCCGCGCAACGGCAACGCGAGAACGCGCTGCTGCGGGCTGTCGGCGCCCAACGTGCCCAGATCACGCGATCGATGTTGCTGGAGTCCGTGGTCGTCGGCCTCGTTGGATCGTTGTTGGGCTTGATCGCGGGCATCGGTGTCTCGTCGGCGCTCAAAGCGTTCCTCGGGGTGCTCGGCATCGACTTTCCAACCACCGCGTTGCAGCTGCTGCCGCGCACCATTGCGTTGACGATTGTCTTGGGCACGATCGTCACCGTGCTCTCCGCGGTGCTGCCAGCGTTGCGCGGGGGGCGCGTCTCGCCCCTGGCGGCGATGCGCGACGCGGCGGTCGAGCATCCCGGCAGCACCGGCAGGCGCGTGCTCATCGGTCTGATCTTCGCCGCAGTCGGCGGCGTCGGCATCGTCGCGACATTGGCCGGGGCCAGCATCGCGTTGCTCGGGCTCGGGGTGTTGCTGGTGTGGATCGGTGTCCTGATCAATGGACCGGTGCTGTCCCTCGTGGCCGCAAAGGTGATCGGTACACCCGTTGCTCGGGCGTTCAAGGTCACCGGGCGAATGGCGCAGGGCAACGCTGAGCGCAACCCCAAGCGCACGTCGCGCGCCGCCGCGCCGGTGCTGATCGGCGTGGCGCTGGTCACGGCGGTGGCGTTGATGGCGTCGACGTTGAAGGCGCAGGTCCGCGAGATCTTCGGCAAGCAGTTCGTCGGTGACTACGTCGTCAAGACCGACGACTTCACAGGGTTCGGCGGCCTCAGTCCTGATCTTGCCAACCAGCTCAACAGCGTGCCGCAGGTGGCGGCCGCCGCGGGCATCGGTGTGAAGCTCGCCCTGGTCGACGGCAAGGGCGGCACGGTCACCCTGGTGGATCCGGCCACGGTGGGCCAGGTCTTCGACCTGCATCTGACCAGCGGCTCGTATGCCGACTTGTCGACCTCGTCGATGATGGTCTCCGACAAGAAGTTCAAGTCTGCGCACCTCGAGCTCGGTGATGTGTTGAAGATCAACCTCACCGGTCTGGGCGAACTGCCGTTGAAGATCGTCGGTACCTATTCGTCGGATGAGTTGGCGGGCAGCTACGTCCTCAACCGGAGCCTGTACGCCAACGCGTCCGGGAGCTACTTCGACTTCTCGGTGTTCATCAATCTGGCCGACGGTGTCAGCCCCTCGCAGGCCGAGGCGGCGATCAAACCCCTGGTCGAGAAGTACGGCTCTGGTGAGCTACAGAGCCGAAGTCAATACATCGATGATCAGGCATCCTCCATCAACACCTTGCTGGCGTTGATCTATGGATTGCTGGCGCTGTCGATCGTCATCGCTGCAGTGGGCATCGTGATCACGTTGCTGTTGTCGGTGTACGAGCGACGCCGAGAGATCGGTCTGCTCCGCGCCGTCGGTATGACGCGTGGTCAGGTGCGCTCGACCGTTCGTTGGGAGAGCGTGATCACCAGCATGTTGGGCGCGGTCCTCGGGGTGGTGCTCGGCCTGTTCAGCGGGTACCTGTTGGTGCTGGCGTTGCGCGACCAGGGTGTCACGGTGTTCACCGTGCCCATCTTGAGTACGTTCGTGATCCTCCTGGTCGCCTTCGTCGTCGGGGTCATCGCCGCGATCATTCCTGCGCGGCGCGCCACCAAGGTCGACATCATTGAGGCGATCGCCACAACATGAGCCCGTGCAGATGTATCGGGTCGCGTGACCTGGACCACGAACTGAAGCGCCGGTGATCCGACTCGCGTTGCGCAACGTTCGGGCGCGATGGGGCCGTGTCGTGCTGACGGCGCTCGCCATCGTGGCCAGCACCGCGTTCCTCAGCGGCACGTTCATCTTCCGCGACACGGTGCAGCGCACGTTCAACGCCCTGTTCGCCGACGTCTTCGAACGCGTCGACGGCTACGTGCAATCGTCGAACTCGGTCGAGGGGTTTCTCGGCTTCGAGCGCCGCGACCGATTGCCGGTCGAGGTTGTCGATCAGGTTCGCGCCGTCGACGGCGTCGCCGATGCGCAGGCCTTCGTGCAAGGCGACGCGGTGGTGATCGACAAGCAGGGCAAACCGATCGAGCGCCCGACGGCGCCGACGTTCGGCGCGACTGTCAACGAGGGACCGTTGTCGGTGTGGCGGATCGCCAGCGGGCGGCTGCCGAGCAACTCGTCGGAGGTCGCGCTCGACACCATCACGGCAGCCGACGCCGGCTACGTGGTCGGTGACAAGGTGAAGGTCAATGCCGAGGGCGGGTCGCGGGAGTTCACGCTCGTCGGCATCACCGTCTACGACAACATCGTTTCCCCGGGGAATGCGACGTGGGCACTGTTCGATGCGGCGACGGCGGAGGAGTTCGTCGCCAAACCCGGATTCGTCGACGCCGTGCTGGTCAAAGGCGACGGGTCTGTTGCCGACGACGTGCTGGTCGGGCGGATCAAGGCAGCACTCGCCCCCAACATCGCCGAGACCTTGACCTCTGCCGAGATCACCAAGCAGACCCAGACCGACATCGAACGCAGCCTCGGCTTCATCACGCTGTTCCTGGCGATCTTCTCGTTCATCGCACTGGGCGTGGGGATGTTCGTGATCTACAACGTCTTTTCGATCACTGCCGCGCAACGCCAACGCGAGAACGCGCTGTTGCGCGCCATCGGTGCCAGCCGGCGGCAGGTGACGTGGACCCTGTTGATCGAATCCGCCGTGATCGGGCTGCTCGGCTCGATTGCCGGATTGTTCGGTGGCATCGGACTGGCGATCGGCATCCGCAACCTGCTCGCCGCGCTCGACTACTCGATCCCGGCCCGAGGTCTGGCGTTGGAGCCGTTCACCGTGGTGCTGACGATCGTGTCCGGTACGGCGGCCAGCCTGATCGCCGCCATCGCGCCGGCGATCGGTGCGGGGCGCGTGCCGCCGGTTGCGGCGATGGTCGACACGGCGTACGAACGAACCGGTTCGGTCCGCGGACGCATGATCGGCGCCGCGGCGTGTGCGGTCGTCGGTGGTGGCACGATCGTTGCGGTCTTGCTGGGCGCCGACGGGATCCTGCTCGGGGCCGGCATCGCCCTGCTGTTCACGGCGGTGCTGCTGCTCGGCCCGGTGATGGCTCGGCCGATCGCCCGCCTGCTGGGCGCGCCGGTACAGCGGTGGCGCGGGGTGACCGGGGCGATGGCCCGCGGCAACGTGCAGCGCAACCCGAAGCGCACGGCCCGCACCGCCGCACCGGTCCTGATCGGGGTGGCGCTCGTCACCGGCGCCTCGGTGTTCGCTGCCTCCATCAAGGTGCAGTTGCGCGAGACGATCGGCTCGACGTTCGTCGGTGACTACGTGATCAACACCAGCAACGGCGGCGCGCTGAGCTTCAGCCAGACGTTCATCGATCAGCTCAACACCCTGCCCGAAGTTGGTTCGGCCACGGGCCTCGGCTTCGTCCCGATCGCCGATGCCACAGGCGAGCGCGCAGGTGGTGCCACCATCAACCCGAAGACCGCGGGTGGCCTCCTGCAGTTCGAGTTCCTGCAGGGCTCGCTGGCAGCGCTGACGCCCGACGGCATGTTGATCAGCGAGGGTGAGGCCAAGCGCAAGGATCTGACGCTGGGTGACGACTTCGATGTGCGCATCGATGGGCATCTGCGCGCACTGGTCGTGCAGGGGATCTACGCCAGCGCCGACTTCATCCCGGCGCGCACGTACCACCGCGACACGTTTGCCGGTACCAGCCTTTCGAACACGGCGGGTTTCGTGTCGCTGACCCGCGCCCCCGATGTCACCGACGCGGCATTCCGCGCCACGGTCGACGTGAGCGTCGAGGCCTATGGGATCGGTGAACTGCAGGATCGCAACCAGTTCGTCGACAGTCGTGCCGATCTGGTCGACCAGAGCCTGGCCTTCGTGTACGGGCTGCTGGCGTTGTCGATCGTGATCGCCGTCTTCGGGATCGTGCTGACGTTGCTGCTCGCCGTCTACGAGCGCCGGCGTGAGACCGGGCTGCTGCGCGCGGTCGGCATGACTCGCGCCCAGGTTCGCACCACGGTCCGCTGGGAGAGCGTGCTGACCTCGGTCTATGGCGCGGTCGTCGGGGTGGTGATGGGGATGGTGCTGGGGTACGTGGTGATCGCCGCGTTGCGCGATCAGGGACTGACGAAGTATTCGGTACCGGTCGCCACGATCGCTGCCATCTTGCTGATCGCGTTCGTCGTCGGAGTCGTCGCCGCAGTCGTACCTGCGTGGCGAGCGACGAAGCTCGACATCCTGCAGGCGATCGCCACAGAATGAACCCGATGGACGCTGCCGCACCCGAGCTGTCGCCGGAGACGCTGGCGTTTCTGGCCGAGCGTCATCTGGCGACGCTGACGACGTTGCGGGCAGATGGGTCACCTCATGTCGTCCCCGTCGGGTTCAGCTACGACAGCGACGCGGGCGTCGTCAGAATCATCACGTTTGCCAGTTCGACGAAGGCCCGGAACGCGGCGCGCAACTGCCGCGCGGCCGTGAGCCAGGTCGACGGCGGCCGGTGGGCGACGCTGGAGGGCGTGGCCCGATTGGTCGACGACGCGCAGTCGGTCGCCCTGGCGGTGGCCGGGTATGCCGCCCGGTACCGACAGCCATCGGAGCGAGTCGACCGGGTCGCCATCGAGATCGTGGTCGACAAGGTGATGGGCAGGGCCTGATGGCGAGCGGGGCGCGACGTCCCACCCCGCCCGTACAATCGGGCAGCCCCAGAACGCAACGTATTGTTCCGGGTGTTCCCGCTTGCGGTGAAAGAGGCGTGTGATGGCTGGTTACTCGGGTACTCCGTTGCCGAAGAAGCTCGGGATCGTCGACGATGCGGTGTTCGTGGTCGTCGATCCTCCGGCGGGGTTCGCCGACACGCTCGGCGACTACGGCGACGCGGTCTGGCAGAAGTCGTTGCTCGCACCGCTCGATGTCGTCGTCGCCTTCTTCACATCGCGTGCCAAGCTGATCGCGGCCTGGCCGAAACTGACGAAGGCCGCGGCGCCGGCCGGCGGCGTGTGGGTGGCGTGGCCGAAGAAGTCGAGCGGCGTGCCGACCGACATCACCGAAGACGTGCTGCGCGCCGAACTGCTGCCGAGCGGCTGGGTCGACAACAAGGTGTGCGCGATCGACGACACCTGGAGCGGGCTGCGATTCGTGCAGCGCAAAGAACTTCGCCGCCCCGGCGACAAACGCCGCTGACGAACGTGCGGACTACTTGCCGGGCTGCGGGAGGACTCGCAGGTAGGGCTTGATCGTGGTCCAACCCTGCGGGAACAACTTCTCGGCTTCCTCGTTGGTCACTGGCCCGCCGATGATCACGTCGTTGCCGTCGACCCAGTTGGCCGGCGTGGCGACCTTGTACTTGGCCGTCAACTGCAGGCTGTCGATCACTCGGAGGATCTCGTCGAAGTTGCGCCCGGTCGAGGCGGGGTAGGTGAGGGTCAGCTTGACCTTCTTGTCGGGACCGATGACGAAGACCGAGCGCACGGTCATGGTGTCGCTGGCGTTGGGGTGGATCATGTCGTAGAGGTCGGCAACCTTGCGGTCGGAATCACCGATCATCGGGAAGTTCACTGGAGTGCCTTGCGTCTCGGCGATGTCGGCTTCCCACTTCACGTGGCTGTCGACCGGGTCGACCGACAGCCCGATCACCTTGACGTTGCGCTTGTCGAACTCCGGCTTGATCTTGGCGACGTAGCCGAGCTCGGTGGTGCACACCGGCGTGAAGTCCTTCGGGTGGCTGAAGAGCACCCCCCACGAGTCGCCGAGCCAATCATGGAAGTGGATCTCGCCCTGGGTGGTGTCGGCGGTGAAGTCTGGAGCGGTGTCTCCGAGGCGAACGGTCATGGAAGGTCCTTTGAATGTTCGAGGGTGGTGGATGATCAGGTTGGCTGATTCGTGCTGGACAACACTAACCAATACCCGACTATTCCGGTCAAGAATGAACGGCGAAACAATCCTGTTGATATGTGACCAATTGGTCACATATTATCCAGACCCATGGACGACGTGTTCAAGGCGCTCGCGGATCCGACCAGACAGTCGATCCTCGACGTCCTGTTCGAACTCGACGGCCAGACAGTGCAGGCCTTGTGCGATCGATTTCCGGAGATGACCAGGTTCGGTGTGATGAAGCACCTCACCGTGCTCCAGGCCGCCAACCTGGTCACCACCAAACGAGTCGGTCGCACCAAGCAGCACTTCCTCAACCCGGTCCCGATCGGCGAGATCGCCGATCGTTGGGTCAGCAAGTACGCCCAACCATTCACCCGCGCCCTGGTCGGTATCCGTCACGACCTCGAGCGCGCCACGAACTAGGAGCCCGCAATGGCCATCACCAAGCACGTCTACCAGATCTTCATCAAGGCCGCGCCCGAAGAGGTGTGGGATGCCATCGTCGAGCCGTCGTGGACGCGCCGCTACTTCCATGGCAGCGCCTTCGATTCGCCTCCGGTCAAGGGCCAGCCGTACCGCACCACGATTGGTGAAGGCCAGCCGGCGGTCGATGGCGTGATCGAGGAAGTGGACCCGCCACATCGGCTGATCATGACGTGGCACACGCTGTACGACGCGGCGATGTCGGAGGAGCCGCCGAGCCGGGTGGAGTGGATCGTCGAACCGGTCGGCGACGGTCTGACCCGACTACGACTCGAGCACGGCGATCTGGCGAGCAGCCCGTTGACATGGGCCAACGTGAAAGACGGGTGGGTGTATGTGCTCGACGGTCTGAAGACCGTGGTCGAGACGGGTGAATCGCTTCCGCCGTTGACTGCGCCCTTGGCTCGGATCGACGACGCTGCAGGCGAGTGGCATCGGGCCCAGGGGATCGAGTGCAACAACTCCACATGGGAGATGATCGGGGCCGAGCGCACGCCCGAGAACGATGAGGAGATGTTGCGACGCGCGTACGCGTCGACGTACCACTGGGCTCGCGCGGTGCGTCGTGGCCCGGCCAACGATGCTCGCGGTGCGTGGTTGCTGGCAAAGGTCCAGTTACTGGTGGGTGAACCCGAATTGTCGCTTCGTTACGCGGATCGCTGTATGGCGGTGTGCCAAGAACATGGGCTGGCCGACTTCGATCTGGCCTATGCCCACGAGGCCCGGG
>JANMNE010000040.1:0-16204 GCA_031373785.1 Ilumatobacteraceae bacterium
AAGGTCTGACCCTGATCGGCCGGCGCGACGTGCGCTCCGGCAACAGTTGGCTGCACAACATCGACGTGCTGATGAAGGGCAAGGAGCGCTGCACGCTGCTGATGCATCCGAGCGATGCCGACGACCGCGGTCTCGTGACCGGAGATGTTGCCGTCGTCGAGTCTCGGGTCGGACGGATCGCGGCGCCCGTCGAGGTGACCGACGACATGCGGCTGGGTGTGGTGTGCCTTCCATACGGCTGGGGTCACGATGCGCCGGGAGCGCGGCTTCGTGTCGCCGAGGGCCGCCCCGGCGTCAACACGAACATCCTCACCGACGGCGACGCCTACGACCCCGTGTCGGGCAACGCGGTGCTGAACGGGATCCCGGTGACCGTGATATCCGAGGCCGGCGACCGGGTGAGATGAGCGCTCCAGAGCGATTCGTCTAGGGTCGTTGCAGCGTGATCCCACCGACCAGTCCACCCCGTTAGCGATGACGAGCGAGCCCGCATTGGACGAAGCATCGGTCGGTCGAGCCGTCGCCCGGCTGTTCGACACCGCCGAACGCGTCCCGCCGTGGGAGATCGCGCCACTCGTCGAGGTCGTGTGCGATGCCGTCGGAGCCAGCAGCGGACGGCTGTTCGTCGCCGACTACGGCCTGCGAATCCTGCAGCAGGTCTCGGCGACAGGCGAGGACAGCGAGGCAATGTTGATCGAGGGAACCGTCGCCGGCCGCGCGTTCGCCAACGATGAGATCATCACGTCGGCGAACGAGCCGGTTCTGTGGGTGCCGCTGACGGATGGGACCGAACGGATCGGCGTGATCGAACTGGTCTTCGACACCGACGACTCGGTGCGGGACGAGGTGTTGAAGCCCGTCGTCGCTGCGCTGGTGCTGCTGCTGGTCACCCGACGGCGCTACACGGACGTGTGGCACCGCTCGCGGCGGTCCGAAGCGATGTCGCCCGCGGCGGAGGCGCAGTGGAGCTTGCTGCCGCCGCTGTCGTGCACCACCGACAGCGTTTCGGTCGGTGGGATCCTGGAGCCGGCGTACGAGATCGGTGGCGACTCGTTCGACTACGCACTGAACGATCACCGTCTCGACTTTGCAATCGTCGACGCGGTCGGCCATGGCATGTCGGCGGTGTTGATGTCGACCGCAGCCGTCGGCAGCCTCCGCAACGTGCGACGTGAGATGGGCGACCTCACGACTGCGTACCTCCACACCGATCGGTTGATCACCGATCAGTTCGGCAAGTCGTACTTCGTCACCGGGCAGATCGGCACCCTGGACTTCTCGACCGGTGTCCTGACCTGGCTCAACGCCGGCCATGTCCTGCCGATGCTCGTCCGCAACGACACCTACGCCGGCGAGTTGCAGTGCTCCCCCTCGACGCCGATGGGGCTGGGTGGCCATGTCGTCGAAGTTGCCACGGTGGCGTTGCAGCGCGGTGACCGGATCTTGTTCTACACGGACGGAATCACCGAGTCGAAGTCGCCAGACGGCACGCTCTTCGGCTCCGACCGTCTCGCCGATTTCCTCGTGCGATCATCGCATGACCAGGTTCCCGTTGCCGAGACCGTGCGCCGGCTCTCCGCCAATGTCGTGAGCTACGTGGGCACCGGCCTCAACGACGACGCGACGCTGTTGTTGATCGAGTATCGGGGAGCAAGCGAAGAAGCCTGAGCCCGGCACGGTCGAGCCATACCGCCACGGTGGACTTTCACGCCTGTACCGCGGAACAACGTTGACGCAACCCTCGTTGGCCGCCGACACAGCCGTGAAGGCCCCACCGGCAAGAGCGAACAACCACCCCAAGCCGCGTGGCTGACCTTCGGCCAAGCCGTGAACTGACAAGGCCGAGGGTCACACCGTGGCGATCAGTTCTTCGTCGCCCGGTCCTTGACCGTGTCGACGAGATCCTCTGCCTTGTCCTTGGTGTCTTCCAGGAACTCCTTGACCTTGCCGGCGTTCTCGTCGGCCTTGCCCTGCTTCTTCAGATCCTTGTTGTCGGTGAGGTCGCCGACGGCTTGCTTGACCCTGCCCTTGGCTTGATCCAGGTTGTTGTCCATGATGTCTCCTACGTCGTTGTAAGCGATTGCGCCGACGGAGTACCCGAGGGGGCCGATCGCCAAACGTTACGCAGGCGACGTTTGCCGCCATCTCGCACCGGGTACCACCAGCATCATGTTGCTCGCATCCGGTATCTACATCAGCGGGGGCCTCATCGGCCTCATCCTTCTCATCGTCATCATCGTGCTCATCCTCCGGTAACCCCGCAGCAGGCGCGTGACGGTCACGATGTTGAGATCGCAGTGATCACCGACCACAATGGCGCGGATGCCAAGTCGTCGACGTCCAAAGGCTCCGCCGCCACGCCCGCTCTCTGACGCAGAGCGCTTTGCCCAGAGTCTGCGTGACTCCGAGGAAGCTGATCGGCGCGCCAGACAGGCCGTGATCGATCGCAAGGCGGAGGCCGAGCGTCGCAAGATCGAGGTAGCCGAGCAGGCCGACCGGCTCAAGCGCGCCCAGGCAGCGCACCAACGCGCCGTCGAGCTGGTGAAAGAAGCGACACGAACCGGCAGGGGCGCGGCCGCTGCCGATGTGGCGTGGCGTGAGGCGAAGGCCGAGCTGCTGGAGCTGGAAACCGGAAAGCGCCCGGCGTGGGCGGCGCGCCCAGTCGAGCCGACCGACTCAACCGAGTCATCGGACTCGGCCGAGGCAGCCGACGAGAGCGATACCGGCGACGGCGATATCGACGGCGACTGAGCTTCGGAACCGGTCGCCCGTGGCAGCGTCCGCGACTGATTCCATCGCGTCGGGCTGGCAGGGTCATCGCATTTGGCACGCTCGGATTGATGATGCTCGCCGTGCTGCTCGTCTCGCTGCGATGCGGACACCGATCGGCGCGTCTACTGGTTCGCGACGCTCGGCAGGTCGAAGTGCTCCCCATCGGCGATTGCGACGCGAAACGGAGGCTGGTGCGTGAGTGCTGCGAGTCCGAACTCTGGACTGCCTGTCCACCACACACGCAGAGGCAGGTATGCAATACGGCTGTCGAGGCCACTCTTGTCAATCGTGCCACTTCCCGTGCCATTCAGGTGTACCGTCGATCACACGGTTGACGGGAGGTAGACGACGATGGAGCGCGCGACTGGCGAGTCGTCCTACGTCCGCCGGGGGGGGTCGTGTCTCATCTGACGTGGCAGAGCCGATATTGCGTGGCGATCGGTATGACCGTCGTGGCGCTCACCGGTTGTGTCGACGAGGGGCGCACGGACCGCACAACTGAGCTCACGGAGACCACGATTGACGACGTCGACGTGCCGGTCGAGCCGTCGACCGCCGCCCCGGCGGTGACGTCGGGCGAACACAGAGGTGACGCCGCCGCGGCAGAGTTCACTCGCGGCCTGTTCGCAAACCTGCGCGGCGACGACCCGGGGTGCGCGGTGGCGGTCGGGCGGGGCGGGGCGATTGTCTTCGCCGAGGCGTATGGTGCGGCACGCTTGGATCCGTTCGAGCCGATGACTGTCGACACGGTGGTCGACATCGGCGACGTCTCGACGCAGTTCACCGCCACGGCCATCTTGCTGCTGGCCGAGCGAGGCGAGGTCGACCTCGACGTGCCGCTGTCCACGTATCTGCCCGATCTGCCAGCTTGGGCGTCCCGGCCCACCGTGGCACAGCTGATTCATCATGTGAGCGGGATCCCGGACTACATCGACCTGCTCCTCGAGCGCGGCTTCACCGTGAGGGGCACCAGCCCCACGATCGCCGACGCGCTCGCTGTGCTGGGCGACGTTGTCGATCTCCACTTCGCACCGGGCAAGAGGTGGGAGTACTCGAACTCGAACTACTTCCTGTTGAGCCAGGTAGTCCTGGCGGTCACCGGTGACGATCTGGGCACGTTCCTGACCGCGGAGGTGTTCGAGCCGCTCGGTCTCGACATGGTGATGGACCCGATCGCCGCGATCGGCGACAAGGCGGTGTCCTATCAAGACGCCGGTGGCAAGTGGCAGATCGCCGATAGTCGCTGGGAGCCCACCATCGGTGTCGGGGCCATCCAAACGACCCCGGGCCAGCTGGTGGCGTGGGCGGCGCAGTACTGGGAGCCCACCCTCGGTGCTCCGACGATCAATGCCGAACGATTCGACGCTGCGGTCGATACCCCGGTCAATACGAATGACGATTTCGAGGGAGGCATCCGGTACGGCGCCGGGATGTTCGAACTCGATGCCGGCGGAGTTGTCGGCCGGATGCTCACACACGACGGTCAGTGGGGCGGGTTCGTCACCAGACTTTCGATCGCCCCAGCACATCGCGTCGCAGTCGCCGTCACATGTACAAGCCCCAGCGCGTGGAGGCAAGTCACCAGCACGCTCGAACCCGGGGGTCTGCTCGCCCCTTGGATCGGCAGCGATTGAAGCCGTACCGATGACCACGAGCACAAGTCAGGATCCGTCGCGCAGGTCTCCGAGGCGTTCGGAGGTGAAATGGATCTGATCGAAGGTCACCACGCAGCCGTCACCGGTGGGCGACTGGGCCTCGAACCCGATCATGTGTCCGTTCAGTTCCACGCCGAGTGTGAAGACGCGGATCAGGCGCCACATCCGACCATCCGTCGACGCGTGAAACGCATAGACGTGGTCGATGCGTGACACGCGGAACCACGCCGACCGATCGGCGACGACGAAGGCATTGGCATCGTCGGAGTAGTCACGAGTCACGACCGACACGACCATCGGCTCGGCCGCCGGGGAGAACTCGAAGCAGAACTTTGCCCAGTGCCGCTCGTCGATCCACAGCAGCAGGACCCCCGCGTCGTACTGGGCGGCGAAGTCAACGGCGAGCCGAGCACTGAGCTGGAAGTCGCCTGGGGGCGGTGCTCCGAGCAGGGTTGCCGCGTTGAGCAGGGATTCCGCGTCGCCGGAGCCCTCGCCGCCGGGGTTGACGTAGAGATCGGTGTGGGCCGGCGCAGTTGCGACCACCGCGCCCGCCTGGTCGTCGCGGCACCACACGTCGAGCTGCGACGGGGCGACGGCAAATGGCAGCTCGGGCACGGCCAGCGCTTCGATCATCTCGCCGACTGTAGGAGAGTGAACGAGCGTGTCCGGGCGCGACGCCGTCCATCACGGTGCGAATGCCTGTTTGCTACAGGAGGCGACGGTCGGCGGCCCAGGCGGTGAGTTCGTGGCGGTTGGAGAGCTGCAGCTTGCGCAGCACCGACGAGACGTGGGTCTCGACGGTCTTGACCGAGACGTGGAGGCGTGCCGCGACCTCCTTGTAGGTGTATCCCCGCGCGATGAGACGGAGTACCTCTTGCTCGCGTTGGGTCAGCCGATCCATTTCGGGATCCGACGTGACGGGTGCGGACCCGGCGAATGCATCGAGCACGAAGCCGGCGAGGCGTGGGGAGAACACCGCGTCGCCTGCATGAACACGACGGATGGCGTCGAGCAACTCCTCGCGCGTGATCGTCTTGGTCACGTAGCCACGCGCCCCGGCGCGGATCACCCCGATCACGTCGTCGGCGGCATCCGACACCGACAGCGCCAGGCACTTTGTGTCTGGCAGGTCACCGGCGAGACCTTCCAGGATCGCCCGGCCACCACCGTTGGGCAGGTGCACGTCGAGCAGGACCACATCGGGCTTCGTCGCACGGATGGCGATGATGGCCTCGTCGACCGAACCGACATCGCCGACGATCTCGACGGCGTCGCCGATCTCCGCCTTCACGCCGGAGCGAAACAGCGCGTGATCATCGACCACGAACACGCGGACCCGAGCCGTCATCGCGGCACCACCAGTTCCCACTCGGTGCCCGCGCCCGGCGAGGAATCCAAGACAGCCTTGCCGCCGACGCGTTCGATGCGATCGCGAATCGACATGGCGATGCCGCGGCGATCGTTGCCGATCTCTGCAGACGCGAAACCCACGCCCTTGTCGCGCACGAACGCGGTGATCGTGGTCGGCTCGACCTCGATGAAGACGCTGACCAGATCGGCCTGGGCGTGTTTGGCCGCGTTGACGGTCGCCTCGCGTACGGCCAACAGCAATGCGTCGACCGCAGTCGTGACCTCGACATCACCGACCACGACGAGATCGACCGGCATCCCGTGATCGAGTTCGACCTCAGCAGCAATGCCTTCGGCCCGCGAGCTGAGCGAGCCGACGGCGGCGCTGGCCTTGACGTCGTACAGCCAGCTGCGCAGCTCTCGTTCCTGGCGACGTGCCAGCATGACCATCCGACGCGGATCGGCCGCGGCTCGTTGCATCAGCGCAAGTGTCTGCAACACCGAATCGTGCAGATGTGCCGCCATGTCATTGCGCTCTTGATCACGAATGCGGGCCCGCTCCTCATCGCGTAACTGAGTCGTCAACCGCCCGACGTACGGACCAACCAACACCGCTGTGCCTGCCAGCGCCATCGCCAACGCCGCAAGCGCTGCCGGCAACTGCTGCACACGCACGCCGCGCGCAACCAACGCCACGACGCCGGCGAGCGCCAGGGCCACGCCGCCCAAGGCGCGCAACGGCGTGGCCCGGCCCTGAAGCACTCGTTCCAGCGGATCGCCCTCTGGATGCGACTCGCGACCGTGATACCACAGCAGCGCCGAGCCCGCCGAGACGACGACGGCGGGCACCATGATCGTGTCCCCCGGCCACAGCCCGATGTTGCGGGCGGTCATCAGCAAGCCGCCGCTGGCGGCGGCGACGGCGATCGATCGCGTCGAGACAACAGCGTGGTCGGGTTCCGGTGGAAGTGGCAGTTCGTCAGGCGGAGTGCTGAGCGCGAATGCCACCATGTACAGCACCACGCCGACACCACCGGTCAATGTCAGGACCAACAGGGCAACGCGCACCACGTAGCTGTCGATGCCGTACCGGCGGGCAATCCCGCCGCACACGCCGAACAGCATGCGGTCGGTCGACGAACGGGCGAACTCGACCCGACGGTCCCCGCGCAGCGGTGCGGGCGTGGTGTCCATGTGCATATCGTGGCATCGAATGGCACCCGGCACATCAGGTGGCAACCCTGATCCCCCGCCACCGAACTCAGGGATCAACCAGGGTGATCCCCGATGGCGTGAACCGCCGCACATCCGTACCGTGCAACCCATGACCAATCTCGAGACGGAGCCAGCCGCGCTGCCACCGCCGACCCCGGTGACCCCGCCGACCCCCGAGCGACGCTGGGCGCGATCCGACGACCGGATCATGCTCGGCGTGGCCGGCGGGTTGGGCCGCGCCCTGGCAATCGATCCGCTGTTGGTGCGCATCGCGTTCGTGGTGCTGGGGCTGTTCAGTGGCGTCGGCATCGTGATGTATGTCGCCGGGCTGGCGTTGCTCGCCGACTCGCCGACGTCGCCGCCGCCGTCCACTGCCCGCAGGATCGGCGGCGGCATTGTCGTATTGCTGTCGTTGCGCTGGTTGTTCAACGGCGAGGCCCGATTGCCCGGCGCGGGTTGGGTCGTGGCGATCGGCCTGCTGGGCGCGGCGATCGCGTTGTGGCGCGGACGGACTCCGGTCGAACCACTGCCGCCGCCCCCCGCAGCCGATGTGCGCACGGACGCCGCCGGTGGCTCCACGGGCGAGCGCTGGGATGCCTTGACAACCGAGCGCCACCGGCGACCGCGCCCCCCGCGGTCGCCACTGGGGCTGTTGACGATCGGCGCGGCGACCGTGATCGGCGCATTGGTCTGGCTGCTCAATGCAAGCTCCGCCAACCGGGGGCCATGGGCGTTCGGCTGGGCCACCGTCGTGCTGGGCCTTGGCATGGTGTTCGGCACGTTCGCCGGCCGCGCTCGCTGGTTGATCGTGCCCGCGGTGGCGACGACTGTTGCCGCGGTCACCGCATCGGCGCTGAGCTTCGCCGGTGTCGGTCTGGACCATCGCTCAGGCGATCGAACAGAGTTCGTCGGTGCCGGGAGCACCGTGGCCGCCCGGTATCGCACCGGCATCGGCAGCTTCGAGCTCATCCTCGCCGACTTCACCGGCGATGCGTCGACGGAGGTCGATGTCGGTGTGGGCGACCTCACCGTCGTCGTGCCCGACGCCGCCCACGTGCAGATCGATGCCCGCGTCGGGATCGGTTCGATCGACTCGCTCGGGTCGACCAGCAACGGCTACCGGCGCTCGCTGACCCTCGACGACAACACCGACGGCACGAAGCTGATCACGCTGAAGCTGCGGGTCGGCGTCGGCCACCTCGAGGTTCGCCGCGGTTCGTTCGTCGACGGCATCCCACCGATCACGGTGCCGACCTTCCTGCCCGACGTGATCGCCAAGCAGTTCTTCGGCGACGGGACCGTGCTGTTCGTCGATGGATCGATCGACTTCGGCGACGGGCGCCGGATCGAAGCGGACGGTTCGTACCAGGTCCCCATCATCGAGCAGCGCGACGACGGTTCGGTCCAACTCGACAACGGCGCGGTGATCCGCATCGATGGCGTGGTGATCACGCCGGGTGGGTTCACCATCGCGAGACCTGATCCTCCCCTGCCACCGGGAGCTACGACGACGTTCGTCCTGGCGACCACGACCACGGAGGTCACACCGTGAAGATCCACCCATTCGACCCGGTGTCGGCAGTGTTCGGGGTCCTCGCGATCATCGCCGGAATGGCCGCGGTCAACTCGCGGCTCGGCAACCTCATCAACAATCGTCCCGATGCGCTGATCCCGCTGCTGGTGTTGAGCATCGGTCTGCTCGCTGTCATCGTGGCCGCTCGGCGCTCATTTCAAGATGTTGACCGCGCGGGCGACGACCAGCACGACCGTGCCGAGTGACACGATCGACTGCACCATCATCGCCATCTTCGCCCAGCGTGCCAATGGCAGCGTGTCGGTGGGACTGAACGCGGCGGCATTGGTGAACGACAGGTACAGGTAGTCGAAGAACTCCGGCTGCCAATCGGCCGGCGACAGGTCGGGGGCGGTCATCTGCGGGAACAGGAAGTCGGGGTACGACTTCAACGCCTGCGCACGCGCCGCCGGGCCGCCACGGTCGAGGTTCCAGTACCACATTCCGAACACGATCACGTTGGTCAACCAGATCGCACCGCCGGTCAACAACAGCGTCGTCGCCGAGATCTCCTGCGCCTTGCCGTTCAGCAACGCGGTGATCAGGCGACCCGCAGACCCGGCGTTGGCCAACGAGATGACGGCGATCAGCAAGATGCTGACGGTCCGCAGTTGCGGCGAGTGCCGAGTGATGCGATGGGGATGGGCAATCGACAGGCCTACGCCCAGCAACCCACCCAGGGTCGGCAACAGCCACGTCGGTGGGATCTCGTACTGGTTCGGGAGGGAAACCTGCAGTGCCGTCGCGGCCACGACGGCGCCGCGCACCGGCCAGGTCGACTCCCCATCGGTCAGCCGCCGCCAGGCCGGCACGATGACCGAGGTGGGGATCAGCTTGGCGGGGAACGCCAGCAAGCGCTCGAGATCGTCGCGCATGCCACCTTGCTCATCCGCTCGATCCTCAGGATCCGTCACCCGCAAAGTCTCGCACGGCGGCCGATCGCGCCGTGGTAGGCCTCAACCGCCGAGCGGGCTGTACGCGTCAACCTCGATCTCGACGAGGTGGGAGGGGTCGATCAGGCGCGAGACCTCGACCATCGTCGAAACCGGGCGGATGGCTGCGAAGACCTCGCCGTGCGCCGCGCCGACCGCCTGCCAGTCGGAGATGTCGACGACGAAGATCCTCGTCCGCACGACCTGTTCGAACGTGGCACCGGCCTTGGCCAGGGCATCGCCGATGATGCGCAAGATCACCCTGGTCTGCTCACCGGCATCGCCTTGCCCGACGACGACTCCGTCGACGGTTGCCGTCGTGCCCGCGACATGCACGTGGTCGCCGCCGCGGACCACCCTGCTGTACCCGACAACGGCCTCCCACGGCCCGCCTGAACCCCAACGCTCGATCGCTGCTGACATGCCCGCAGCCTTGCACACGTCTCGCGGGCTCTGATCAGCGTTCAACTTCGCGCATCGTGACGCCGATACAACGATGATGACCAACGGCGGACGCACCACTTTCGTGAGGGCTGTCTCGGCGGGCGTGCCCGATCGTACGATCCTCATCGCCCTCATCGCGATCGGCATGCTTGCCGCGACCGGCGCTGCGATGGGAATCTTCGCCGCGGTCCGCAGTCGTCGGAACCGGCACTTCGCCCAGTTGGCACTCTGCGACGATCTGACCGGTGTCGGCAACCGTCGTCGTCTCGACCGTGACCTGGCGATCGAGGCCCGCAACGGCGATACGCCTGTGGCAGTGATCATGGTCGATATCGACCACTTCAAGCGGATCAACGACGAGCACGGCCACGACGCCGGTGATCAGGTGCTGCGCGCCGTCGCCGACGTGCTGCGTTGCGAGGTACGCACCGGCGATGTCGTCTACCGCTACGGCGGCGAGGAGTTCTGCGTGCTGCTGGCCCAGACCAACACGACCGAGGCCGGTCAGGTCGCCGAACGAATTCGGTTTGCCGTCTCGCGGATGGCGCTTGCCGTCGACGATCCGCTGACCGTGTCGATCGGTGTCGCCCTCGGCAAGGGGGCGCACGTTGCGCAGACGATGCTGCGCGCCGACGAAGCGTTGTTCAAGTCGAAAGACGGTGGGCGCGACCGGGTCACGCTCGCCGCGCAGCCGTTGCTCGGGCCGATGGCGGTTTCACAACACCCCGACCCGGCGCACGGCGCTACGTTTGGCTGACCACTCGCCGACCGGAGCATCCATGACCGCAATGCATTCCGTCGGCAGGCCGCGTCCTGCCGTCGATCTCATGCCCGCCTACCGTCCCGGCAAGGGCGCCGCGCAGGCCGAGGCGGAGCACGGCATCACCAACGCGATCAAGTTGGCCTCCAACGAGAACCCGCTGCCACCCATCCAGGCGATCGTCGATGCCGTCGCCGCGGCAGCCACCGGCGCCAACCGCTATGCGGATCATCGCGCCACGGCGGTGCGCGAGCGGCTGGCGACACGCCTCGACCTCAGCGCCGAGCAGGTCACTGTCGGAGCCGGCTCGGTCGGCCTGCTGCAACAACTGTTCCTGACCTACGTCGACCCGGGCGACGAGGTGGTCTATCCATGGCGTTCGTTCGAGGTCTACCCGGTCTACACGCAACTGATGGCCGGCGTCGCTGTCACCACCCCCCTCACCGCCGCCCACGCCTTCGATCTCGGTGCAGTCGCCGCGGCGATCACCGAACGCACCAAGCTGGTGGTGCTGGCAACGCCGAACAACCCCACCGGCACGGCGTTGTCGACCGCGGACATGGCCGCACTGCTCGATGGCATCTCACCGGCGACGATCGTCGTGATCGACGAGGCCTATCGCGAGTTTCTCGATCCAGCACTCGGCGACCCGGTGCGCGACCTCATCCCCCGGTACCGCAACGTCGTCGTGACCCGCACGTTCTCCAAAGCACAGGGCATGGCCGGCATCCGCGCCGGCTACGCGATCGCCGACCCCGAGGTGATCTCAGCGATCGACAAGACCCTGTTCCCGTTCGCGGTCAGTGCCCTGGCCCAGGTCGCAGCAATTGCCGCGATCGACGCCGAAGCAGAGATCGGCGAGCGGGTCGCCGACATCCTCAGCGAGCGGGCGCGCGTGATCACCGAGCTGACCTCCACCGGATGGCAGCTTCCCGATGCCCAGGCCAACTTCGTGTACTTGCCGATCGGCGAGCGCACCGACGAGATCTATCTGGGCCTCGAAAAGCGCGGTGTCGTCACCAGGCCGTTCAGCAAGGAAGGCATCCGGGTGACCATCTCGACGCCCGAGGAGAACGACCGCTTCCTGCGAACCCTCGCCGAAGTGATGGCCGCCGAGTAGGCAGCCCTCAGCTGAGCAACGAGGCCAGCGACCACACTGCAGCGATCAGGCCGATCGCGCCCATCAGGAGGCTGCGACCGATCGGCGCCTTGGCGAGATCCCCCTCCTTCGGCGGGGGCGGCTTGATCAACGCCAGCGCGTTTCCTGCGAACAGTGCGCCGCCGAGGGCCAGCACCAGATAGGCCAAGAGGTCGTCGCCGAGGAACACACCGGCAAGTCTGGCGGCCCGCTGCTGGTACCGCCACCCACCGGCGCGACAATTCCGCAATGGCGTTCCATCATGTTGCCCTGGCCACCCGCGACACTGCCGCGACGCATCGCTTCTACACCGAGGTGATGGGCTTCGAGCTCGTCAAAGTGGTCGTCGGGCCCAACCCGGGCGAACACGGTGGCTGGAGCAAGCACTTCTTCTTCGCCACCAATCCCACCGTCAGCCTCGACGAAGGCCTGATGGCGTTCTGGGAGCTGCACGACGACCAGATCGGCGACCAGTTCCCGGTCAACTTGAACAAGGCGATCGGGTTGCCGAGCTGGGTCAATCACATCGCCTTCGACGCCGCCACGATCGAGGAGCTCCACGAGCACCGTGATCGTTGGCGCGGCCACGGCCTGACCGTCCCCGAGGTCGATCACGGCTTCTGCGTCAGCATCTACACGACCGATCCCAACCGCAACATGGTCGAGTACTGCCACACGACCCGTCCGTTCACCGACGCCGAACGTCAGCGGGCGATCGACGTGCTGCTCGACCCGTCACCGCAGCACGACGACCACGGTCCGGCGATCACCATGTGGGAGCCTCTGGTGCCAGTGGCTTGATCGAGGCGGAGACGAGAGGAAGCGTCGTGACGAAATTTGGATGGTTGTCGCCGGTTGCCGGTCACGGCGGGAGCAACTTTCAACCGATCGTGATGTACCAGGAGCAACACATCCTCCCCCACGTGTTGCCGCACTTCGATTCGGTCTGGATCGCCGATCACTTCTACGGCTTCGACAAGGAGAAGACGGAGGGCTTCCTCGAGGGGTGGGTCACGTTGACGTGGCTGGCGGCCAGGTTTCCCGACGTGATGCTGTGCCACCACGTGCTCGGCCACGGGTACCGCAACCCGGCGCTGATCGCCAAGATGGCAGCAACGCTGCAAGTGCTGTCCGGCGGCCGGTTCATCCTCGGCATCGGCGGTGGGTGGCGTGAAGACGAGTACCACTCGTACGGCTACGACTTCCCGCCAACCGCCGTGCGGTTGCGCCAACTCGAAGAGGTCGTGCAGATCTGCCGCCTGATGTGGACCGAAGCGCACCCCACGTTCGCCGGCACGTACTTCCAGATCGACGACGCCGCGGCGACGCCGCGACCCGAGACGGTGCCGCCGATCTGCATCGGGAGCTCCGGCGAGAAGATCGGCCTGCCGATCGTCGGGCGGCAGGCCGACATCTGGAACGGCGGCTACCGCGACGACGGCGACTGGAAGCGAAAGCGCGACATCGTGCACGCCGCTGCAGTCGAGGCCGGGCGAGATCCGGCCGACATCGCCTGCAGCGTCACGGTTGACGGTGATCTCCCGGACTCCGACGCCGCGTCTGCGCAGTGGGTCGAACGGCTGAGGCACCTGCACGAACTGGGCGTGACGTACTTCGTGATGGACTTCGGCCATCCTCTCGATGCAGAGCCTGGGCTGCGCTTCATCGAGCAGGTCATCGGCCCGGTGAAATCGTTCGGATCGTGACCACGGACTGGACCGATTCAACAGCCACGATCCTGGGATCACCCTGCTACAGGTCCTCGCGTACACCGCGGAGGCACTGATCGTGGTCGCCGCGTTGGCCACGTGGTGGAGGCGCCGCCGCGCTTGCCACTGTCGGGCGAGACTCTGACAACACCGGTTCGCGCCTACCGCCGAAGGGTGGGAGCCGGGCCGTCGCCGCGGACGTAGTCCCGGCTCGACGCAAGAACGATCACCGCGGCCACAATCGCGTCGATGGCGATCGTCGCATCTTCGGCGTCAGCGTCGAGGTATCCCAGGAAGTCATCGAGCTCCTGCCACAACGCCTCGTACTGACCACTCCCGCCTCTGCCTCGGATTGCCGGGCTCTTGGCGCCGATCGATGTGCGAAATGCTCCCGGCTCCACCAGAACAACCCGCACGCCTTGTGATTCGACCTCTTGCGCGAATGCCTCGCTGGCACCTTCGAGGCCGAACTTCGAAGCGTTGTAAGCGCTCAGCCCCGACGAACCCACCTGCCCGCCAACACTGGAGACCTGCACGATCACTCCCCCGGCGCGGCGGAGTGCGGGAAGACAGGCGCGGCAGAGCGCCATGGTTCCGACCAGGTTGACCTCGAGTTGATCTCGAAACTCATCGTCCGACACCTCCTCCGCCGGCCCGACGATTCCGAAGCCGGCGTTGGAAACGAGCGCGTCGAGCCCACCATCGAGGGCGTCAACCACGGCGCCCATCCTGGCGATGGACGCACGGTCACGCAGATCGATCGCCATCGTGTCGTACGGCGCATCGCCGCGAGCCGTCGACGGGTCTCGCTGCGCTGCGATGACCGACCAACCGAGGTGGGCAAGACGCTCGACGGTCGCCAGGCCGAAGCCCGACGAGGTCCCCGTCACGAGAGCATTCGGCATCGCCGGACTGTACTCGCGGCACGAGCGCCTGCAGGCCGGTACTCTGCCGTCTGTGTTGAGCGCGTTGCAGGGCGCACTGAGCGAAGCGGTGCGGCTGGGTCATCAGTGGGTCGGGCCCGAGCACGTCGTGCTTGCCCTGCTCGACGACCGGCACCCATCACCGGCGCGTAGCGTGCTCATCGAGCGCGGCTTCGACCACGACCGCTATGAAGATTGGTTCCTTGCCTCGCTGCTCGACAGCGACCCGCCGATCCGATCCTCGATCGCGCTCGGCGCGAGTTCAACGCCCGCACCCATCTTCTACGAGATCAAAGGGTGGATCGACGGCTGCGCGGCGGCGACCGGCGTGCCCGCGACGGACGACACCGTGCTGCTCGCGCTCGACGCGCTGCGGCGCGATGCGATGGGCGTTGTCGCGCCCACGACCCCGATGCGACGTGTCGACGTACCACCCGAACACCTCGGCGCCATTCAGCGCGGTCTGCGCGAGGCCAGCC
Source organism: Ilumatobacteraceae bacterium (assembly GCA_031373785.1). Classification (GTDB taxonomy): domain Bacteria; phylum Actinomycetota; class Acidimicrobiia; order Acidimicrobiales; family Ilumatobacteraceae; genus JAENVT01. The sequence continues at coordinate 14,951 of JANMNE010000040.1, forward strand.
TGTTGATCGGCCTCAACACCGACGCCGAGAATGGTCGAGCGTGGGTGATCGTCGACGACAGCACCGTCGACGCGGCGCTCCGCGTGACCGAGATCGTCGACCAGATCATCGCCCGCTCAGGCGAGACCGGGGTCGAGGCAGTGTAGGTCCGGGGCGATATCGGCGTCAGGGGTCGCGCAGTACGTGTCGTGGTCCGTGACCACGAAACCGCGCGCTTGCGCCCACACCGCAATCGGGCTGTGCTCGGGTGTGCACATCGTGACCATCATGCCGGCGGGCATCGCCTGGATCGCCGCCGCCAACGCGTCGATGGGGTCCGTACTGTGCAATCGCATGATCCAGATCCCGCCCTTGTCGGGCATCGAGACGACATCGCCCGTCACGTAGGCGCCCTGACGAGCCATCTGCTCCACCAGCGACTGGCGGTCATGTCGCCACGGTTCGACCGGCAGCGCAGCGCCCCCACCGAGTGCTCGACCTTCGAGATACAACAGTCGCCACCGCGGTTCCATCCCCAGCCGTCGATACACGGGCAATGCTGCTGGGTGCTGCGAGCTGAACGTCATCCGCCGCGTCGTTCCGGCGAACAGCTGCTGCAACAGCTCGGTACCGATCCCCGTACCGCGTGCGTCAACCGACACGAACAGATCGGTCAGCATCGCGATTCCGTCGACATCGACCACGCCGCCGTAGGCAACGATGCGACCGCCAGTCTCGGCAACCAGCAGCCGGCCGCGCTGCGATCGCACCAGTTCGAGGTACATCGCATTCGCAGACGCATCGCCTTCACGCGCGATCGCATCCATCACCGCGTCGTCGGCCGAGGAAGCCTCCCGGATCATCGGTCGCGCGAGTCCTGCACGCTGTTCAGACACCGCGCGCTGCGTTGCCGAACTTGGTGAACTGGCCGCGGAAGACCAATCGGACCGTACCGGTCGGGCCGGAGCGATGCTTGGCGATGATCACCTCGGCCATCGCCTTGTCGGCGGACTCCTTGTTGTAGACCTCGTCGCGGTAGAGGAACATCACGACGTCGGCGTCCTGTTCCAGCGAGTTGTGCGCGACAACTCCGTTCGCAACGAAGTTGTGATGCGGTTCTACGGTTGCATCGAACACTTCCATCTCGCCCAGCGGCTCGATCCCGATGAGGCGATCCCAGAACACGTCGCCGACGGCGAGGTCGGCGAGCCACGGGTCGCCTGTCGCTGTCGCGATCCGTTCGAGACGCTCGCGCGAGCAACCCGACTTGTAGAG